>JALHRF010000067.1 GCA_022841545.1 Bauldia sp. | reverse complement strand
GCGGGATGGGGAAGGTGAAGTAGCGGCTCGAGGTGAGCGAGGCGAGCGTGATCGCGACGCTCGGCAGATAGACGAAGGCAATCATCGCCAGCAGCCAGACCACGATCAGGGCATGACGGACGCGGGAGGCGCGGGTCTCCATCACCGCCTCCCGAGGAACCGGTCGAGGTCGAAGCGGCGGAGCGCAATCAGCACCAACACGCCGACGATCAGCATCAGGAGCACGGCGAGCGCCGCGCCGAGCGGCCAGTTCTGGGCGTAGGTGAATGCAATCTCGATATCGTGGGTTATCGGGATCACCTGTTGGCCGCCGAGCACCTTGTACTCGGCGATGGCGCCGACGGCGAGAACGAAGGTCAGAAGGCAGCCTATCATCAGGCCCGGGGCCGAGAGCGGCAGTTCGACTTCCTTGAACACCTGCCAGCGACTCGCGCCGAGGTCGGTCGCAGCCTCGCGCGCGTCGTTCGGCACCATCGAGATGCCGAGGGTGAGCGGGAACAGCATGAACGGCAGGTAGACGTAGACCATGCCGAGGAGGATCGCGCCGGTGGTGAACAGCATGCTGTCCGGCTCGACGCCGAAGAACGTCTTGAGCGTGCCGAGAAGCACGCCGTTCTTGATCAGGAACAGCACCCAGCCGTAGAGGCGCACGTTCTCCGAGACGAACAGCGGTATGACGAAGAGCAGCGTGACCAGCGTCGACCAGCGGCCGAAGACCCGCACCAGCCCGTACGCCACGGGGTAGGAGATGACGATGAGGATCAGCACGGTCGCCGCGGCGAGGCCGAGCGACCACAGGAGCGAGATATAGGTCGTCGACTCGAAGATGGTGACGTAGTTCTCGAGCGTCGGCGCATGGTCGAGCCCGAAGGTGCGGGGCGGCATGAAGGAGAAGCCGATCACCGCAAGCAGCGGCGCCGCGAAGCCGACGAGCAGAAACACGAGCACCGGCAGCGCGGCCCGCAATCCCGCCGGGATGCGGAAGCGCCGGGCCTCGGCCGAGGTCGCCGAACTCATCGCCGCCTCCCGGCCATCATGTATCGGGCACCACGATCGAGTCGGCGGCGTTCCAGCCGATGATCACTTCCTGGTCGAGTCCGCCGGCGAAGGCCTCATGGCGCAGCTTCTCCAGGACGAAGACCAGTTCCCCGACCCGCACCTGGTACTGGATGCGCGAGCCGAGGGCATATTCATTGTAGAGGCGGCCGACGACGTGGTTGTCGGCGTCGCCCGGCTTCTCGATGAACCGCAGGAACTCCGGCCGCACCACCAGATAACCGGTTCGGCCTACGCCGTTCGCCGCGGTCGGGGCGACAAGTTCGTGCGCAATCGCCTCGGCCTTGAGCCGTCCCGACGGCAGTACCGCGACGGGCAAGACATTCACGTCGCCGATGAACTCCGAGACGAACTTGGAGGTGGGCGCGGTGTAGATTTCCTGAGGGGAGCCGATCTGCACAAGCTTGCCGTCCCGCATCACGCCGATCCGGTCGCTCATCACCATCGCCTCCTCGAGGCTGTGGGTGATGTAGACGAAGGTCTTCCTCGTCTCGCGATGGATATCCTTGAGTTCCTTCTCGAGCGTCTTCCTCAGCTTGTAATCGAGCGCCGAAAGCGGCTCATCGAAGAACAGGATTTCCGGATCGAAGGCGAGCGCGCGGGCGAGCGCCACCCGCTGGCGTTCGCCGCCGGAGATGCGGTTCACCGCCCGGCCGTAATAATGGTCCGGCAATCGGAGGAGCCGCATCAACTCCAGCGCCTTCGCTTTCCGCGCCGCCTTGTCGACGCCCCTGATTTTCAGCGAGAATTCGATGTTGTCGCCGACGTCCTTGTGCGGAAACAGCGCCAGCGACTGGAACACCATGCAGGTCGGCCGCTTGTTGGCCGGGATGTCGTTGATCCGTGTCCCGCGGAGGATGATGTCGCCCGAGGTCGGCGTCTCCATGCCGGCGAGCATGCGCAGGAGCGTGGTCTTGCCGCTCCCCGACGGGCCGACGATGGTGAACATCTCGCCCTCGCGGATCTCGAGGTCGATATGGTCGACCGCGTTATGCCCCGAGAAGGTCTTGGTCAGCCCCTTGAGGAGGAGGATCGTGCCGTTGGAGGGCGCCATCAGCGCCCCGCTCGCCAGGACTGGCCCGAGGCCATCGAGCCTGCGCCCACCCTCCCCTTGTGGGAGCGGGTCGCGGTGAGGGAGAGAGACGCGGCCGTTGCAAGGACTCGGCTGTGGCACTTCACGGTATTGCTGACCTCGAAATCCGCTCCTGCCCGCGACAGCCACGACAGCCGTAGCCCCGGAGCCCTTCACCCTGGCCCTCTCCCAAAAGGGGAGAGGGAACGCTGCTGCTCCGTCCGTGGAACCCTGCTAGCCGCCCGATGCCTCGCGCTTGGCTGCGGTCATCAGGTCAAGGAGCTTCGCATAGTCGGGAACGATGTCGTACTCGACGCAGCGCGACATTTCCTCGTCGAGGCTGTCCCATTGGATCGCCTCGAGCTCGTCCGGCGTGAAGAGCTTGAAGCACTCGGGATCGCCCATCTGCGTCACCGGGTTGAACGTGCCCTCGGCGAAGGCCACCCTGTGCGCGACCTCCGGCTGGTGGACGTACTGGAGGAATTCCGACGCCAGCGGCGAGAGCTGCGGGTTGTTGACGGTCGAAGTGACCTCGATCCAGGCGATACCGCCCTTCCCGCCTTCCATCGGCCCCTTGTTCGGGGTGATGCCGCGGATGTTGAGATAGCCGTCGGCACGGGCCGGCGACGCGCTGTAGGTGCCGCCGGTCATGTGGAAGTCGATCTCGCCGGCGACCAGCGCCTGGTTCATGGTGGCGATGTCGCCCACCAGCTTGGCGCCGCCGAACACCTTCTTCGCCGTTTCAGTGAACTTCGCCACCTCGTCGTCGGTGTGCTCCTTGAAAGGATCGAAGCCGGCGATAATGCAGATGTTGAAGACGTTCCAGTCGTCGCTCTCGAGGATGCCGTACTTGCCAGCATTCGCCGGGTCGACGAACAGATCCCAACCGACATCCTGCGCCGTCTCGCGGCTGATCTTGTCGGTGTTCACCACATAGCTGTACGGCCCGAAGCGCTGGATGATGCCGAGCAGTTCGCTGCCGTCGTCGCTCATCGCCCACTTGTAGGGCCATTCGAAGCCGGGGAGCATCTTGGTCCAGAGCGGCTCGAAGGTCGCCTTGTCGAGCGGCTTGATCAGCCCCTCGGGGTACATGACCTTGCGGGCCCACGGATTGTTGACGTTGATCAGGTCCCAGACATTGGTCTCGCCGGCGCGAAGCCGGTTGATCATCGTCGGGTCGTTGGTCAGCGACTCGGCCTTGACCGTGGCGTCGTGCGCCGTGCGGAACGGGTCGAGGACCTGCGCCGAGTTGTAGCCCTCCCAGCACAGGATGTTCAGTTCGTTGGCGCGCTGGGCCATTGCGCCGCGGAACATCGCGGGCACCGTGCCGCTTGCGAAAGCTGCCGCAAAGACAGCCGACTGCTGCATGAAATTGCGTCGATTGATTGCCATGACCTTATCCCTCTCCGTGCCAAACCCTGACGGTTGCGCGCCGCCGGCAGCATTTCGATCTGCCCGCCCGCATTTCGGTAGCCTGTCATCGGGCCGGCGTCCGCCGCTCCGGCCAGGGGCGGTCCGCCCCATCCACGACTATCCTACTGTCCATTC
This sequence comes from Bauldia sp., assembly GCA_022841545.1. GTDB lineage: Bacteria > Pseudomonadota > Alphaproteobacteria > Rhizobiales > Kaistiaceae > Bauldia. The sequence goes on along the minus strand of JALHRF010000067.1, from coordinate 22,678 downwards.
ATAGGCTCTTGACCCCAAGCTTACCAAACTTGACAGGAGGCTGCGCGGTGCACGTCGCGTGCCAGCGCCGTTGGTCAAATCCCCATCATCGCCTTGAGTTCGGCCGAGGACATCACCTGGCAGTAGATCATGTTGATGATCTCCAGCTCCTTGTGATGGAGTTCGTCCGACCCGGCGGCGCAGCCGTCCTCGACCACCACCACGTTGAAGCTCTCGTCGGCCAGGCTTCTGACCGTCGACGAAACGCACTGATCGGTGAACACGCCGCAGCAGACGACATTGCGAATGCCCATGTTGGTGAGGAGCAGCCTGAGATTGGACCCGGCCAGCGCGCTGTCGGTCATCTTGGTGACGACGATCTCGTCGCCGACCGGCTTGAGTTCGTCGACGATCTGCGACGCTTCGTCGTCCTTGGGCAGGAGCAGGTCGTTCCAGCCGGGCTTGCGGTGGCTCAGCGAGCGCTCGCGCCCGGCGCGGGTGTGGCTCGCAATCCGCGCGTGGAGGCAATCGATGCGGGCTTTCCGGAACCGGGCGAGCAGGTCGGCGACAGTGGGGATCACCTTCGCCGCGAGCCGATCATGGAACGGCGTCCACAGGTCATAAAGCGCTTGCTCCTTCGGGCCCAGCGTCGCCCGGTCGGGACGCGTGCGGTAGGCGTTCTGCACGTCGATGACGAGGAGCGCCGTCTCCGCCGGCTTGAGGTCGAGGTCGGCCGGCTCGGGCGCGCCGAGATAGTAGATCGAGCGATGGTCGGTCTTCCAGTTCATGAAATCCTACCTTCTGTCACCCCCGCGAAAGCGGGGGCCGAGTAAACGATGTCGGGAATCATGTGGAATCGCCAGTGTTTACAAGGTCCCCTTCCCTCGCCCGGCTTCGCCGGGCTCGCCGGGGATGACAGGTTGGAATTGTCGCGAGGTTCGCGTCATTCGTCACAATCAGAACCGATACTTATACAGCCCGCGCCGCTCGTAGACGGCGGCGGCTTCCTCGACGAAGGCGGCCATGCGCTCCGCCTTGTACGTCTCGCGGAGCGTCCGCGCTGCTTCGAGCAGCGGCGCCTTGTCCTTCGCCCGACCGGGCCGGAGCAGCTCGTAGACGGCCATGATGAAATCCTGCGGAACGTCGGTGAGCTCGGCCGCGCGCTCGAAATTCGCGGCGAGCGTGGCGCGGCCGGCGTCGCGCGAAATCTCGGCCTGTCGCCGGAGGGCATCGGGCGTGATGCGGAGATCGCCGAGGGTCACGTCGCCCGCGACCACGGCATCGAGGGTGATCGCATCGAGCGGCTTGCCGCCGTGTCCCTTGACCAGTTCGGGCCGCTTCTCGGCAAGGGGATAGTCGGCGACCGTCAGTTTCTCGCTCATGCGGCTGCCTCCCTGAAACTCGCGGCAATCTCCTCGGGAGCCGCGCCGTCGAGGGTGAGGCTTGTCTCGATCGCATAGATCAGCGCCACCCGCGCGTGATAGCGCGACCCCATCGCCTCGCCATGCTGCGGGACCACCACCGGCTCGGGGATCTCGCCCCGCGCGTGGCGCGCGGCGTTGAAACCGAGCGCGCGGTAGTGTCCGATGTTCGTTATCGGCGCGTTGGAGAAGAGCTCCAGGTTGTTGTGCGGCAGCCGGTCGGCGTGGTGGATCACCGCCGTACCCTTGGTCTGGATGCCGATCCCCACCTTCGAGCCCGAGAGCCGCGCCGCCGAGAGCCCGAGGAACGAGGTGTCTGCGGTGTGCCTGAGCCGCACGATCCGGGGGACTCCACCGCCTTCCGTGATGCCGGCGACCAGCGCCTTGAGGAGGTCGTCGACCGGGATGCCGGAGAGCGTGCGGAAGAGCTGCAGCCCGAAGGCCGGCGAGACCCCGATCACCACCTCGCGCGGGTCGCTGCCGATCGCCGCCTCGCCCATGCCGCGGAGCATGATCCCCCGCTCGACATGGCGGGCAAATTCGGCCTCCTCGGACATCACCGTCTCGCGGTCGAGGAGATCGCGAATGCCGTTGATCTCCTGCCGGCGCGCCTCGGACACGCGGTAGCCCGTGCCCGGGCCGAGATAGTCGTTGGGGTCGTTGACGGCGGAGAGGACATGGCCGTTCCGCACCATCGCCGAGGTCTGGAGGTAGTCCCCGGAAATCCGGAGCTTCACGACATAGAGGAGGTTCTCCGCCTCCTCGCGGAAGCCGCGCCTGTCGAGCGCGCGGATCACGTCGAGGACGTTGATGTCCCGCGCCTTGATCGCCTCCGAGATATGCGCCACCTGCCCGGCGGTGTAGCTCGCGGTCTCGTCCGAGCCGGAGGCGACGACGACGCTCGCCTTCATCTCGCGTGTGGGGTTGCCAAGGCCGAGTTCCTCGAACACCGCCGCGATCGCCTCGACCGCGCGAACCCGCAGGTCGAGCGCCCGCTCCTCTCCGATCGGGGTCAGGCCGCCATCGGCCTCGAAATCGCGCTGGAGGACGAGGTAGTCCTCGAGCTCCTCGCCGTTGAGGAGCGAGGGGTTGAACGAGTTGTCGTATTTCAGGATCGAGCCGAAGCCGGAGCAGATCAGGTCCGAGCCGCCGATCAGATAGGGCAGGATCTTCGCCCCCACCCTTATCTCGGATTCGGTCGAGCGGGCGTCGTTGCCGGAGGCGCATTCGAGGTCGAGCCAGACGGCGATCAGGTTCTCGGCCATCAGCTCGCGCACGCCGCCCGGCACGGTCGCCGTGACCGGGGCGCCGTCGATGCCGCCGTTCTGGGTGCCCTGCACGCCCATGGCGCGCTGCAGGCAGAGGCAGCGCGCCTCGAGATAGAGGAGCGACTTCTTCTCGTGGAAGCCCATCAGCAGCTCCGACCCGGCGCCGGAGGTGCAGCGCATCTTGATGCCGCGCGAGGCATAGGCGGTGGCGAGGAACGCCTTCGACCACGGCGTATCGTCACCGTCCATGAAGGCGCGCTCGGTGCCGTAGACCGACACCGTCTCGGCATAGGAGGTGAAGCCGGCCATGCCGATCCGGAGCTCCTCCGCCTCCTCGCTGGCGCACTGGAACAGCGTCCCGGCGCGGCCGACGGAGGCGCCGACGCAGCAGGCGACGGCGTTCGCCCAGGCGTTCCGCGAGACCCGCATCGTCGTCTCGATCTCGTCGAAGCCGAGCGCCACGGCGATGGCCGCGTCGGCGGCGAGCTGCAGCGGATCGTCCTTGGCGTTGGTGACGTGGCCCTGGTTGCCGGGGGTCTTCCGGGCCCGCATCTTGGAATAGGCGAAGGCGATCTCCATCGCGTTCAGTTCGGCCACCACCTCGGCAAGCTTCGCCGGCGTCATGCCATGGGCGAGCCGGGTCAGCTCGGTCCGCGGCACGTTCATGTCGACCAGCATGCGGGCGATCTCGGACGACGGCATCGCCATCGCCATCGGCGCGACCGCGGGATCGATGTGGTAGCGGGCGATGAAGATGTCGATCATGTCGAAGTCGGCTTCGGCGACGCCGTCGATGCCGACGATGCGGCCGCCCTCGATCGCGATGCCCGGCTTCGGGTCGTGCGGGCTGCGGAAGGCGGCGAATCCGTTCTCGGCGTCTTCGACGGCGAACCGGTCGAGCCGCAGCGGGCGGTTGTCCCAGTCGGCGAAGCGCCGCCAGCGGTTCGCACCCATGAACCCGTCTCCCTCGAAACGACCGGCCTTCCGGGACCAATCGTGGCGAAGACTGTACGGCGCGACTGCCGCGGTCAACCGGAATGCCCTTCAGCGGGCTTGACGTCGCCGCGCTTCGCTTCGTACGTCCTCCGCCAACGAAAACAACCCGAGACCGGGAGACCACCGTTCCATGCGCGATTTCGACGAGGCCCGCTTCCTCCGCATCCAGTCGGGCGCCGCCGCCCTGGCCGGTCCCATCGACGCCGCGATCGGGGGCCTTCTCGACCGGGGGGCGAAGAACGTCTTCTTCCTCGGCACCGGCGGCGCCGCGATCCTGATGCAGCCGGCGGTGCAGCTCCTCCAGGCTCAGTCGACCTTCCCGGTCTTCGCGCCGCACGCGGCCGAGCTCGTGGCCGGCGGCTCGCGCCATCTCGGCAAGGGCTCGATCGTCGTCATCCCGTCGCTGTCGGGCACGACCAAGGAGAGCGTCGCCGCGATGGAGTATTGCCGCGCCCGCGGCGCCACGGTGATCACCCTCGTCGGCCACGCCGACTCCCCGCTCGGCCAGGGCGGCGATCATGTCTTCGTCAACTTCGCCGAGGACGACACCTCGTCGGAGTCGTTCTATCTCCAGTCGCTCTTCGTCGCGCTGTCGATCATGCGCCGTCGCGGCGAGTTCGCCGGCCATGATGCCTTCGTTGCCGATGCGAAGCGGCTGCCCGAGGCCCTCCTCGAAGTAAAGCGGCGCTTCGATGCCGACGCCGAGGCCTTCGCCGAGGCGATCAAGGACACGCCCTGGCATATCGTCACCGGCGCCGGCGCCGCCTGGCCGCAGGCCTTCTACTACGGCATGTGCATCCTCGAGGAGATGCAGTGGATCAGGACGCGGCCGGTCCACGCGTCCGACTTCTTCCACGGCACGCTGGAGCTGCTCGAGCCCGGCGTCAGCCTGATCCTCCTCAAGGGCGAGGACGCCTGCCGTCCCCTCGCCGACCGGCTCGAGGCCTTCGCGCGCGACAAGACCGACCGGCTCACCATATTCGACACCGCGGCGCAGGATCTGCCGGGCATATCCACCGACACCAGGGCGCTGATCTCGCCCATCGTGCTGGCCACGATGCTCGAACGGGTCAGCGACCACCTCGCCCGCAAGCGCAACCATCCGCTCACCACGCGCCGCTACTACCGGCGCGTCGCGTACTGACCGAGATGCCGAGCAACAGCGTCGCCACTGTCGGCGACAACTGCATCGACCGCTACCTGCCGCTCCGGCAGTCAACCGTCGGCGGCAACGCGGTCAATGTCGCCGTTCACCTCTCCCGCCTCGGGCTCCACGCAGCCTATTTCGGTGCGGTGGGTGACGACGCCGACGGACTGCGTGTGCTCGCCGCGCTCCGCGACAACGGCGTCGACGCCGGGCAGGTCCATGTCCGCAAGGGACTCACGGCCTACACCGACATCGACGTGGGCAAGGACGGCGAGCGGATCATCGGCTTCGAGGAGTTCGGCGTCTGCGCCGGCTACCGTCCCGACGGCGACGAGTTGGCAGTGCTTCGCGGGATGCGCCACGTCCACATCGGCTGGCTGGACGACGGTGGTGCGGTCAAGCAGGCCCTGGCCGCTGCAGGCACGGACGTCTCGCAGGACCTGTCCGTCACGTCGCCGGTCGCGGGCCGCCGCGCCGAGGGCCTTGCCATCGCTTTCGCCTCGGCCGGCCCATCTCTGGCCGAGGGCGAGGCGCTTGCCGCCCGTCTCCTCGCCGAGGGCGCGCGGGTTGCGGTGGTGACCTGTGGGTCCGCCGGCAGCGTCGCCTCGGACGGCCGCTCGCTGGCGCGGATGAACGCTCGGCCCATCGCCGTGGTCGACACCCTCGGCGCCGGCGACACCTTTATTGCCGGCTTCCTGGCGGCGCGGCTCGATGGCCAGGAGCTCGAGGCGTGTCTCCGGTCCGGCCGAGACCTGGCGGCCCCTACCTGTGGTCATCTCGGCGGCTTTCCGCAAGCGCCTGGTATGCTGACATGACAGGAAGCGATTGCCGCAAAGGCATCAAGTGGCTAGTGTCGCCGCTTGGCCGGAAATACCGGCCCGGGAGGTTCCTTACGGTTGGTTTGCCCCTCGTCGGGTGTGTCGCGCCTTCGTTCCGTCGGCGCAAGAAAGGGAGGACTGAAGCCTTATGAATATGAAGAGGATGCTGGCCGGCGCTTCGGCGCTGTGTCTGCTCGGCAGCATGGGCGTTGCCCACGCCGCGGGCGAGTTCGACGGCGTCACCGTCAACGTCATCACCCAGACCGGCGCGATCCAGGAGCCGCTGCAGCGGCGCGCGCCGGAATTCGAGAAGCTGACCGGCGCCAAGATCAACGTGATCGCCGTTCCGTTCTCCGACCTCTACCAGAAGGTCCTCACCGACTGGGCGAGCGGCACCAACTCGGTCGATGCCGCCGTCTTCGCTCCGCAGTGGATGGTGGACTACATCGCCGGCGGCTACCTCGAGGATCTCACCGCTCGCGTCGAAGCCGATCCGGCGATCGAGCAGGAAGATGTCGGTGCGTTCTTCCGCGACTTCTCCGAGAAGTACAATGGCAAGGTCTACATGAAGACCTTCGACGGCGACTTCCACATGATGTACTACCGCAAGGACCTGCTCGAAGAAGCCGGCCTCGCCGTTCCCACCACCTGGGACGAGTATCTCGCGGTCGCCAAGGCCCTCCACGGCAAGGACATGAACGGCGACGGCACGCCCGATTTCGGCTCGTGCATCGGCAAGAAGCGCAACGCGCAGAGCTACTGGTTCGTGACCGACGTCGTCGGCTCGCTGACCCAGTCGAAGGGCACCAGCCAGGGCACCTTCTTCAACACCGCCGACATGACCCCGCTGGTCGACAATGCGGCCTTCCGCAAGGCGCTCGAGTTCCTCAAGGCATCGACGGAATTCGGACCGCCGGACGAGCTGAACCTCGACGTGTCGGACACCCGTCCGCTGTTCGCCTCGGGCCGCTGCGCGCTCAACCTCGACTGGGGCGACGTCGGCACCATCTCCATCGACCCGGTGAACTCGAAGGTCATCGGCAAGTGGGGCGCGGCGATCATGCCGGGCTCGAAGGAAGTGCTCGACTGGGATACCGGCGAACTCGTGGCCTGCGATGCCAACACCTGCCCGCATGCGATCAACGGCGTCAACCATGCGCCATACGCCGCGTTCGGCGGCTGGGGCGGCGGCATCAATGCCGCGGCGGACGACAAGGTGAAGGACGCGGCTTTCGCCTTCTTCTCCTACGTCACGCAGCCGGCCCAGTCGAACCAGGACGTCGTGATCGGCATCACCGGCTTCAACCCCTACCGGAACTCGCAGCTCACCTATAGCGATCTCTGGAAGAACGCCGGCATGAGTGAGGCCGAGGCCGAGAACTATCTCGGCGCCATCAACGCCTCGATGGGCAGCCCGAACATGATCCTCGACCTGCGCATCCCGCAGAACCAGCGCTACCAGCAGGTGGTGCTCGACGAGGCCATCTCGCGCTTCCTCGCCGGGGAGATCGACGCGGACGCGACCGTCGCCGCCGTTTCCAGCGGCTGGGAAGAGCTGACTGACGAGATCGGCCGCGACTCCCAGCTCGAGATCTACAAGGCAACGATCGGCGCGAACTAGCCGCTCGACACCTTTACCCCCTGTCCGGCGCGGCTTGTCCGCGCCGGATTTCTCAACCCGGAACGCCGCACTCCGGAACGGAAACGAGACCGCATGACTGCTGCCGCTGTGACCGACTCCGACACCGTCCCCCGCCCGGGGCTGGCAGAGCGGTTCGACCGGCACGCCGGCCGACTGATGGTGATGCCGGCCGTCATTGTCCTTCTCTGCTTCGCCATCTTCCCACTCATCATCTCCGCCTACCTGTCGCTGTCGCGCTTCGCGCTCGCGCCCGGCGGCTTCACTCTCAATTTCGTCGGCCTTCTCAATTTCAGGAAGTTGCTGACCGGCTCGCAGCAGTACCACCTCCTCGGAACCTTCGGACCGTTCGGGACGACCGAGTGGCTGGTGGTCGGGGCCGCCGCCGTTCTCATCCTCTTCCTCCTCGGCCGCTACCTGTTTTCGGGCCGGGCCACGATCATGGGCACGATCGGCCGCCTGATCACGGCCACTCTCGCCATGGCGCTCGTCGTGCTCCTCACGGCCACGATCTTGGCCGGTGGCGTCCCGGGCACCATGGTCACGACCCTCATTTATGTCGGCGCCGGCGTCACGGCCCAGTTCCTGCTCGGCCTCGGGATCGCGCTCCTCTGCGCCCAGGCGATCCGCGGGCGGAACTTCTTCCGCGTCCTGTTCTTCGTGCCGCTGATGGTGACGCCGGTCGGCATCGCCTACACCTTCCGCATGCTCGCCGACATGCAGAAGGGCCCGTTCGCGCCGCTCGTGCAGTCCTTCGGCATCGCCGAGTGGTCTTGGGCGACGGAGGCCTGGTCGGCGCGATTGATGGTGCTGGTGGGCGACACCTGGCAGTGGACTCCGTTCATGTTCATCGTCCTCCTCGCCGCGATCGAGAACCAGCCGCGCGACCAGGTCGAGGCGGCGCGCATCGATGGCGCCAACGGCTTCCAGATCTTCCGCGACATCACCTGGCCGTCGATCGCCCCGGTCGCCGCCACCATCGTGCTGATCCGCCTTATCGAAGCGTTCAAGATCATCGACCTGCCGAACGTCCTGACCGGCGGCGGTCCCGGCCTTGCCACCGAGTCGATGACGCTCCACTCGTTCATCGCGTGGCGAACACAGGACCTCGGCGGCTCGGCCGCCGTCGGCTACATGCTGCTCTTCGTCTCGACCATCGTCTGCGTCTCCTTCTTCAATTTCGTCGTGCGCCCGGCGCGCCGGTTCGAAGCATGAGCGCCAACCGTTCCCTGATGCAGCGCCTGTTCGAGCCGACCTCGCTCGAGCATCAGGCTCCGGCGACGAAGTTCATCACCTACGCGCTTCTGGTCTTCTGGTCGCTGGTCGTGCTGGTCCCCCTCTACTGGGTGCTCATCACCTCGTTCAAGAACGAAGGCGACGTCGCCAACGGCCCCTTCTACCTGCCGTTCATCGACTTCCAGCCGAAGACCGACGCCTGGCGCTTCATGCTGATCGACAACAACACGATCGGTCCGTACACCAACTCGGTGGTGGTGGCGCTCGGCAGCACGTTCCTCGCCGTCCTCATCGGCTCGCTCGCCGCCTACTCGCTCGTCCGTATCCGTTTCCGCGTGAAGCTGGCGATGGTCGGCATCTTCCTCATCCTGCTTGTCGGCGTCATCGTCGCGGTGGTGACGTTCCGGATGCCCTGGCAGATCGCTCTGTCGGTCGCCCTCGCCCTCTTCCTCCTGTCGCTCTTCACCGTGGGCCGGCGGATGAAGCTTGCGCTCAGCAACAGCGACGTCGAGTTCTGGATCATCTCGAACCGCATCATGCCGCCGATCGTCGCGGTGCTGCCGATCTACGTGATGTTCCAGCAGCTCCGGCTGCTCGACACCCAGGTCGCGCTGATCGCCACCTACACGGCGGTGAACCTGCCGATCGTGGTCTGGCTGACCCGCGACTTCTTCGCCGCGATCCCGCTCGATCTCGAGGAGAGCGCCGAGATCGACGGCGCCTCCAAGCTCCGGGTGTTCTTCACCATCGCCCTGCCCCTCGTCCGCTCGGGGCTGGTGGCGACGTTCCTCCTCGTCCTCATCCTCGCCTGGAACGAGTACCTGCTCGCCCTGTTCCTCACCAATGCCGACGCCCAGACCATGCCGGTGCTCGTCTCGGCCCAGAACACGACGCGCGGGCCGCAGTGGTGGAACATGTCGGTGCTGATCGTGGTGATGATCGCGCCGGTGGTCATCATCGCCACCTTCCTCCAGAAGCACATCGCGCGCGGCCTGCTGGTCGGCGCGGTCAAAGGCTAGCCCTCGATGCGCGTCACGCTTTCCGACATCTACAAGTCTTTTGGTCCGGTCGAGGTGGTGAAGGGCCTCAACCTTCAGATCGAGGATGGCGAGTTCCTCGTGCTGCTCGGACCGTCGGGCTGCGGCAAGACCACGGCGCTGCGCATGGTGGCGGGGCTGGAGTCGGTCACGTCCGGCCGCATTGCGATAGGGCCGCGCGACGTGACCCAGGTGTTGCCGAAGTACCGCGACGTGGCGATGGTCTTCCAGTCCTACGCGCTCTATCCGCACATGACGGTGGCGAAGAACATCGGCTACCCGCTGAAGCTCCGCGGCGTGTCCCAGGCCGAGCAGACGGTGCAGATCCGCGCCGCCGCCGAGAAGGTGCATCTCGAGGATTACCTCGACCGGTTTCCCCGCCAGCTCTCCGGCGGCCAGCGCCAGCGCGTGGCGCTGGCCCGCGCCATCGTCCGTCGGCCGAGCGTGTTCCTGATGGACGAACCGCTCTCCAACCTCGACGCCAAGCTCCGCAGCTACATGCGCGCCGAGCTGAAGCGGCTCCAGGGCGACCTCGGCACGACCACCATCTACGTCACCCACGACCAGATCGAAGCGATGACGCTCGCCCACCGCGTCGCGGTGATGAACAAGGGCGTGGTCCAGCAGATCGCCACGCCGCGCGAGATTTACGACAACCCGGCCAACCTCTTCGTTGCCGGCTTCATCGGCTCGCCGCCGATGAATACGCTCGAGGGCTCAATCGTCGACGGGACCTTCGTCACCACCGAGGGCAGGGTGCCGGTGGGTGCGTTCGCGCCCCGGCCGGCCGTGGTCTTCGGGTTCCGGCCCGAGGACGCGCGGATCGTCGATCCCGCCGGAGCCGACCTTCGGGCTGCGGTCTATGCCTGGGAGCTCACCGGCAACGAGACCATCGTCACGCTCCAGATGGGCAAGGCGCAGACGGTGGTGAAGATGGACAAGAACTACGACGTCCCGGCCGATACTGTCGTCGGCGTCACCGTCGACCGCGCCAAGATCTGCCTGTTCGATCCGGCGAGCGGCGAGCGGATCAGGCCGTAGAGCTCTGCGATCGCGGCGCACCGCCGCCCGCCGTCTTACGAGGTTGCCCCTTCGGTTGCCATCCCGCTGGCGCCAGGCCGCTCGATTCCCTCGGGGAAGTGGCTGAAGACCTCCAGGATGACGCCGAGCTCCCGTTCGGTGTCGAGATAGTGAACCTCCACGCCGCTGAACGTGCCGCTCAGGATCGATCCCTTGCCGCGCACCGCTTCCGCGCGCATGACCCGCCGGAAGTCCGGCGTGCCGACGGCGATGTGGTGCACGCCGCCGATGCCGCCGCGCGCGGCGAGGAAGCGCCCGAACAGGTCGTTTTCGTCGACCGGCTCGATCAGCTCCCACGTGACGCGGCCGACCATGGCGATGGCGGTCTTCGACTTCCACTCCACGGGTTGACCGTGCAGGCGCACGTTCTCGGTGTTCTCGGAACCGACTTCCATGATCTGCCACCCGCCGATTCCATAGGCCTCCTTGTACCTCTGGGCCGCGGCCTCGACGTCGGGGACGACGATGCCGATCTGCATCGTCTCGTTGAAGGCTGGTCCGGACGACCTCCCCGGAGGAGACCCTGGCTCCAGCATGCGTGCCTGCGACGTCATCGAACCATCTCCTCGCTCGGCGTGATCATGTGCGGCTCTCCCGAGGCCCGCCCGCGGCGAGGTCCTCGGCGTAGCTGCGCTGCTTGTCGAACATCGAGTTCCACCCGCCGACATGGCTGTCGCGGCTTGCCACCTCCGGGAACGGCGCCTGGTGGAAGGTCTGCATCGTCCTGCCGTCTCGCTCGACGAAGCTCACCGTCACCAGCGTTTCGGGATACTCGCCCAACTCGGTGTCCCACCGGAAGGTGAAGACGATGCGGCGGTTCTTCTCTACGCTCCGGATAACTCCGCCGAACGTCGACAGACCGTACTGCATCGAGGCCATCGCGCCGCGCCATGGCCGGCCCGGCGTCAGCTCCCAGTCGAGTTCGGTCGCCGTGAATTCCTCCGGCCCCCACCACCGCAAGAGGTGGTCGCGGTCCTCCCAAAGCCTGAAGACGAGTGCCGCGGGCGCGTCGAATGCGCGCTCGATCAGCAACTCGTCGTCGCGAATCGACGTCACTGCTTCTTCCCCTTCCCGGTCTTGCCGGTGATCTCGTTCAGGTACGCGTCCATGCGGTCGAAGCTCCCCTCCCACAACGCCCGGTACGTACCCAGCCAGCCGTCGATTTGCTTCAGGGGCGCCGTCTCCAGGCGGCACGGCCGCCACTGCGCCTCGCGCCCGCGCGAGATCAGGCCGGCGCCCTCCAGCACCTTGAGGTGGCGCGAGATCGACGGAAGCGAGATGGGAAACGGCTCCGCAAGCTCGTTGACCGTGGCCGCCCCCCGGCTCAGCCGCGCGAGGATGGCGCGCCGGGTGGGGTCCGCCAGCGCCGACAAGGTCGCGCTCAACGCATCGTTCGCGGCCGGCATATTTAGATCCCTCTCTAATTAGCCTATGCGCTAAATAAAGAGGGCGCGGCGGCCTGTCAACGGGCATCACGCAAAGTGAAACGACTGCCGGCGCTTCAGGCAGACCGCGCTCAGCCGCCGAAATCCCGGAGGAACACGGACAGTGTGTCCCGGAACTCCGCTGCATGGCGGGCCGGGTCCACCGACTTCGACGTGATCCTGACGAAGCGTGCGCCGGGAACCATCGCCGCGAGCGCCTCGGCAAACGTGAGCGGGTGGATCGTGTCCTCGCTTGTGCCGATGACGATGGTCGGCACGGCGATGCTCCGCGCCTCGGACTCGGTGACGCCGGGTCCGTCGCGTGCGATCGAGCCGAGCAGCGCCGCCCGCGTCGCGGGATCGTGATCGGCGAAGAAGCCGCGGAGCGAGACAAGGTTGTTCGGCGCATCGCGCGCCAGCCGTTTGGCGACCTCCGACTGCTCGAACACCTCCCGCGCGATCGGCAGGGCATGCTTCCGAAGGAGTTCGGCGACAAGCGCGATCGGCTGCATGTTGTCGGGCGCCGGCGCGAACATCCACGCCGGACGGGCAAGCACAAGGGCCTTGACCAGCTGCGGCCTCTTGACCGCGAGCCGCAAAGCGATCGCCGAGCCCATCGAAATGCCACCGGCGACAGCGCGGCCGAGCGTCAGCCGATCGGCGAGCGCCGCGACGTCGTCAGCGAACGTAGCGATCGAGAAATTGGCGAGCGATCCGGACTGCGACCCGCCATGAGCGCGGCATTCGAGGGTGATGCGTCGCGACGGCGGGAGGGCGGGAAACACCTCTGCCACCTGCGCCGCGTCGCCGCCGAGGCCGTGCTGGAAGATCACCGGCGGCCCCTCGCCCATGTCTTCGTAGCGGAGGTCGAGGCCGTTCCGGTCGAACTGCGCGAAGCTCATGCCGCACCGCTCCGCGACAGGACCCGGCGCAAGAAGGCGCCGACCGCCGGCGCTTCCTCCGCCGTCAGGCCGTGGGTGACGAGGGGGCCGTCGAAGCCGGCGCGACGGAGCGCGGCGAGGTAATGGGGGTAGTCGAGGACGCCCTGCCCTGCGGTGACGAAGGCGCCGTTTGCGGCACGGTCCTTGGCATGCGCCATGACGATCCGGTCAGCGAGGAGATCGATCGCGCGCGTCACGACGTCCCGCTGTTCGGCGATCGATACCGTCTCGAACAGGTTCGCGGCGTCGATCACGATCTTGAGCCGCGGGCTCCGCATGTCGTCGATCAGCCGGCGGGCCGCATCGGCGGAGGAGACGACATTGGCGAGCTCCGGCTCGATGCCGAGATCGACGTTGTTAGTCTCGGCGGCAGCTACAGCGGTCGCCATGCTCGCGACAAGGTCGCGCCAGGCTTCCGGCGCAGTATTGTCTCGGTGCGCCCGCCACATGTCCGCCGGATCGCGCGTGCCGGTGCAGACCGTGACCAGCCGCGTCCCCATCGCCGCCGCGGCCTCGATCAGCACGCCCAGGCGACGGAGTCCATCAGCCCGAACAACAGGGTCGGGGTGGATCATGTTGAAGGTGCCCGAGACCGCGACGATCCCGACGCCGGAGGCCGTGGTCGCCGCGCGGATCGCGGTCGTCGCGTCCGTCGGGATCGCGTCGGGCAACGGGTCGAGCCCGGAGCAGGCCAAGTTGTACTGCGCCACGCCGAACCCGGCATTCGCCACTGCCCCCAGCACAGTGTCGGGATCGGCGCCGGGAAAGGTCTTGGCAAAGATGCCGAGTTGCATCACACCCCTCCGGCCGCCTCCGCGAGGGCGACCGCCCTGCCCTCGCGGACCGACTGCGCGATCGCAGCCATCGCCCGCGCCGAGGCAACGCCGTCCTCGGTCGTCGCGCCGCGGGCGGCCCGCCCGGTCAAGGCGGCATCGGCGAAGCCTTCGACCTGGCGGCGGTAGAAGTGGCCGTCAGCGGCGAGTGGGCGCCGCCAGGTGGCGTCGCTCTCGTGGAAGATCTCGACGTCGCTCGATTTGTAGTACCAGGGGTTATAGGTCTTCGCGAGGATGCCGCCCCGCTCCCCCTGCACCTCGAATCCCTCGTGCCAGTCCATGCGCACCGCGACCGTGAGGTCGAGATGGCCGATGGCGCCGCTCGCGAAGCCGACGTCGATGAACCAGCAGCGCGCGCCATAGGCCGCACGGAAGCGGGCCTCGACGGTCTCGATCTCGCCGCCGAGAAACCGCGCGAGGTCGACGAGGTGGCTGCCGTGGGCGAGCATGAGGTAGCGCTGCCGGTCCGCCTTGGGGTCGCCGGCCGGACGCCGCGATCCGGCGCTGGAGACGATCGCCGGCTGCACGGCGTCGGTCATCGCATAGCGGTGCGTCGAGTCGCAGTACCAGGCCTTGAGCGAGAGCATCTCGCCCATCTCGCGGTCGATGAAATCCTTCGCCGCCTCGATGCCCCCGTCGTAGCGCTTCATGTGGCCGACATGGAGCACGCGCCCGCTCCGCGCCACCGCCTCGCGGAGCCGCTCGGCGTCCTCGACCGTGGTCGCCATCGGCTTCTCGCAGAGCACATGCTTGCCCGCCTCGAGCGCCCGAATGGAGGCGTCGACGTGGAAGGCGTCGGCGGTCGCGATGATCACCGCCTCGACGTCCGGGTCGGCGAGCATCGCGTCGTAGTCGGCGAAGGTGCGCCGCGCGCCGTGGGCGATCGCCATCCGCTCGCGCAGATCCGCCGCCACGTCGCAGATGGCGTAGAGCTCGGCGTTCCGCGCCTTGACGCAGGATTCGAAATGCGCCGCCTGGGCAATCTGGCCCGCACCCAGCACCCCGATCCGGAGCAGACGCTCCTCCTTCATGTCGCCTCCATGCGATGGCCCGCGATCAGGCGGTCAATTTCCTCGGGCGTCGGCATGCGGGCCATGGCCCCTGCCCGCGTGGCCAACACAGCGCCGGCGGCGGACGCACGCGCGCCGATTTCGCGCATGGCGGTACGATCGGGGCGGTCGAGGTCGGTGGCGAGCAGGCCGGCGAGCAGCGACGCCATGAACGCGTCGCCACAGCCGACCGTGTCGATGACCTCCACCGCGAAGCCGCCGATGCCGACCGCCCACTTTGGCGTATGGATGGTGGCGCCGCGGTCGCCTTCGGTCACTGCCATCACCTTGAGCTGCGGGTGCCACAGCCGCCTTACGCCTTCGGCCGGGTCTCGCGTGCCCGAGAGCACGGCGAGTTCCTCGCCGCTGAGCTTGACGATGTCGGCGCTTGCAATCGCCTCCCGCCCCGCCGTCACCATCGCCGACTTGTCGGCCCAGACCGCCGGCCGGAGATTGGGATCGGCCGAGACCAGCAACCCCGCTTCGCGGGCGACCGCAACGGCGTGCCGTTGGGCGGCGGTCGAGATTGGTGTCGCCAGCGACAGCGACCCGACATGCAGGAGCCGCGCGGCCCGGATCAGGCCGGCGTCGACCTCGTCGGGCGCATAGCTCGCATCGGCGCAGTCGGCGCGATACAGCGCAAAGTCGCGATCGCCCTTGTCGTCGAGCGCGACCACCGCGAGCGCCGTCGTCTCGACGCCGGCGCGGCGGATCGAGCCGGTGTCGACCCCGGTCGCAGCGAGAGCGCGTACGGCGAGATCGCCGAATGGCTCGCGCCCGACCTTGGTCAGCATCCCCGCGCGGAGCCCGAGCCGCGACACGCCCGCGGCGACGTTCCCGGGCGCTCCGCCCGGGCGCGCCGCGTAGAGCGGCTCGTCGCCGTCGCTGCCCGCGGGAATCAGGTCGATGACGAGCTCACCGAACGCGACGACGTCAATCCGCTTCGCAGGCGACGTCACGCGTAATTCGGATTGTCGACGAGCGCCGGCTTTCCGTCCCGCTCGACGACGAGCTTCCGCATGCCGCGGTCCTTGATCGAGCCGTAGTCGTGCCCCGCGTCGGTGGCGCAGAACCAGACGAAGACGAGCTTGTCCTTGCCGGTGTTGATCGAGCGGTGCGCCCAGTCCGGCGGGATGAAGGCGCAGACGCCCGGCTTCATCTCGACGGTCCGCACCTCGCCGTCGCGGGATTCGAGAAGGAGCAACCCCTCGCCCGATTGCGTGTAGTAGGCCTCGCCGCATTCCGTCCGGAGGTGGTAGTGGCCCCGGGTCATGTTGAACTCGTCGCCGACCTTGCCGGGCATCATGATCGTCGTGCCGAAGGCGAGGTCGCTCGCCTGATGGCGGTAGTCGATCACCTCGTAGGCGATGGGGTCGCCGCCCTCCGCGATGGCGCGATCGAGCGCTGCGTCGTCCCGGAAGAATCCCCTGAGGTCGGACAGCCGCTTCTCGTAGCGGTCGGTCGATGGCGAGACGGCGCCGGTCGTGCCGTCGATGACGACGCCTTCGGGAAGAAGCATTTGCGGGACCTCGCTGCTGGTGGATGGCGGTGAGCTACGAACCGGCCGCCCTTATGTCAATGCGCCGGCGTCGCCTACTGCGCTCTTTGCAGTATGCCGCAGCTCGCGAAGATCGAGCCCGAGCCGTTGTCGCCGAAACAGGCCTCCATCCGGTTCGGGGAGATCACCGTCATCCGGTGAAAGGCTTCCGTGTCGGAGCCGAGAAGCGTGCCGTTGTTCATCGAAAAGGCCAGCACGACGGGTCGCTTCCCCGACGTCTTGTCGGACGAGACGTCCCCCCAGATCGCCCGGCCCTCCTGGTTGGCGAGGTCATAGGTCACCGTCGCCTTCTCGATCTTGCCGGCCGAGCCGGCGTCGCGGCCCATGACGATCACGTCGAACTCGCCCGTCCACGTGCCGGTGAAATCCGGAACCTGGTCCTGCGCTGCCGCCACACCGGCTGCCCCGAGAAACAGCATACCCGCCAAGATCGCCCGCATCATCGCTCGCCCTCGCTCAAGCCTGTCCGTATCCCCGGAGACTAACACGCCTCCCGGGCAATTTGGCACTACTCCGCCGGAGCCGCGGCGATGCGTCCCGAGCCCTCCGGCAGCGGGCGAACGACATGCCAGGCCGGATCGTGCCGCTGCCGGAGCAGCGCCGGCACGATCTCGCGCCAGGCTGCCCAGAGACCCGGATACGCCGGCGGGCAGTCGTCCCGAATCATCGCGTGCAGTTCCGGCAGCCGGTAGAACGGCACCATCGGAAACATGTGGTGCTCGATGTGGTAGTTCATGTTCGCGTAGAGGAAGGCGAACACCGGGTTGAGACGGACGGTGCGCGTGTTCAGCCGGTGATCGTGCACGTCCTCACTAAGCCCGGCATGCTGTGTGAGGTTGAAGAGCTGCGACAGCGCGCCGCCATAGAAGCGCGGCAGCACGATGAACATCGCCGGAAGGATACTGCCGACGGCCACGCACCATACGATCACGGCCAGGATGATGGCGAGGTAGATCCGCGACGCCCATACCACCTTGCCGCGCTCGGTGTCCGGGACGAAGTGCTTTCCCGCTTCGGTCAGGTCGCCGCTGGCGTTCCGAATCAGCCGCCCGATCTGGCGAATGCCGTCCTTGAGGAAGAACAGGTCGAGGAACTGGCCGACCACGTCAGGCGGACGCGGCGCCGCGATCTCCGGGTCCTTGCCGACGATGATGGTGTGGGTGTGGTGCCGGGTATGGCTCCAGCGGTAATAGTACCCCTCGCGGAGCGTCATGAAGGCACAGAGGTGGAACAGCGCCTCGTTGAGCCAGCGCGTCTTGAACGGCGTGCCGTGCGACAGCTCGTGATGGCGATGGTCGGCGGCCGAATAGAGGATGCCGTAGACGGCGAAGGCGGGCACCGCCCACCACGTCCCCCAGCTCAGATAGGCCACGATGCCCGAGGCCACGAGCAGCGCCAGCCAGAGACCGAAGAACCGGAGCGCCGGCGCGTCCGATCGCCTGATCAGCTCGCGGAACTTCCTGCGGTCGACCGGGCTCGAGTACCACGCCTGCTCGACCTTTGCCTCGAAGTCGTCGCGGGTCAGCGGCGTCGCGGCATTGGCGTCATCGTCGCGGAGCGCATAGTCCTTCCAGACGGCTGCGGTCATGGCGGGCTTCTCCTGACGGTGACGTCCCCGAGACCGCCATAGCAGCCCCTTTCGGCGCGCGTTGTCCGAAGGCTGATGGTTTCCCCTCGCTCGGCCCCCCGCTGCACCGTAGGTTAGCCCCGTCACTTCCTCAGTGTCCTGGCGTAGGTCTCCAGGACGGCATTCATGCGGGTCTGGTAGCCCTTTCCTGTCGCGCGGTACGCATCGAGGACAGACTTCTTCACGCGCAGAGTCACCTGCTCGGTCTTGTCGGGCAGGACCAGTTGCGCGTTATCCCAGAAGTCATCATCCAGCGGAGGAATCTCGCTGTAGTCGATGCTCTCATCCGGGACCTCCGCCAGTTCCCTCGGGGACAGCTCTTTTGTGTATCGCTTCTTCATAGCGTCTTCTTTCCACGCGGTTGGCTGGGCGAGCAGAAATGATGCGGACAGTTCCCAGTCGGTTCGTATGGGTAACGACGACCACCGCAATCTCTCCGACGCGCCCGATGCTGTTCAGGCGGGTCTCGCCGTAGTCGCGGCGGGTGTCCTCGGCACTGACGATCGCTCCGTCAAAAATGCGGCTCGCCGTCTCGAAGCTGATCCCGTGCTTCGCGATGTTGGCCGCGTTCTTGGCCTCATCCCATTCATACGGCATGCAATATAGTAACTACAAATCGAAGCTACGATCCATACGCAGTGGCAAGAAAAAGGGCGGGGGCGCTGCAGCGCCCCCGCCCCGCATCAATGTGTCCGAAAGCCTTACTTCGCGGCGGCTTCGACGTTGTCCTTGTTGTAGACCGAGAACGGCCCCATCAGGACGCGGAGGCCCGCATCGCGGGTCGGGTCCTTGGTGATGGTGTACTCGCCCATCCGGCCGGCGGCGAACTGCGCGCCGTCTTCCGCCTTGAGCGCGCCCGAAGAGATCAGGTACGCGGTGTAGTAGGTCAGGTAGCCGAGGTCGACGAAGCTCCAGAGCGCGAACTCCGGGGCGCAGCCGTTCATGGTGTAGGCGAGCATCTCGCTCGGCACGCCGAGACCGCTGGTCTTGACCTTGTCGCAGAGGCCCTCGTCCTGCATCGCCTTCGCGGCCGCAACGATGCCGACCGAGGTCGGCGCCATGATCAGTTCCATGTCGGGATACTTGTCGACGAGCGCGAGCGCCTGGTTGTAGCTCTCTTCCGACTGGTCATTGCCGTAGACGGTGTCGAGCAGCTCGAGCTTGGCGTATTTCGGGTCCTTCAGCGCCTCGAGCATGGCGGCGATCCAGGCATTCTGGTTGGCCGCATCGGGCGAAGCCGAGAGGATCGCGAACTTGCCGCCGTCCTCGCCGAGGATGGAGAGGGCCATGTCAGCCATCACCGTGCCGGTCTCGGAGAAGTCCACCTGGGCGACGAAGACGTCCTCGCCCTCGGCCGACGGGATCGGCGAGTCCCAGGTCACGATGGCGATGCCCTTTTCCTTGGCCGCCTTCACCGCCGGGACGATCTGGTCGCCGGAGTTGTTGGAGATCAGGATGGCGTTGACGCCCTGCGTGGTGGCGTTGGTGATGATCTCGATCTGGCCGGCGACGCTGTTGTCCGGCGTCGGTCCGAGGAACTGGAGCTCGACCGGGTTCTTGAGTTCGGCCGCGGCCTCCTTGGCGCCCTGGTGGGCCTGGTCGAACGGCAGGATGCCGAGGAACTTCGGCAGAAGCACCATGTTGAGCGACTTGCCGGGTTCGGCGGTCGCGCCCGCGGCCTGGCTGGCCTGGGGAACAATCGCGAAGACCGCCGAAGCGAGCAGCGCGTTGATCAGGAAACGACTTTTCATGCTTTCCTCCCTTTCCACTTGTTGAGTGCCATTTCACTCAGGTTCGGTACGAGCACAGACAGGATGAGCAGGCCTCCGATGACGCTCGTCTGTGTATTTCCCGTGATATTGGCGAGGCCCATGCCATTGCGCAGATTGAGAATGATCAGGATCGAAAGTCCGACGCCGAGCAGGTTGCCGGAGCCGCCGAAGATGCTGACGCCGCCAAGCAGCACGATCGTGATGATGTCGAGCTCGAAGCCCTCCGCCATGTCGCCGCGGACCGAACCGAGACGCGCAGCGTAGAGCAGCCCGGCGAGCGCGGCAACGAGGCCCGAGATGATGAACAGGCTCATCTTCACCCGCTTGACCTTGACGCCGGAATAGCGCGCCGCCTCGGCGTTGTTGCCGATCACGTAGACGAGCCGGCCGAAGGCGGAGGCATGGAGCACGACCGCGAAGACGGCGAAGAGGACGAAGAAGATGAGCAGCGACACGGTGAACGGCCCGAGGATCGGCTGCTGCCCGAGCGTGTTGAACCATTCCGGGAAGCCGCCGATCGCGCGATCCTCGAGGAGGATGCGGGCGATGCCGCGGAACCCGATCAGGCCGGCGAGCGTGACGGCGAGCGACGGCAGGCCGACATAGGCGGTCCAGAAGCCGTTGAACGCCCCGGCGATGATGCCGGCGGCCAGGCCGGCGAGGATGCCGATCGGCACCGGCACGCCCATCTGGAACAGCCAGGCGAGCACGCAGGCCGAGAGGCCCATGATCGAGGCGACGGAAAGATCGATCTCGCCGTTGATGATGATCAGCGTCATCGCCAGCGCCACGATCACCTTCTCGATCGAGAGCTGGAACAGGTTCACGAGGTTGCCGACGCCGAGGTAGAACGGAGACGCGCTGACGTTGGCGGCGAGGATGGCCGCGAGGAGCACCAGGAGCAGTGCCTCCCAGCCGCGCAGGTGACGGAATGCGGTCATCGCGGCCTGCCCTCCCCGGCAACGGGACCGGGCGGCTTCTCGATCAGCTTCAGGTCCGACCGCGTCCACAGGGCGCGGAGGCGCTTGAGGATGACGGCGTCGCTGGCGACTGCAAGCAGGATGAGCATGCCGAGCAGGGCGTCGCGCCAGAACTCGCTGATCTGCAGGCGGAACAGGCTCTGCTCCAGCGTGCCGATCATGATCGCGCCGAGGAGCGCGCCGACGATGGTGCCCGAGCCGCCGAAGATGTTGACGCCGCCGACCACGACCGCCGCCACCACCTGCAATTCGAGTCCGCGACCGGCTTCGACGGTGATGTTGCCGAAGCGGGCAAGCAGCATGAAGCCGGCAAGCCCGGAGAGCGCCCCGCAGAGCACGAAGGCAATGAAGACGATGCGCTTCACCGGCAGCCCGATGAGCGCCGCCGCATCCGGATTGGAGCCGATGGCGTAGAGCCTCCGGCCGAAGCTCAGGTAGCTGGTGCCGACCTGGAAGACGAGGACGCAGATCAACGCCAGGGCGACGAGGACGCGGACCTCGAGGCCCTCGAGGACGAAGAGGTTCTCGCGCGGCAGGTCGATCAGCCAGGCGGGCAGGCTGTCGGTGGTCACCGTCTTGGCGCCGGAATACTCGATCAGGATGCCGCGGTAGATGGCGAGCGTGCCGAGGGTGACGATGATGGAGGGCACGCGGCCCCAGGCGACGATGACGCCGTTGAACGCCCCCATGACGGCTCCGACGGCGACGGCAAGGACGACGGCGACCAGCGGATGGATCGAATTGTCGCCTGCAATCGTGGTTCCGACGAAGTAGGCGGTGAAGCCCACGATCGAGCCGACCGACAGATCGATGTTGCGGGTGAGCACGACGAGCGTCTGCCCGACGGCCACCACGGCGATGATCGCCACGCTCGACGCGATCCGGTTGAAGGTGCGCGAGGTGTAGTAGCTGTCGATCAGCGAGCCGAAGAAGATCACCGCCGCGATGATGAGGAGAAGCAGGCTCAATTCGCGGATCTGCTCGGGACGGACGCGGTGCTGGAGCCAGTTCATGCCGGCACCGCGTAGACCTGGCCGCCCATGGCCGCCGTCATCACCCGCTCCTGGTCGGCCTCGTCGCGGTTGAAGATCGCCATCTGGCGGCCCTCGCGCATGACGAGGACGCGGTCGCTGAGGGACAGCACCTCGGGCAGGTCGGAGGAGATCACGATGATGCCGATGCCCTCGGCGGCGAGCTCGCCGATGATGGTGTGCACCTCGGCCTTGGCACCGACATCGACGCCGCGGGTCGGCTCGTCGACGATGAGGAGCGACGGCTTGGTGTTGAGCCACTTGCTCAGCATGACCTTCTGCTGGTTGCCGCCGGACAGTTTGGCGACCGGAAGGTCGACCGAGGGGGTGCGGATCGAGAGCCGCTTCCGCCACGCTTCGGCGGTCGCGTCCTCCTCGCGCCGCTTGATCAGCCCGAGCGCGTTCAGGTAGCGCTTCAGCGTCGGCAGGGTGATGTTGGCGGAAATCGACATCGGCAGCGACAGGCCGAGCTGGCGGCGGTCTTCCGAGACATAGGCGATGCCGATCCGCATCGCCTCCTCCGGCGAGCGCACCGTGACGTCCTTGCCGGCGAAGCGGATCGATCCCGACGTGGCGGGCGCGATGCCGAAGAGGGCGAGGCCGACATCGGTGCGGCCGGCGCCGATCAGGCCGGCGAAGCCGAGGATTTCACCGCGCCGCACGTCGAAGCTGACGTCCTCGAAGACCCCGTCGCGACGGAGGTTCCGCACCGACAGGAGCATTTCGCCCTGGGGCGCGGGCGGGCGCTTCTCGAGGAGGCCCATCTCGCGGCCGACCATGTCGGCGATGGCGCGCTTGGGCGTCGCCTCGGCGCGCGGCATGGTCGAGATCAGGCGGCCATC
>JALHRF010000066.1:19609-26860 GCA_022841545.1 Bauldia sp. | reverse complement strand
GAGCGCATCGCCCGGCTGGTCGGCGCCGAGCCGGGTACGGTGGTGGCGGCGGATTCGACCTCGGTCAACCTCTTCAAGGTTCTCTTCGCCGCCCTCCGGGTTCGTCCCGGCCGCACGGTGATCCTCTCCGAGGCGGGCAATTTCCCGACGGACCTCTACATCGCCGACGGGATCGGCAAGGTCCTCGGCGGCACGCATCGGCTGGACGTGGTTCCGGCCGAGAATGTCGCTTCGGCGATCGGTGCTGACACGGCTGTCGTCATGCTGACCGAGGTCGACTATCGGACCGGCCGCCGCCACGACATGGCGGCGATCACGGCGCTGGCGCATGCGAGGGGAGCGCTCACGGTCTGGGACCTCGCGCACAGCGCCGGCGCGTTCCCCGTGAACCTCGCCGAAGCCGGAGCCGATTTCGCGGTCGGGTGCGGCTACAAGTACCTCAACGGCGGCCCCGGCGCGCCCGCCTTCCTCTACGTGGCGCCGCGGCACCAGCCGGCGTTCCAACAGCCCCTGTCGGGATGGCTCGGTCATGACGCGCCGTTCGCCTTCGAGCCGCATTACCGCCCGGCACCGGGGGCGGACCGTGCCCGCGTCGGCACGCCACCGGTCATCTCGATGGCCGCGCTCGACGCCGCCCTCGACGTGTTTGACGGCGTGTCCCTCGCCGCCCTTGCCACGAAGTCGGTGGAATTGACCGAGCTCTTCATCCGCGAGGTGGAACGCCGCTGCCCGTCTCTCACCCTTGCGAGCCCGCGCGACCCCGCTGCGCGCGGCAGCCACGTCTCGTTCCGGTCGCCCGACGGCTACGCGATCATGCAGGCGCTGATCGAGCGGGGCGTCATCGGCGACTTCCGGGCGCCCGACATCCTCCGCTTCGGTTTCGCCCCGCTCTACCTCCGCTACGCCGATGCCTTGCAGGCGGCGCTGATGCTCGAGGACATCATTGCGAGCGGCGCCTGGCGGGATCCGCGTTTCCAGGTGCGGGCCAAGGTGACCTGATGGCGACGCACTATGACGCGTGCGTTTCGGACTGGGAGCTGCGGCGCTTCGCCGGCTGGGTGGCGCTCGTCACCGGCGGCGCATCGGGGATCGGGCTCGCCGCCGCGCGGCGCCTCGCGGCTGAGGGCGCTCGAGTCTACGTCGCCGACCGCGCCGGCGTATCGCCGGCCGAGGGAATCGGCCATGTCGCCATGGACGTCACCGACGAGACTGCCGTCGCCGACGGCATCGCGCGGGTGGAAGGCGAAGCCGGGCCGATCGACGTCCTCGTCAACGCCGCGGGAATCGTTCACGCCGGCGGCGCGCACGACACCACGCTCGCTGCCTGGCAGGCGGTCCTGTCCGTCAACCTCACCGGGGTCTTCCTCACCACGCGAGGCGTGCTCGCGGGCATGATGGAGCGGAAGCGCGGCGCCATCGTCAGCGTCGGCTCCGACGCCGGGCTGGTCGGCCAGGTGGGTCAGGCGGCCTACTGCGCGAGCAAGGGCGGGCTGGTCCAGTTCACCAGGGCGGCGGCGCTCGACGCCGCTCCCGCTGGCGTGCGGATCAACTGCGTCTGCCCCTGTTTCGTCGATACACCCTTGTTGCGGGCATGGATCCAAGCGCAGCCCGACCCCGTGGCCGCACGAAAGGCGGTCGAGGCCGATCAGCCGATCGGTCGCGTCGGCCGCGCCGACGAGATCGCCGGCGCCATCGCCTGGCTGGCTTCGGACGAGGCCAGCTTCGTGACCGGAGTCGCACTCGCCGTCGACGGCGGCACCACGGCACGCTGAGCGAAGAGAGGCGGGGGGCATGGCAAGGCGTCTTCGGGACAAGGTGGCCATCGTCACCGGCGCAGGGCGCGGCATCGGCCGCGCCATCGCCCAGCGCCTCGCCGAGGAAGGCGCCCATGTCGCCTGCCTCGATCGCGACGCCGCGGCGGCCGAAGCGACGCAATCGCTTCTGGCGGGCGCCGGAACCGCAATCCAGGCCGACGTCACGGACGAGCCTTCGGTCAGCGCTGCGATCCTCGCCGCGGCGGCTCTCCGCGGCAGGATCGACGTTCTCGTCAACAATGCCGGCATCGCCGGCCCGCAGGTTCCGGTCGGCGAGACCGACCTCGCCGGCTGGCAGGACACGATCGCGGTGAACCTCACCGGGCCGTTCCTCTGCTCCCGGCATGCGCTCCCCCACCTGATCGCCACCGGCGGGTCGATCGTCAACATCGCCTCGGCGCTGGCCTTTATCGGCTGGCCGAACGAAGCCGCCTACGGTCCGACCAAGGCGGCGCTGGTCCAGCTCACCAAGGGGATGGCGCTCGACTATGCCGGAAAGATCCGCGTGAACTGCGTCTGCCCGGGCGCCGTGCGCACGCCGATGATCGAGTCGGTGTTGCCCGAGGGCGCGGCGGCGGAGGCGGCGCTCGCCGAGTACGGCAGGATACACCCCCTGCATCGCCGCCTCGCCGAGCCGAGGGAGATCGCCGACGCGGTGTTGTTCCTCGCTTCGGACGACGCCAGCCTCATCACCGGGGGCTCGATCCTGGTGGACGGTGGACTGACCTGCGGCTGAGGCGGCGCGCCTGCACCACGGCCCTTGCGGAGAATTAGTATAGGCTTAAAATATTAAATGCTGATGCATTCGACGGATGAGGGACGCCGATGCGCTGGACGGCTCACGTCGACACCTTCGCCCGCGACAGCCTCCCGCCTGAGGACGCGTGGCCCGCGCTCCTCCTCGACCGCCCGGAGTTCGACTATCCCGAAAGAATGAACTGCTGCTCCGTGCTGCTCGACCGTTGGGTCGAGGCCGGCCGCGGCGACCACGCCTTCATGATCACACCCGGCGAGACGTTCACCTTCCGCGACCTGCAGGAGCGCGTGAACCGTATCGCCGACGTGCTGGTCGGCCGCTTCGGACTCGTGCCAGGCGGACGCGTCCTCCTCCGATCGGCGAATAATGCCATGATGATCGCGGCCTACCTGGCCGTGATCAAGGCCGGCGGCATCGTCGTCGCCACCATGCCGCTGATGCGGGCTCGCGAGCTCGCCTACCCTGCCAACAAGGCTCGAACCGCGATCGTGCTCTGCGATATCGCCCTCGCCGCGGAGGTCGAGAAGGCGCGGGATTCGCTCACCCACGTCGCGCACGTCGTCTATTGGGGTTCGGGCGCGGTCGATTCGCTCGAGGCGATGATGGCGGAGGCATCCCCCGCCTTCCGGGCCGTGGAGACGGCGGCGGACGACGTCTGCCTGATCGGCTTCACCTCCGGCACCACCGGCGAGCCCAAGGGCACGATGCACTTCCACCGCGACATGCTGGCGGTCTGCGACGGCTATGCAGCGCATGTGCTCCGGCCTTCTCCGGACGATCGCTTCATCGGCTCCGCGCCGATCGCCTTCACCTTCGGACTTGGTGCATCGGTGCTCTTTCCGCTGCGCTTCGGTGCGTCGACGATCGTGATCGAGCGGACCTCGCCTCCCGAGTTCGTCGCCGCCATCGGCCGCTACGGGGCGACGGCGTGCTTCACGGCGCCGACCGCCTATCGGGCCATGCTGCCGATTCTGAAGGAGCACGACGTCTCCTCGCTCCGGAAAGGCGTCTCGGCCGGCGAGCCGCTGCCGCGCGCCACCTACGACGCCTGGCTGGCTGCGACCGGCCTGAGGCTCATGGACGGGCTCGGCGCGACCGAGATGCTCCACATCTTCATCGGCGCAGCCGAGGACGCGATCCGGCCCGGCGCCACGGGCCTGCCGGTCCCCGGCTATGAGGCCAGGATCATCGATGCCGACGGGCGCGACCTGCCGCGCGGCGCGAGCGGGCGGCTGGCCGTGCGTGGACCGACCGGCTGCCGCTACCTCGCCGACCCGCGCCAGCGCGACTACGTCCAGGACGGATGGAACGTCACCGGGGACACATACCGCCAGGACGCGGACGGCTACTTTTGGTACCAGGCGCGCTCGGACGACATGATCGTGTCCTCGGGCTACAACATCGCCGGACCGGAGGTGGAAGCTGCGCTTCTGACCCACCCTGCCGTGGCCGAGTGCGGCGTCGTGGGCGCGCCCGACGCCGAGCGCGGCATGATCGTCAAGGCTTACGTCGTGCTGCGCCCGGGCCACACGCCGGACGAAGCGCTGGCGACGGAGCTCCAAGCGCACGTCAAGCAGGAGATCTCGCCGTACAAATATCCGCGCGCCGTCGTCTTCCTCGATGCGCTCCCCAAGACCCAGACCGGCAAGCTCCAGCGCTACGCCCTTCGCGAGCGCGCCGCCCGCGGCGAATAGCCGTCCGATTCGGCGTACTCTACAGGCTGTTGCTCAACGTCGCGCCCAGGCGCGCCTTGAGCAGCGACAGGATGGAGAACAACTGGGCCTTTTCCCGCTTCTCGAGGGCGGACAGCAGGTCCCGCACCCAGCCGTCATGGGCGGCCGCCATTCGCGTGAAGGCTGCCCTCCCCTCGGCGGTCATGTCGACGATGAAGGAGCGCCGGTCCTCGTCGTCGCGGCGGCGGGCGATCAATCCGCTGCGCTCGAGCTGGTCGGTGACGGCGGTGATGTTCGAACTCGTCACCATCGTGCGGCGCGAGAGGTCTCGCATGTTGATGCCCGCGCCGGAGCGGTCGATCTGCGCAAGCAGGTTGAACTGGGTGAGCGTGAGGCCGAACTCGGCCTTCATCCGCTCCTTGATCAGCGATTCGATCCAGTGAGTGCAGGCGAGCAGCCGAAGCCACAGGCGCAGGTCGAAATGGTCCTCCGAGGTGAGGCCGGTCTCGATGTCGACGAGGGGTGCATCCTCGGCCATGTCGTTCGCCGCCTCGCGACGCTTCCGCTTCACTGCCACACTTGCCGCCTTCATGCCTGCATCCGGGAATCGCATTCTTCGATGAAGGTGGAAAGTACCTGATTGAACGCGTCTGGCCTTTCAAGATTTGGCAGGTGGCCCGCACCCTCGATGACGACGAAGCGGGCATCGGGCATTCTGCCCGCCATCCGCTCCATCATCGCCGGGGGCGCATTGGTGTCGCGGGACCCAGCGACCACCAGGGTCGGGGTCGCGATCGTCGGCAGGAGCGCGCGCGCGTCGAACGTGACCAGAGTCTCGATAGCGGCGCGGAAGGTCGCGGCGGGCACACGGGACATCACCTCCCTCGCGGTGGCAAGCCCCGTGGGATCGGGGTCGCTGCCGACCAGCGAAGCGACGAAGCCATCGGCGAGGTCCGCCATGCTCATCCCGTCGTCGAGGGGCTTGAGCCGCTTCGCCACGAACGCTGTCTGGAACGAGCCGTCGGCGCTGCCGAATGCCGGGCTCGTACCGACCAGGCAGAGGCTGGCGAGGCGCGCCGCATGACGCGCGGCGAAGACCTGTGCCACCATGCCCCCCATCGAATGTCCGACGAGATGGACCCGCTCGATGGCAGTCGCCTCGAGAAGTCCGGCGACGCGGTCGGCAAGCCGGTCGAAGTTGCGCTCGGGCGCGAGCGGCTCCTCGCCATAGCCCGGCATCCACCAGGCGAGCGCCCGGCGGCCCTGTCCGAAATGCGCCAGCTGCGGTCGCCAGGCTTCGGCGCCACCGCCGATGCCGTGGAGAAAGAGGACCGGCACGTCGCCGGCGCCCGCTTCGAGGTAGGCGACGGCGCCCTCGGCGGCGGCCGTCATGCCAGGTCGCCCTGAAGCTCGCCGTCGACCACGACCGGTTGCCCGTCGAGGAAGACGCTGCATCCCCGCATCGGCAGATCGAAGTGGCCGAGGGTGAATCGTCCGGCGGTCTCGTTCGCGCCTGTCGAGTAGAGGAAGTTGCCGGCGAAGGCCCGCTGCTCCGTACCGTTGGTTTCGGCCTTGTCATACATCGCCGCCGCCACCCAGCGCGCACCGGGATTCATCCCCCAGCCGACGTGACTGACCGCGTAGGCGTTCCGGTCCTCCCATGCCGCGAGGTAGTCGCGGGTCAGTGCGGCGTCGATGCCGTCGCCACGCACCGCCTCGATATAGTCCCCGGCGATCTCGAAGCCGACCGGCGTCTCGAGGATGCGTTTAAAGGTGAGGTTGACGTCGCCGGGCGCGAGCACCAGCCGGCCCCTGGTCGAACCGGCCCGCGGAAAGGCGAGGCAGATGCCGCCCGGCCAGTGGCTGATGGTGCCGGGCCGCGCCGTGTAGCCCCACACGCCGGCGACCAGCGCCGCTTCGAGGCCGACCCGAAGATCGGTCCCATGCGGCGAGGTGACGTGCATCTCGCGGGCCGCCTTCAGCATCCTCATGCCGAGCCGCACCTTCGGCTCGAGCGCCGGGTCGGGCATGGTGCGCTCGAGAATGTCGAGATGTTCGTTGGAGACGACCAGCACCCGCGCGCCGCCCTTCAGAATAGCGGGCAGTTCCGGCGCATGCAGCAGCCCCTCGACGGTGAGGTCCGCTACGAAGCCGGAGCGCGAAAGCGCCTCGATGGCCGGGCCGATCCCCTGCAGCGCGTGGCTCGCGCCGGTTGAGCGGACCGGCACCGGCGCCACCTGTCGCGGCGTCGGCAGGACGACGTGAAAGACCTGGGCCCCAAGCGACTGGAGGGCGAGCTCGGCGAGCGTGACATTGAGGGACCGCGACTGCGTCTCGGATACGATCGCAGCGACCTCGCCCCGCGCGACCCCGCACAGCGAGAAGACCCTGGCGAAGCATTCGACCCACTTCCATTCCACGCGATCATCGCGCATCACCGGCCTCCGCGAGCGCCCTCAACGCGGGGCGGAAGAGCTTGCCGGTAGGGCTTCGCGGCAGGCTCTCGACGATATGGACCCGCTTCGGGATCTTCGCCACCGCCAGCAGCCCGCCGGCGCGGCAGCGCTCGATGATCAGGGCCTCGGTCACCGCCATGTCTCGGGCGCCGACGACGAAGGCCTCGATCCTCTCCCCCCACTTCCCGTCGCGGATACCGACGACCGCCACCTGCGCGACCTCGGGCAGCCCGACGAGGACCAGTTCCACCTCTTCGGCATGCACCTTGAGGCCGCCGCTGTTGATCAGGTTGTCGCTCCGGCCCTTGAGCCTCACGAAGCCATCCGCCTCGCGCAAGCCCAGATCGCCGCTCCGCCACCAGCCGTCGACGAAATGCGCCGCCGTGCGATCGGGATCCTTCCAGTATCCGGCGGCTACTGAAGCGCTCCGAACCGCCACCTCGCCGACCGTATCGTCCGGCAGGATGTCGTCGATCGATCCGGCCGGATCGATGATGCGGACCTCAGCGCCCGGCACGGGGTAACCTGCCCCGTCGGAGCGCCCGGCGACG
>JALHRF010000066.1:0-19599 GCA_022841545.1 Bauldia sp. | reverse complement strand
AAGCCCCCTCCGTCGACAGGTAGGCGGCGAGGATACGGTCGCAGAGGCCGGCGCGGATCGCGGCAACCTCCGCGGCCGAACTCGGCTCTCCGGAGAACATCACGGTCCGGAGCGCGAGGCGGTGACGGCGGACGCCGGCGCCGAGCACCATGCGCCACATGGTCGGCACCGCCGGCGCGACGGTGACCGCCTCCTCCTCGAGGACGGCGAGGAAGTCCTCCGGCGTGAAGCGGCCGCGGAAGGCGAGCTTGGCACGGCCGGCAACTAAGGGAAGGACGACGTGGACCCAGGCGGCAAAGGACGTCCCCATGAACACGGCCGTCGCATCCTGTTGCGATACGCGGCCGTAGACGTGGGAGACGGCAAGCGCCGATGCGGTGAGCGAACGCTGGGTGTGGAGCACCGCCTTCGGCGCGCCGGTCGACCCGGACGAGAGCATGATGGCCGCCGGGTCGTCGCTCGCAGCGCCGTCCTCGGCGAGAGCCGCATGCGATGGCGCGGCGAGGTCGATTGCCGCGAGATCGACGACGGCCACGTCTCCCGCGATCGCGGGCACGCGGGACAGGAACTCCGGGTCGACCACGATCAGGTCGAGGTCGAGCCAGGCGACGAGTTCGGCGAGGCGGCGGTCGGTCTCGAGGACGTGGAGGTTGACCGGCACCGCCGAAAGCCGCTGCACCGCGAACCAGAGGAGCGCGTGGCGGGCGCTGCTGCGCGACAGGAACCCGACGCGGGAACCAGGCGATGCTCCGGCCGCGCGAAGCGCAGCGACGGCGGCGAGCGAGGCGGCCTCGGCGCTCTCCCCGGTGAAGCGCTCGCGATCGTCGACGAGGAAGTCTGCGGCGCCGCGAGCCCGGCAGGCGGCTGAGAAGAGCCTGGCAAGATTTGCGATCGGGCCTCGCGAAGCCACGGCGCTGTCCTTCAATACCGGCGGCTGATGATATGCTTCATCACTTCGTTGGTCCCCGCATAGATGCGGTGCACGCGCGCATCCGCCCAGGCGCGGCCGATCGGAAAGTCCCAAGTGTAGCCATAGCCGCCGTGAAGCTGCAGGCATTCGTCGAGCACCCGGTCGGCCAGTTCCGTCGCCCAGAGCTTCGCCTTCGCCGCCATCTGGGAGGTGAGCCTGCCCTCGGCGAGGGCAACGATGCAGGCGTCGATGAACGGCCGGCCGACCTCGATGTCGGTCTCGATCTCGGCGAGCTTGAACCGCGTGTTCTGGAAATCCGCGATGCGCCTGCCGAAGGCCTTCCGATCCCGGACATAAGCGAGGGTCTGGTCGAGGGCCGCCTCGGCGATCGCCATCGAGCGCACGGCAACGACCATGCGCTCCTGGGCGAGGCCATGCGTCAGTTGGCTCCAGCCCCTGTTCTCGTCGCCCCCGAGCAGCCTTTGCGCCGGCACGTGCACGTCGTCGAAGAAGAGTTCGGCGGTATCCTGCGCATGGTTGCCGACCTTGCGGAGCTTGCGGCCACGGCGAAAGCCCGGACTGTCGGTGTCGACGAGGAACAGGGACACCCCCTCCGCGCCGCGTTCTGGCGCCGTCTTGGCGGCGAGCAGCACCACATCGGCGATGACGCCGTTGGTGATGAAGGTCTTCGCGCCATTGATGACGTAGCCGTTCCCGTCCCTAACCGCAGTGGTGGTCAGGCCGCCGAGGTCGCTGCCGCTGCCCGGCTCGGTCAGGCCGATGGCGCTGATCGCGCGTCCGTCGACGAAGCGCGGCAGCCATTCCTGCCGCTGTGCCTCGGTGCCGAAATGAGTGAGAAACGGCGCGATGATGTAGCTATGCATGTCCCAGGCGGGCGCGGCGACGCCGTAGCGGCCGAGTTCGTCGAGGACGACGGCGTCGAAGCGGAAGTCGCCGCCGAAGCCGCCATAGGCCTCGGGGATGCTGGTGCCGAGGATGCCGATCTCGCCCGCACGGAGCCATATCTCGCGGGGTGTCTGCCCGGCCTCCTCCCAGGCCGCACTGTGCGGCAGCACCTCCTTCTCGAGAAACGCACGCACGGTGGTCCGAAACGCTTCATGGTCCGGCCCGTAGACCTTGCGGGGAATGCCAAACTCCAAACTGCGTACTCCGGATTTCGGATCATGGTCCAGCCATGAAGTCGACGGGATTGTTACGCAGCGAGCCGCATCTCATCAACGAAAATGTTTCACCACTGAAGTAAAGTGCTACGACCGTCGCGGCGGCCGCCTACCCTCGCTTCCCAAGAACCGCGGTTCCCGACTCAGTCCCGCTTCCGGTCCAGGCGGGCGAAGGGCGAGCGACCGGGCGGGTCTGCCGCGAGGGCATCCCCGGGTATGGAGCGGACGTTGGCACGAGGTCCGGCGCCACCGTCGATGCCCGATCGAAACTCGGCGCCTGTACCCGACGCGACACCCCTTAAGCCCATAAGCCGCCCCCGCCACTCCGACGGCATAAACAAACAAATCGACCTGTCGATTTGGAGGATGCCCGTCTTCGCTCCGAGCGGGCCAACTCAATTCAAAATGGGAGCGAGATGTCAAATTGGCCCAAACCGGCTCACGCGGTCTTGACAGTAGGGTCGGGTATCGCGGTGCGAGGTAGGCAGGCAAGTAATTTCCTCGAAGGAGGAAATGTGAGGATATTCCGCGGGCTTGTGATCCGAGCGACGAGGTCCAGCAACGGCGCCGCATTCCGGTTCTCGTCCCCAATCCGCGCCTTCCGACCTCGAACCGGCGAATGACATGATCCAGGATGGGCGCGAGGAAGCACGGGATTAGCTGAAGAAGGGGAGCTGCGGTTTTCCGCGATCACCAAGGTTTACTGACTCGCCGCGGTCGAGGCTTCGGGTAATCCCGCGTATGGAACCAAATGCCGGGTTCCCACTTTCCCTTTTGTTGGAGATGCACCCGCAACTCCCACGGTCGTGACGATCGCTGAAGTCGATTAGCGCATGACTCCTAAATTGCACCTGTTCCTCTTGCGCCAACACTGGCGACGTTGTTCGTTGTGAGCGATTGCGGGTTGGGGTTGACGGGATCGTCAGTGGCGGTCGCCCAGAAGAAAAATCGACCGGGCGTTTTTCAGCGGCTGTTAGGTCCGCGCGACCAGTCCCGTGAATTGGCATCTCCGCGAGCCATACCCCCACGAGCGTCGTCGCCGCGTGGATCGTCACCAACCAAACGCAGCGTCCCGAAAGCCTCGGGGATGCGCACGCTTTGCGTCAGGACCTGTGATGGCTACTATTTCCCCATCAGTAGCTCCACCAGCGCTTTAGTCGACGAAGCCGTGTGCAAGGCGATGTATGCCGGAGCGGAGGCAAACCTCTTCCTCCACAACAACGGGTCGCCTGCGGACACCGCGGTGTCGTTAACAGGAAGACCACTCGCCCGGGACTTGCGCGGCTTGTGGCGGCGCTGAACAATCGCGGTGTCCGGACTGCACGTGGCGGAGGTGGCACGTGTCGAACGTCAAGAACCTGGTGGATCGGGCTCCGGGCCGAAGCCCTTTTGTAGGCGAGCGGCCGGCGTCGCCTCCCTTGGCGTCTGGCAGTCGCGGTGAGCGATCAACCGCTTCGGATGACGGGCTGATCGGAGCGTCGATCGGGTCAACGGTTCAGTACGGCGGGGAACGGCGCGTCGAGACGGGCGATGCGAGCGGTGACGCGGATGACCCATCCGCGGCAGGGTGCGCTGCGCTCGCACGCTCCGGTGCACTGCCGGGATCGACGAGCGCCTCCGGCAATGCACGAGCGCTGGCTGGATCGGCCTAGCGTGTGCTCATCTCGCGGCGACGGGCATCCTGCCTTTTCCGTGGCCCTTGGCGCCGGAGTCGCTGCGGGTCTTCCGGCTGACTTCTCGCCCGACCGGAGCCTCCCGCGAGGCGGCACCTGGAGGACGTGTCGACTCGCGCAGCACCAGCTGCAGATCCAGGAGGATACGTTTCGGCTCGCTCGCGTTTCCCGCCATTCGATCGCGAAGCGCGTCCCACGAGCGCCGCGCGAGATCATCGACGCTCTGCTCGACGGCGCTGATGTAAGGTCGGACGGCGGTCATCCACTCGGAATGCTCGAAGCCGAGCAGCGAGACGTTTCTCGGGAATCCGAGCTCCAGGGCGTTGATCGCCTTCACAGCGCCGAGGGTCGCATAGAACGACGCCGCGAACACCGCCGTCGGGGGATCGGAGCGGCGGAGATCCTGTTCGATGGCGCTGCGGCAGCCTTCCATGGTGCCGCCGCCGAAAACGATGCGTTCGCGCGCGCTCAGTCTGGCTTCCATCATCGCACGGCGGTAACCTTCGACACGGTCGCGCAGATGGATGTGGTTCATCGAGGCGATCAGCAGCGTTATCTCACGGTGCCCTATCTCGATGAGGTGCCGGCAGCCGCGATAGACCGCGTCCAGACTGTTCGAGGCGACGGTATCGAAATCCGGATGTCCGAATGCCCTGTCGACGAGGACCGTTGGCGGCAGCCTTTCGGGGAAGGCCGGGTTGGCGCTGAAGTCATCTCCCGCCGCAACGACCAGCAGGCCATCGATACGCCGGGCGATGAGCGATTCGATGCGACGCGCCTCGGTCGCCGGGTCTTCTCCGCTTGCCACCACCAGCATCTCAAAGCCGCTGGTCGACGCAATCTTCTCCCATTGGCGAACGAGGCCGGCGAAATACTCGTTGCCCAGATCGGGCACGACGATGCCGACGGTCCGCGTCTCGCCCCGGCGAAGGCTGGAGGCCATGTGATTGGACTTGTAGCCGAGCGCTTCGACCGCCTCGAGCACGGCGCGGCGTCGATCCCCGGTGACGCCGCGAAGACCTGACAGGGCGTTCGACACAGTTGCCGGCGACACTCCGGCGCGGGCAGCGACGTCGCGGATCGTGGGCGGGCGGCCAAGCGGTCTGGTCGGTCCCTGGTTCTTCATGAATGCGCCCTTGGGGAAGTTGGTGTGCCGGACATCGAAAGTCTCCCCCAGTCGGACCGATATCCCTCGATTCGCGGCCGTTCGGCTGATTTCCTAGCAGATCTACCGCCACCGAAATTGCGTGCCAACGGCCGAAATCCACTAAATCCCGCTGCCGCCCCCGCCGTCGATGAGTTGGCCCGTAATCCAGCGCGCGTCATAGCTCGCGAGAAAGGCGACGATATCGGCGATGTCGGTTACGTCGGCAACCCGCTTGAAGGCGCTGAAAACCGACGCCGCAGCGAAGGACTCCGGATTGCCCCGCAGCCAACTGGCATTCATGTCGGTGTCGGCGACGCCGGGGAGCACGGCGTTGACCGTTATCCCCCTTGGCGCGAGATGCTTGGCGGCAACGAGCGTCAGGCGGTCGAGAGCCCCCTTCGCCATGGTGTAGGCAGCGACCCCCGGGAAGGCGATCAGAGACGTCTGCGAGGATATGTTGACGATGCGGCCGCCGTCCGGCATCCGCGGCAGCACTTTCTGGATCATGAAGAACGGCGCCTTCGCATCGACATTCATGACCTCGTCGAACAGGGCCTCGGTCGTCTCCTCGATCGTGCCGCGCGGACTGATCGCGGCGTTGTTCACCAGGATGTCGACCGTGCTCGATCCGCGCGCAGCACTCAGCTCCCGATCCAGGCGCAAGAAGAGTGCGTCGATCCCGGCGGGGGATCCGTCGAGCGGTGCGGCAAGGGAGATCGCGCCGCCGCCGGCCGCATGAATGGCCGTCACGGTCTGTCTGGCGGCGTCCGCATTGGTCGCGTGGTGAACGACCACGAAGGCGCCGTCACGCGCGAGCCGTTCGGCGATCGCACGGCCGTAGCCGCGGCTCGCGCCGGTTACGAGGGCCACCTTCCCGTCCAGCCGCTGCATCCCTCACCCTTTCGAATAGAAAACGAAGGTAGACGAAACGTTTTAAACGGCCAAGCAATTTCGCCGCACGAGGTCTAGCTGGCGCATTGCAATTCTGCAGCGCAGCATCGTTTCTGCTTGCCACGGTACGACTCTCAGGTCTTAAATCGTTTTGCGACGGCGGCGGCGGGAGAAACCGCCCGACGGGCGAGACCTGACGCCAGCGGGCCGGCACGAAAAGCATTCGAAAGCTCCAGGGAGGATCGAAAATGACGAGATCAAACTATCGTTCAGCAGCAACGGCCATGGCTGCGTTGTGCTTCGTGATGGCGGGCGGCAGCCAGGTCCGCGCAGCGGGCGAGACGATCGGCTATTCGTCGCCGTTCCTGTTTTCGCAGTTCCAGGTGATCCTGCAGGATCAGGCTGGCAAGGAAGCGGCCGCGGCCGGCCTCAATATGCTTGCTCCGACCAATGCGGATGGCGACTCCGGCAAGCAGATCACCGACGTCCGCAGCCTGATCGGCGCCGGAGCAAAGGCGCTGATCGTCGTGGCCAATGACAGCAAGGCGATCATTCCCGCCCTCGATTTCGCTGCCGATCAGAAAGTGCCGGTCGTATCGATCGATATCGGCCCCGACGGGGGGTCGCTTTACGCGATCGTCCGCGCGGACAATGTCGGCATGGGCTGGATCGCGTGCGAAGCGATGGCCAAGGCGATCGGTGAAAGCGGCAAGGTCCTGTCGCTGCAGGGAGCGCAGACGTCGATCAACGGCCGGGAGCGGACGCAAGGGTTCCACGACTGCATCACGCAGAAGTTCCCCAAGATCGAGTTGATCGAGCGACCGACCGATTGGGATGCACAGAAGCAGGCTGCCGCACTTCAGACGGTGCTTGCTGCCAACCCAGACCTGAAGGGCATCTTCCAGCAGTCGGACTACGCCCTGTCGCCGACCCTCAACGTGCTCAAGCAGGCCGGCCGGGACGCCAAGGTCGGGGCTGAGGGACACATCTACAACATCTCGATCGATGCGAGCCCGCAGGCGCTCGGACTCATCCGCAGCGGCGACCTCGATGCCGGCATATCCCAGCCGCTCGATGCGTATGCGAAGTACGGCGTCCAGTATCTCCAGGATGCACTCGCGGGCAAGGAACTTGCGCTTGGCAAGACCGACCACGGCAGCGAAGTCGTCATGTTCAACGGCAACAAGATGGACCTGCTGCCGGCGGTTCTCGTCACCAAGGAAAACGTCGACGACCAGGCTCTCTGGGGCAACCAGGTGCAGTAGCCCGACTCCGGGTGATCCGCGGCTTAGGCGGTGGAAGTCATGGCAGACGTCGCGAGGGCGGGTGAACCACCGCTCGTCGAAGCGCTCTCCGTCAGCAAGCGCTACGGAGAGACACTCGCCCTCGATGACGTGACGCTCCGGGTTCTACGGGGCCAGTCGGTTGCCCTCGTGGGCCGGAACGGCGCCGGAAAGTCGACCATGGTTCGGTTGATGACCGGCCTCGACCGTCCCGATTCCGGCGCGATCCGATTCTCGGGCGAGCCGGCGCCGGACATTGCAGTGCGGTCGGTCTGGCGGACCAGGGTGGCCTGCGTCTATCAGAAATCCACGGTCATTCCCGACCTCACGGTCGGCGAGAACCTGTTCCTGAACGATCACCCGACCTCGCGGGGAGGCGCCATCAACTGGGCCGCGCTTCGCCGGCTGGGACGGCAAGAGCTCGATGTCTGGGGGCTCGATGTCGACATCGACCAGGTGGCGGGCGAACTCACGGTGGGCGAACGCCAGCGGCTCGAGATCGCGCGTGCGCTCCGAAAGGGAAGCCGCTTCATCATTCTCGACGAGCCGACTGCGCGGCTTGAGTCGCGGGAGATCCGGCAGCTCTTTGAGCACATCGACCGCCTGAAGCGCTCGGGCGTCACGTTTCTCTTCATCTCGCACCACCTGCAGGAGATCTATGAGATCTGCGAGCGGGTCGCGGTCATGCGCGATGGCCGCCTGGTGGCGGAGGCCGCGGTCGAGGACCTCGACGAGGACGCAGTCGTGGCGGCGATGGTGGGCAAGGTCTATGCCAGGACGCGCCATGTCGCCCCGGCTTCGGCAGGCCAACCAGCCGAAAGTCACAGGCCGGCCGTCCTCGAGGTAAAGGACGTGAGCGTCGGACGCTCCGTGTACGACGTCTCGCTTTCTGTCCACGCCAACGAACGGGTCGGCCTCGCCGGACTGGCGGGCTCCGGGAAGTCGGAGCTGGCCCGCGCCATTGCCGGGCAGTTGAAGCCCTCCGCCGGGACGATATCGGTCGACAGCGGCCGTCTGGTTGCTGGGCGGACGGACCGCGCGCGCGATGCGGGCGTCGGCTGGGTGCCGGAGGACCGCCATGAGAACGGCTTCTGCGGCAACCTCTCGGTCGAGGAGAACATTGCGCTCCCGGTGCTTGGCCGGCTCAGTGCCGCCTTGGGGTTCATCGCCGGCCGGAAGCGGCGCGGCCTCGCCGATGCGATGATCGAGCGGCTGGAGATCAAGGTCAGCGATCGGACCCAGGCCGCGAGCGAACTGTCGGGCGGGAACCAGCAGATGACGGTGATGAGCCGGGCGCTCGCCACCAACCCGAAAGTGCTTGTCCTCGGTCATCCGACGGCCGGCGTCGACATCGCGTCGAAGGAGGCGCTGTTCGGCGTCATCCGCTCTACCGAGTCGGCAGTGCTTCTGGTTTCGGACGAAGTCGACGAACTCGCGGTCTGCGATCGTGTGCTGGTGATGTTCGACGGTCGCATCGTCAAGGAATTCACCGGCGCCTGGGAGGAGCATGAAATGGTCGCTGCAATGGAAGGACTGGGTCAATAACCGTGGAAGCGGAAAAGACAGCCCTCGCGCCGATGCCGGCGCCGCGCGCGCGAAAGCGCTGGCGTTTCGGCGACGAACTGGCGCTCCTCCAGCTCATCATCGTCGCGATGATCGTGGGGACGATCCTTCACCCCGCATTCCTGACGCCGATCAATATCGTGAACGTGCTCCAGCAGTCGTCGGAACTGTCGGTGCTGGTTCTGGCCGAGGCGATCATCCTCATCGTCGGCCGTTTCGACCTGTCGCTCGAATCGATCGTCGGCGTGGCGCCGATGTTTGCGGCGTGGCTCGTTCTCGACGCCGCATTCAACGGTTCGGGACTCGAGCTCAATGCCTATCTCGCGGTGATGATGGTCTTTGTGGTTGGCTTCGCGATCGGCGCAGTGAACGGCTTCCTGATCGTGCGGCTCGGGCTCAACGCCTTCATCACCACGCTGGCGATGCTGATCCTGCTTCGCGGCGTCGCCATAGGGCTCACCAACGGCCGGACGCTGTACGATCTTCCCGAGCCGTTCCTCTATCTCGGCAACGCCTACTGGTTTGGCCTTCCGGCGGCGCTGTGGGTCTCGGCGGGTCTGTATCTCGTGGGCAGTCTGATCCTCGCCTATCACCGGTTCGGCCGCGCCCTCTACGCGATCGGCGGCAACGCCGAGGCGGCCCGCGCGGCGGGCATTCCGGTCGACCGGTACATCTGGACGGTGTTCGTGATCGCCGGCGGTCTCGCGGCGCTATCCGGGTTGATGCTCACGGGGCGGATGGCGTCGGTCATGTCGGGCCAGGGCCAGAACATGATCTTCACCGTGTTCGCCGCTTGCGTCATTGGCCGGATCAGCCTCAACGGCGGCAAGGGTACGCTTGTCGGCGCGCTCTGCGGCGTGATCCTGCTCGGCATCATCTCGAATATCCTGACGCTCGCCAATATCGAGACGTTCTGGATATCGGCGACCTACGGCGGGATCATCCTGCTTTCGCTGGTCTTCACCCGTCTGACCTCGGGCCAGTCTTATCGGAGCGACTGACCGATGCGCTCCCCTGCCGACCAAAGCGTCTGCCGGCTCTGGCCGCGAAATTGCCGAATCGATTTACGCCATTGCGCGATGCGCCGACAACATCGGCATTTCCAGCCTTCGATAAAACAAGACTTGGCCCTTGCAGAATGTCTCTTGCCTTTGGAGGAAGCCCCATCGTAAATCGATTTCAATCGCATGCCGTCGGCGCGATGCGCTTCCCCGAGAGCAATCCGCCGATCGCCAACGCCTACTGAAAACCCGCGATAGAAGGAATGGGGGAGTCGACTGCATGGCAAAGAGGAAGGCGCCGACCGAGGCGAGCCGGTTCAAGTTCAATCCGGGTAACGTGAAGTCGGACCGTACGCTTCGAGAGGATCGCGGCTGGCTCAAGATGGACGTGCGCTGGGTGATCACGGAGAAGACGGCCGGATCGCAGACGACCGTCCTTGGCCGGACTATCCTTCCGCCGGGTGTGGGGGCCGAGCACTCGATCCATCGCCATCCGAACGCCGAGGAGTGGGAGTACGTTCTTCACGGGGTCGGGATCAAGCATGTCGGCGACGAGTCGTTCTATGTGCGGGCGGGCGACATCGCCTTCTGCCCGAAGGATACCTATCACGGGCTCGAGAATGCCTCCGAGAACGAACCGCTGATCACCGTCTGGGGCTACACCGGCGCGCCCAGCCTGGAGAAGGCGGGTTACATCATACCCGAGGACGAGGTGCCGCCAGCGGTGAAATCGAAGGCAAGGCCGGGCGGCGGTGCTCAGAAGCGCAAACCAGGTGTGAAAGCGGCCTAGGATCGACTCGACTGAAGCGCGAAATGCGGCGCGGAGAAAGCCGCATCGTCAAAGGGGAGGACTGAAATGGCGCGGACACTCATTCGGAACGCGACGGTGATTACCGTCGATCCCAAGCTCGGTGACATCACCCGGGGCGATATCCTGATCGAGGGATCGAAGATCGCGGCGGTCGGGCAGAACCTCGAGGCCGGGAGTGCCGAGGTGATCGATGCGACGAACAAGATTGCGATCCCCGGCTTCGTCGACACGCACCGGCACACCTGGGAATCGCTCCTTCGCGCTGCCGGCCCCGATTGGTCGCTCGGCCAGTACTTCACCGGCGTCCGCGTCGTGATGGGCGGGTTGTACACGCCCGAAGACAACTACGTCGCCAACCTCCTCGGCGCCTACGAGGCGCTCGACGGCGGAATGACGACGCTCTACGACTGGTCGCACAACAACAATTCGCCCGAGCATGCCGACGGCGTCATCCGCGGCCTCCAGGATTCCGGCATCAGGGCGGTCTTTGGCTACGGCAACGCCAACGCCGAGTGGTTTCCGCCAAACGAGATTCCGACCGATTGGGCTGACATCCGTCGGGTCCGGAAGGAGCATTTCGCCTCCGATGACGGCCTGGTCACGATGGCGGTGGCGATACGCGGCCCGCAGTTCACGACGCTCGACATCACCGAGAAGGACATAAGGACCGCACGCGACATCGGCGCACGCATCACCATCCATGTCGGTGATGGTCTGTGGGGCCTGTCGAAGCCCCTGGTCCAGATGGACGGTCGCGGACTGCTCGGTTCCGACATGACCTACGTCCACTGCAACACCATCGGGGACGAGGAATTCGCCCTGATCGCGGCGACCGGCGGCACGACGTCGATCTCTCCTGAACTCGAGATGCAGATGGGACACGGGTTGCCGCCGGCGCTTCGCATGCTCGAGGTCGGCATACGCCCGTCGATCTCGACCGACGTGGTGACGACTGTCCCCGCCGACATGTTCGGCGCCATGCGCGCGCTTCTCGCCGGCACGCGGCTCATGGTGCACATGAAGGCGCTCGAGGAGAAGCGCATGGTCGAGCCGCTGCCGCTCTCGAGCCGCGATGTCCTCGAGTTTGCGACCCTCCAGGGCGCTCGCGCCTGCGGCCTCGACCACAAGACCGGCACCCTGACGCCGGGCAAGGAGGCCGACATCGTGCTGATCGACACCAATGCGATGAGCCTGATCCCGGTGAACAGTCCCGTCAGCGCGGTGGTCGAGTTCTCGCACATCGGCAACATCGACAGTGTCTTCGTCGCCGGCGAGGCGCGGAAGCGGAACGGCAAGCTGCTCGGCGTGGATTTCCCCGCCTTCCGCCGCAAGGTGGATGCCACACGCGACGCGCTGTTCGAGCGGGCCGGCGCGCCGACCGACGGATCGTGGGTTGTGAAGCCCTACCAGGAAGAGAAGAACCTCCAGTTCTGAGGAAGCCCTGCCGCCCGGTTCGCGACCGGCGGTCGTGGGCACTGCATTCGACAGAAGGAAGTTTGCGTCATGAAGATTGGCTGGATCGGGGTTGGGCGCATGGGCGCGCCGATGGTGGCGCGGCTCTTGAAGGCGGGCTATCCGGTGTCGATCTGGAACCGGACGCGGGCCAAGGCCGAGACTCCCGA
This sequence comes from Bauldia sp., assembly GCA_022841545.1. GTDB lineage: Bacteria > Pseudomonadota > Alphaproteobacteria > Rhizobiales > Kaistiaceae > Bauldia. Next base: position 7,517 of record JALHRF010000066.1, on the reverse strand, counting down.
ACTGGCGGGCGCAACGGTCGTCGACAGCCGTGATGAGCTCGCCGACTGTGACATCCTCTTCACGATGCTTTCCACCGGCAAGGACGTTGCCGATGTCTGTTTCGGTCCCGACGGCATGTTCCGCGATGGGGTCAAGATCATGCCGAAGACGCTGATCGACTGCTCGACGATCGGAATGGACGAGTCGGCGGAGATCCGCGCCCGGCTGGACCGGCTTGGCGTCGGGTTTCTCGCGGCCCCGGTAAGCGGCAACCCGAAATGCGTCCGCGCCGGCAAGTTCTGCTGCGTGGTGTCCGGCCCCAAGGACGCCTACGAGGCCGCGAAGCCGCTGCTCCTTGCGATTGCGCCGCGCGGCGCGTCCTACGCCGGCGAGGGGGAACTCGCACGGATGTGCAAGATCGCAGTCAACCTGATGCTCTATGTGGTCAACCAGAATCTCGCCGAGGTGACGCTGCTTGCGAACAAGGCGGGCGTGCCGCGCCACGCCTTCCTCGAATTCCTCAATGGCAGCGTGATCGGGTCGACCTTCACCAAGTACAAGGCGCCGGCCCTCGTCAATCTCGACTTCGCCACGACGTTTCCGCCGACCGGCGTTCGCAAGGACATGGACCTTGGCCTGGCGCTTGCGCGGCAGCTCGAGGTGCCGATGCCCGTGACGGCGGCGGCGCGCGAAATGGTCCAGGCGCATATCGGGGTGAACCGGCTCAAGCCGGACGGCGACGCCCAGGTCGGCCGGGATTTCTCGGCGGTCTTCGAGACCATGGCGCAGCTGGCCGGCGTGACGCTCGAGAGCGAGAACGTCGCACTCTCCGATAGCCTGGAGCCCGAGGGATCCAAGGCGGCGGCAACGGCATAGGCGCGACAGCGCAAGCACGGGCAGGAGACGGGCATGAGGGTCGCGGTTGCAGGGCTGGGCTGGTGGGGCAAGCAGATCATCGCATGCCTCGACAAGAGCCCCCGCTTCGAGGTGCTCTACGGCGTCGATCCGATGCCGCCCGCCGACATCGAGGCGTTTCGGAAATCGCGGAGCTTCAGGCTGGTGGCCAGTCTCGACGACGTGTTGGCCGACGCCGCGGTCGAGGGCGTGGTGCTCGCAACGCCGCACGCGCTCCACGAGGAGCAGTCGCTGAAGGTCATCGCCGCCGGCAAGAACCTGTTCTGCGAGAAGCCGCTGGCGATGACCGGCGCGGGCGCGAAGCGCGTCGTCGAAGCTTGCCGGGCGGCCGGCAAGGTCCTCGGCGTCGGCCATGAGCGGCGCTGGGAGCCGGCCTTCGAGGCGCTGCAAAGGCTCGTCGATGAAGGAGCCCTGGGCAAGCTCCTCCTGTTCGAGACCAATGTCAGCCACGACCAGTTCCGCAAGCTCGCTTCCGATAACTGGCGGCTCAGCCCGGACAGCGCACCGGCCGGAATGATGACGGCGGTCGGCATCCATCTCACCGACCTGATGATCCACTTCGCAGGGCCGGCCGCCGAGGTCCGGACACGAACGGCGAGCATGATCTTCGAGCCGCCGGCGGAGGACTTCGTCACCGCGAGCATCGAGTTCGAATCGGGTGCGCGGGGCACGTTCACGTCGCTTTCGATCACGCCCTTCTACGGTCGATTCACCTGCTACGGCGACAGGGGCTGGGTGGAGATCGTCAGCGAGGCGAATGTCGATCGCGGCAAGCCGACCCACCTGACCCATACCGACGCCGAGGGGCGGCGCCGCCAGGAGGTCTTTCCGTGGACCGACACCGTTACGCAGAATTTCGAGGCGTGGGCCGACGCGGTCGAAGGCAAGAAGCCCTATCGCTTCAGCGATCGCGAGCTGATCGAGAATATCCGCCTGTTCGAGGCTCTCGTCAGGTCTTCGCGCCTCGGCGGCGAGCCGCTGAAGCTGGGCTGACCAACCCGCGGACGTCCCCCGCCGCTGGCAACCACTTCGCCACCCGGCGCGGCTCGACAGCGCCTTCGAGCGGACGGACGCCGGCGTCGCTTCTCAGCGGTCGCATCACCGTGCGCCCTCCCTCCGACAACGCCATCGTTGACGGCCTTCACGGCGCCGACCGGCGCGTGGCCTTCAAGGCAGATTGCGGGAGCGGCTGATCCAGGAGGGATTGAGCGCGAAACGATTTAGCCGCACCGCTCATTGCCCGCTTGCCCTCCATGCAAGCCTTGAACTTTCAACTTGCCAGGAACGGCGGGATCGCCTTAAATCGATTTCAAACAACTCGCGTTCAGCAACGACGCGATGCTCAGGGAGGAGCGTGATGAGACACGAGCGCAAGGTGATGGGTGCCCTGGCGGTATTGTCCGCCATCGGGATCGGATCGGCCCAGGCCGATGATCCGACCCTCGAACTGATGCACTTCTGGACCTCGGGCGGCGAATCGAACGCCATGCAGGCGATCAAGGACGCCGTGCAGCAGGCGGGGATCACGTGGCAGGACGCCGCCGTCGCCGGCGGCGCCGGCATGAATGCCTACCAGGTGCTCCAGGCGCGCATCGCCGCCGGCAATCCGCCGGCCGGAATGCAAATGCACAGCGCCCAGATTCGGCAGTTCGCCCAGGAAGGCCCGCTCATCGATCTCGACGCGGTGGCTGCGGCCCAGGGCTGGGACAAGGACGGCGTCCTCGATCCGCAGCTCAAGGCCTACGCCTACACCGATGGCCACTGGGTCGGCGCACCGTTCAATACGCACCGGCACAACTGGGTCTGGATCAACAAGCCGCTCCTCGACAAGTATGGCGGCGAGCCGCCGAAGACCTGGGACGACTTCTTCGCCATGGCCGACAAGATGAAGGCCGATGGCGTCATCCCCATCGCGCATGGCGGACAGGCCTGGCAGGAACTGTTCCTCTGGGAGGCCGTGGTCAACGGCGTGGGCGGACCCGCCTTCCACAAGGCGGCGATCGAGGAGCTCGATCCAGAGGCTCTCGGCGGCGACACCATGAAGGAGGTGTTCGACACCTACCGCAAGGTGCTCGGCTACGTCGACGACGGCTATCCCAATCGCGACTGGAACCTGTCGATCGCCATGGTGATGGACGGCAGGGCGGCGATGGCATTGGCGGGGGACTGGGCGCTCGGCGAGTTCAACGTCGCCGGCAAGCAGGCGAATGTCGATTACGTCTGCGCCAATGGTCCTGGCACCGAAGGCCAGTTCGTCTGGCTCGCCGACTACTGGGGCTTCTTCAACGGCCTCGACGAACAGGGCGTGCAGTCGCAGCTCAAGCTCGCCGAGATCACCATGGACCCGGCAATCCAGGAGGAGTTCAACATCCGCAAGGGGTCGATCCCCGCGAGGCTCGACGTCAAGCCGGACAATTTCGGTCCCTGCGGACAGAAGGGCATCGCCGATCGCGCGGCGGCGGTGAAGGCGGGCACCATGGTGCCGTCGCTCTCGCAGAATTCCGCGCAGACCACGGACGTGCGCGGTGTGTTCGAAGATGTCGTCAACGAATTCGCCAACACGCCCGACATGACGGCGGACGACGCGATTGCCAGAATCAATCAGGGCCTCGCGGATCTCTGATATCATCGCCCGCGCGACGGCGGCTCACCCCGCCGCCGCGCGGGCGCGGAACGGGACTCTGCCGGCCGGCCGGGACGCCACGATCGACTCCGATAGATGACGGCAGCCGAGATCAGCAGCGCCAGTGACGCCGATGGACCGCAGCGGAGCGGTCCGTTGCGGCGATGGGTGTCCCGGCGCGCCAATGTCCTTGTCGTCATCCCCACCGTCGTCATCGTCTTCGTGTTCGTCTACGGCTTCGTGTCCTGGTCGGCGGTCCTTTCCTTCACCGATTCGCGGAGCTTCCCGAGCTTCAATTTCGTCGGGTTCCAGCAGTATGTCTCGCTCTGGTCGAACAGCCGCTGGCACGCAAGCGTCACCAACCTCTCCATCTTCACCGTCGGGTTCGTCGGCCTGTCGACCCTCGTCGGCCTGCTGCTGGCGATCCTTCTCGACCAGAAGGTCAAGGCGGAGGGCTTCTTCCGCACCATCTATCTCTATCCGCTCGCCATTTCCTTCATCGTCACCGGCACGGCGTGGAAGTGGGTGCTCAACCCGGGCCTCGGCCTCGAGAAGCTGATGCAGGACTGGGGCTTCGAAAGCTTCCAGTTCGACTGGATCGCCGACCCCGACCGCGCCATCTACACCCTCATCATCGCCGCGGTCTGGCAAGGCTCCGGCTTCGCCATGGCGGTGTTCCTGGCGGCCCTCCGCGGCGTCGACGCCGAGATCGTCAAGGCGGCGAAGATCGACGGCGCCGGACCGATCCGCACGTACTGGAGCGTGGTCATGCCGCTGCTCCGGCCCGCTTTCCTTACCGTCTTCATCATCATGGTCGCGCTCGCCGTCCGGACCTTCGACCTGATGGTGGCGATGACCGGCGGCGGTCCAGGTTTCGCGACCGACCTGCCGACGAACTTCATGTATCAGTTTGCCTTCGGCCGGCAGCGCCTCGGCCTCGCCGCGGCGAGTTCGATCATGATCTTCGTCGCCGTTCTCGCCCTGATGATCCCCTTCATCACCTCGGAGCTCCGCCGTGAGTCGCGCAATCAGCGCTGAGGCGGAAATCGGACTGCCGACGGTCGCGTCAGCGCGCCGGAAGCGCATGATCGGGCGGATCGCGGTCTATCTCGCGCTGACCGCATTCGGGATAGCCTACCTGTTCCCGCTGGCCGTCATGCTGATCACGTCGATCAAGCCGCTGCCGGAAATCCAGTCGGGCAACATCCTGGCGCTCCCGGCCGAGCCAACCGGTGCGCCATGGTCCGCCGCGTGGTCGACCGCCTGCGTGGGGGTGGAATGCGTCGGCATTCGCGGCTTCTATTCGAACACCTTCATCATCGTCATCCCGGCTGTCATCATCGCCACGCTGGTCGGCGCCCTCAATGGCTTCGCGCTGACGAAGTTCCGCTTTCCGGCCCACCGCCTGGTCTTCGGCCTGATCCTGTTCGGCACGTTCACGCCCTATCAGGCGATCCTGATCCCGATGGCGGCGACGCTCGGCAAGCTCGGTCTCTCGGGAAGCCTCTTCGGCCTGATCCTGGTCCACACCATCTACGGACTGCCGTTCACAACGGTGTTCGCGCGCGGCTTCTACATTGGCGTGCCGCAGGAACTGGTGAAGGCGGCCGAGGTGGACGGAGCAGGATTCTTCCGGACGTTCTGGAGCGTCATGCTGCCGATTTCAGCGCCGATCCTGATCGTGTCGGTGATCTGGATGTTCACCAATATCTGGAACGATTTCCTGTTCGGCTCCGCCTATGCCTTCGGCAGCAACGCCCCCATCATGGTGGCGCTCAACAACGTGGTGAACACGTCGACAGGTGAAAAGCCGTACAACGTTCACATGGCGGCGGCGATGCTCGCCGCGATCCCGACGCTGGTCCTCTACGTCGTCGCGGGCAAGTACTTCATCCGCGGGCTGATGTCCGGTTCGGTAAAGGGCTGAACGTCATGGCATCGCTGGAGGTCAGGAACGTCTCGAAGAAGTTCGGCAGCCTCGCCGCACTCTCGAGCGTCAGCGTCCAGGCCGAGGACGGCGAGTTCCTCGTGCTGCTCGGTCCCTCGGGCTGCGGGAAGTCGACGCTCCTCAGCATGATCGCGGGGCTCGAGCCGGTGAGCGCCGGCGACATCCTGATCGACGGACGCGTGGTGAACGAGTTCGCGCCGAAGGACCGCGACATCGCCATGGTGTTTCAGTCGTATGCGCTCTACCCGTCGATGAACGTGTACGAGAACATGAGCTTCGGCATGAAGGTGCGCGGCGTGCCGCGGCCGGCGCGCGATGCCGAGGTGCGGCGGGTGGCGGCGCTGCTCCAGATCGACGGGCTGCTCGATCGCCGGCCGAGCCAGCTTTCCGGCGGCCAGCGTCAGCGCGTCGCCATGGGGCGGGCGCTGGTCCGCAACCCGAAGGTCTTCCTCTTCGACGAGCCGCTCTCCAATCTCGACGCGAAGCTGCGGGTCGAGATGCGCACGGAACTCAAGAAGCTCCACCAGACGCTCGGCGTCACCATCGTCTACGTCACCCATGATCAGATCGAAGCGATGACGCTCGCCACCAAGGTGGTGGTCATGCGGAACGGCGCCATCCAGCAAATGGCGGCGCCGCAGGAGATCTACGACAGGCCGGCCAATCTGTTCGTCGCCGGCTTCATCGGCTCGCCGGCGATGAACCTGATCCGCGGCGTGCTGGAAGAGGACCGTGGCCGCGCCCTTGTGAGGGTCGCGCGGGCGACGGACGGCGACCTTCGTCTGTTCGCCGGACCGTTCCTGGCCGCCTATGGGCAGTATGCGGGCGCTCCGGTGCTTCTCGGCATCAGGCCCGAGGCGCTGACACTGGCCGCGGGTGACGGCGACGAACGCGCGGCCTTCGATACGCGCATCGATGTGATCGAGCCAACCGGCGCCGACAACCTCGCCCTGGTGTCGGTGGGCGACAGCGACGTGATTGCACGCCTTCCGCCGGGCAAGAATGCCGCAGGCGATCGCGTTCGGCTGCAGATCGATCCGGAGCGGGCGCTCATCTTCGATCCGGCGAGCGAACGCCTCATCCGGTAGGCGGATCCGCCTGTGAACAGAAGCCACAAACCGTCGTCGTTTGGAGAACCCATGAACATCGCCAATGAGGCCAAGCCAGCCGCATCGAAGGGCAAGCGGATCGCGGTCGTCGGCACGGGCGCCAACGGGGCCGCGTTTGGCGCCGACATCGCGCGCGCCGGGCTGGACGTAACCTTCATCGAGCAATGGCCCGCGCATGTCGAGGCCATGCGCGCGAATGGCATTCGCATCGAGATGCCCGGGGAAACGCAGGTCACGCCGGTCAAGGCCTATCACCTCTGCGAGGTGGCCACGCTCCGCGAGCCCTTCGACATCGTGCTGGTCGTGGTGAAGGCGTACGACACGCGCTGGGCCTGCGAGCTGATCAAGCCGCTGCTCCGCCCCGATGCACTGGTGGTCGGCATGCAGAACGGCATGACGATGGACGACATGGCGTCGATCGTCGGCCCGGAGCGGACGATCGGCGCGGTGATCGAGATCGCCGCCAACATGTTCACGCCAGGCGTCGTCGACCGGCAGACCGCACCATCCGGCACCTGGTTCGGGATTGGCGCCTATGATGACAAGACGCGAGGCCGCGAGCCGGAACTCGCCGATGTCCTGCGCCACTGCGGCGCCGTCGAGGTGTCCGACGATATCCGGTCGGCCAAGTGGATGAAGCTCGTCGTCAATGCATCGGAGTTCCTGCCGTCGGCGATCCTGAATCTCCCGCTCGCGGAAGCGATCAAGGTGCCCGGTGTCCATGATGTCATGCGGGCTTCAGGGCGGGAGGCGATCAGGACCGGGCTGGCGCTCGGGCACCAGCTTGTTCCGATCCTCGGCATGGAGCGGGTGGAAGCCAACGACCCGGACCATTACGCCAATACGCTGCTGGACTCGGTTCTCACCGGCTGGACCCGCCCCAATACCAGGGTAACGGTCCTCCAGGACTGGATGAAGGACCGGCGGGCGGAAGTCGACGAC
>JALHRF010000065.1 GCA_022841545.1 Bauldia sp. | reverse complement strand
AGGGCGTGCGGTTGAGGACGATGATCATGACCACGGTCAACACGATGAAGGACGGCACCAGCCACGGCACCGGGATCGGCCCGACCGAGCCGCCGATCGACACGAACTTCGTCACCGCATCCGGCGCGGAGCCCGAGGGGAAGCCGCGCGTCCACACCAGCACCGCACCCTGGACGATGGTGCCGATGCCGAGCGTGACGATGAGCGGATGGATGCGGAGCCCGGCCGAGATCGCGCCGTTGACCGCGCCGATGCCGAGCGCGAGCACGCCGACGATGACGCAGACCAGGACGAAATTGATGCCGTCGCCATAGAGCTGCGCCGCGACGACGTTGGCGAAGCCGATGACGAACGGGATCGAGAGGTCGATGCCGCCGATGATGATCGTCAGCGTCTGGCCGACGCAGGCGACGGCGAGCAGGCAGGCGAGCACCAGCATCGCCCGGATCGAGAACGCCGACGAATAGCCGGGGATCAGCAGCGAGCCGAGGACGAAGAGGAGCACCGCGATCGCGATGGCTCCGGCGACGCGGGCGCCGGTCGAGTTCAGGGAGATCCTCATCGCTGCCGCGCCCGCTTCTCGATGCGATCCTGGATCGCCGTCAGGCAGATGGCGACGACCAGGATCGTGCCATAGGCGATCTGGAGGACGAAGGTGGAGACGTTGAAGAGTGTCAGCACGCTCTGGATCAGGAAGATGCAGATCGCGCCGATCGCGGCCCCGAGCAGCCCGCCGCGGCCGCCGGCAAGGCTGACGCCGCCGAGCGCCACCGCCGAGATCGCGATCAGCGTATAGGTCGGGGCGATGTTGGCATCCGCCGAGCCGATCAGCGCGGTCAGCATCAGCCCGGCGATGCCGGCGAAGATGCCGGTGATCACGTAGGAGAGGAACCGAACGAACGGCACGTCGACCCCGGCGGTATAGGCGGCGCGGTCGTCGGATCCGGTCGCCATCAGGAGGTCGTAATAGGGCAGCCGGCGGATGCCCCACCACAGCAGGAAGATCGCCGCGAGCGGGACGATCGACAGCGACCCCGAGAAGAGCTTCAGCCAGTCCGGCACCGTGCCCATCGGCGACGGCAGGATGGTGAGCGTGATGCCGATGAGCACGAGATAGGTGCCGAGGGTGGCGACGATCGGCTGGATGCGCACGTAGGCGGCAAGGAAGCCGTTGACCGCGCCGATCGCCGCGCCGATCAGCACCGCGGCCGTGATGATCACGAACGGCGAGGTGAGGCCGAGATTGGTGATCAGCACCTTGACGACGATGGCGTTGACGAAGCCCATCAGCGGGCCGACCGAGACGTCGATGCCGCCGCGGCCGCCGAGGATCGCCGGCGTCGAGGCCAGCGCCGCGCCGATCAGCGGCGCCGCGAGGCCGAGGAGCGTCCCCCAGTTCGACGGCGCGAAGCGCACCGGGTTGAGCCAGATGTTGAGGACGAGAAGCACGAGGAGGAGCGCCGGGGCGAAGCCGGTCCGCCGCCAGATCGCCCAGGCGAGGCCAGGGACCGGAGCCGGCGCCGGCGCGGCGGTGTTGGTCGCGAGGCTCATTGCGCCCTGCCGAACATCGCGGCGATCACGCGCTCGCTGGTGAGGGCGTCGCCGGACAGCGTCTCGAACAGCTCGTTCTCCCGGAACACCAGGACGCGATGGCAGAGCGCGACGATCTCCTCGATCTCCGACGACAGCACCACCAGCGCCACCCCCTCGCCGGCCAGCGTGCGGAACACGCCGTAAAGCGTGTGGCGGGTGGCGATGTCGACGCCTCGGGTCGGGTCGTTGAGGAGGAGGAAGCGCGGGTCGTGCGCGAGCCAGCGGGCAAGGAGCACCTTCTGCTGGTTGCCGCCGGAAAGCGCGGTGATCGGCGCCCGCGCATCCGGCGCGACGATCCCGAGCGCCTTGTGGAAGCGCTGGTAGCGCTCGCGCCGGCTACGATTGCTGATCAGCACGCCGCGCACGTCGCGGCCGATGGTGGCGATCGAGAAATTGTCGAGGATAGACAGCGCCGGGAAGATGCCGGTCGCCCGCCGGTCGCGCGGCAGGTAGGCGACGCCCTCGCGGACCGCCTGGCGGAAGCCTTCGATCCGCACGCCCGGTCCGCCGTCGCCGACCACCACCTCGCCGCTCCCCGGCCGCTGGAGCCCCGCCAGCGTCTCGAGGAAGCGCTCCTGTCCGTGGCCGTCGAGGCCGGAGAGGCCGACGATCTCGCCCGCCCGCACCGTCTCGCTGAACGGCAACTTGCCCGGCGCGAGCGCGAGGCCGGCGGCGCGAAGCTCGGCCCGCGGCTCAGCCATGCCGCCGCTCCGCGACGATCTCGGGGGCCATGCGTTCGAGGAGGAGTTCGGGCGTGGCCGCGGCGCGGTCGATGGTCTCGACCACCCGCCCGCTCCGCAGAATCGTGATCCGCTGCGAGAGCCGCATCACCTCGTCCATGCGGTGCGAGATGAACAGCACCAGGCACCCGCTCCGGGCGAGGCCCTCGATCAGGCTGAACACCGTCTCGCGGTCGTTGAAGTCGAGCGCCGCGGTCACCTCGTCGAGGATCAGGATGCGCGGCTTCCGCACCAGCGCGCGCGCCAGCACGACGAGCTGCTGGGTGGCGAGCGGCAGGCGGCCGGCATCGACGTCGAGATCGACGGCGGTGGGCGAGCAGCGGGAGAGCGTCTCGCCGGCGGCGGCCCGGCGTTCGGCGCGCGGCAGGTTCCGGTGGGAGGGCCGGTCGTAGCCGAGGAGCACGTTGTCGATGACGTTGCGGTCCGGCGCGATCAGCACTTCCTGGAAGACCGTCGCAAATCCCTTCGCCTGGAAGGCGGCCGGGTTGCGTCCGGCGAAGGTCACGCCGTCGACCCGGATCTGCCCGCGGTCGGGCGTGACGACGCCGGACAGGAGCTTGACCAGCGTGCTCTTGCCCGAGCCGTTCTCGCCCATGATCGTGTGCACGGTGCCGGCGGCGAAGCTCACCGAGGCATCGTCGAGCGCGATGGTCTCGCCGTAGCGCTTGGAGAGGTTGGCGATCTCGAGCATCGTGCCTTTTGCGAAGCGGCCCGCCCAGGGTGTCCCGGGCGGGCCATGGTCACTGCCTCAGGAGGTTACTGCGCGGCGCAGGCGCCGGGAACCTGGGCGTAGTCGAAGCCGGTGGGCGCCGGGTTGGTGAAGTAGGCGTCCATCAGCTCTTCCGGCATCGGGTCGGCCGGCGGCACGGGGAACACCGACACGGCATCCGGGGTCATGCAGTCCTGGTACCACTTGCCGAGATCGGCGCCGGCGACCGGCGGGATCGGGATCATCAGCACGTTGAGCTTCGGCTTCTGGCCCTCGAGGATGCGGTGGCCGACGCGGAACAGCGCCTGCGCGTTCCAGCCGGGGAGCACGGCGTGGCCCTCGAAGCGGTAGCCGTCCGGGTTCTCCTTCCAGTAGCCGAGCGCATCGCCGGTGATCGAGCCGGTGATCAGCGGCGCGGGACGGCCGGCCTCGGCGAAGGCTTCGGCGACGACCCGCGACTCGGAGCCCGAGGTCCACACCGCGTCGATCGGCGCCGGGTTGGTGGCGAGCGCCTGGAGCACCACGGTCTTGGTGACGTTGGCGGTCCAGTTGCCGTTCACCGAGCGGGCGATCTTGAGGTCGGGGAACTCCGCGAGAACCGATTCGGCGCCCGTGCGCTGCATCTCGACGATCGGCGCGCCGGCAATGCCCTCGACGAACAGGATGTTGCCCTTGCCGTCGAGCGTCTTGGCGATCGCCGCCATCATGTCGCGGCCCCAGCCGCCATAGTCGCTGTCGACGTTGATGGCGTAGGGGCTGGTGACGTAGGCCGACACCGTGACGAACGGGATGCCGGCGTCGAAGGACGCCTTGATCACGTCGTCGAGGCCGGTCGACGAGCCGGGGATGGCGGTGATGATCGAGCAGCCCGACTCGATGAAGGTGCGGATCTGGTTGATCTGCTGGCTGACGTCGCCGTTCGAGTCCGAGACCTCGAAGGAGCTGGCGTCGCCCGAGGCGATCAGGCCGTCGACGAGGCGCTTGAGCTCGTTGGTCAGCGACACGCGCCACGGATTGCCCTGGTAGGACTCCGAGTGGCACCACTTCCACGGCTTGGCCGGCGGCGTGAAATTGTCATAGGCCGACGGCATGAGCTGCTGCGAGGCGTCGACATAGAGGGCCTTGAGCGAATCCGGCAGCGAGGCGGTGAGATCGTCCGCCGCCATCGCCGAGGTGGCGAAGGCAGCCGCGGCGGCGGCGGCGAGCGTGAGTTTCAGGTTGTGCATTTTCTTCCTCCGTTTTTTGCGTTGCTCCGGGTTCACCGGAAGCTCCCGCGGAACGCACGGTTCAGATCGGCGATCACCCGATCGCCATCCTCGCCGTGCTGCAGTGCCTTGTTGAGTCTTGCCGACGCCTCGTCCTGGAACGCCATGTAACCGTTGTGGCGGGGCCGGAGCCAGCCGGTCTCGAGCGTCGCGCGCGTATTCCTGTAGAAGTTGCCGGCGGCGGCGTTCACCCGCTCGTCTTCCCAGGCCGCGGCATGGCCGGGCTGGCCGCCGGCGGCCGCATAAGGGCCGCGCTGGACCTCGAAGCTCGTGATCCAGAAGGCGAAGTCGAGAGCCCGGGCACGGTCCTTCGCATGCGCCGAGACGGCGATGCCGGTGCCCCCCACTGCCGAGCCGCGCGGCCCGCCGTCGCCGGCGGCCGGGATGTCGGCGAAGGCGAGCCGCATCGGGCGGAACCCGTCGAGCGCGTAGCTGACATAGCCGTAGGTGAGCGGCGCGCAGGCGATGGTCGATCCCGCCTCGCTCATCGCCTCCTCGACCGCGATCGGGTCCATGGTCAGCGCCGCGGGGTCGATCCGCGCGAACAACGCCGTCATCATGTCGTAGACGCGCCGGCCGGCGGCGGGGTCGATCAGGTCGCCGGGTCCGCCGGTGGCGCAAGGCGTGCCGAGATTGGCGGCGAGCGTGTAGAACACCATCAGCGAGTGCGGGTTGCGGAGCGGCAGCTGCACCTTGCCCTCGGCCGCGAGCGCCATCACCGCGTCCCACGTCTTCACCGGGCCCGCGATCAGGTCGGGCCGCCACGCCTGCACCTGCGCGGCGGCATCGATCGGCAGCGCCCATTGCCGGCCGGCGAAGGTGTAGCTCCTGAAGGACGGGCCGACGCTGGCCCCGGCCAGAGCGGCGAGTTCCGCCTCCCGGCCCGGCACGTCGAGCGGCGCGAGGCAGTCCTGCGCGACGATCACCCCGACATGGGGATGGTCGATGACGATGAAGTCGTAGGTGCGCGCCAGCTCCTCGACGGGGAACGACTCGAAATCCTGGAGCGAGCGCTTGTCCCAGGTGACCTCGACGCCGGTCTTCGCCTTCCACAGCGCCGAGCAGGCGACCATCGGATCGTAGCCGCGCGGGTGGCTCCAGGTCATGCCGCGGAGCGTGATGGCGCTCACAGCGTGAACTCCGCCCGTATCGCGGCGCTGTGCTCGCCGACCCGCGGCGCGGCGCGGTCGACCTTGTGGCGGACGCCGTCGACACGGATCGGCGAGCGCGTCGTCTCGATCGACACGTCGTCCTCCCGCGTGACCGTCTGAAGCATGTCGAGCGCCGTGAATCCGGGATTGGCGAGGAGTTCATGCCAGTTGAGCACGCGCGCGCACCATATGTCGGCGGGCTCCAGAATGGCGAGCCATTCGTCCACGGTCCGGGTCGCGATTTTTTCGGCGATGATCGCCTTGATCTGATCGCGCGCGGTGAACCATGTCTTGGGATCGCCGGCATAGACGCCGAGCTCCGCCTCGAGCCCGAGCAGCGGCGCGAGTTTTGGGATCGGCGTCATGGCTACCGCAAGGAAGCCATCCCTTGCGGGATAGACCCCGTAGGGCGCCGAGAGATAGGCGTGGGCGCTCCGCACATGGGCGCGCTTCGGCAGCCGCCGCCCGTCGTTCAGGAAGGTGGTCAGCACCTCGAACTGGAAGTCGACCAGCGCCTCCAGCAGGCTCGTCTCGATATGCGCGCCCTTGCCCGAGATGCCGCGCCGGACCAGCGCGGCGAGGATGCCCTGCGCCGCCGCCGCCCCGGCGAACATGTCGCCGATCGCGAGCCCGAACGGCACCGGCCCCTGGCTCTCGTCGCCGTTGAGCCACATCACGCCGGAGCGCGCCTGCGCGAGCAGATCCTGGCCCGGCCGCTTCACCCACGGGCCTTCGTCGCCGTAGCCGCTGATCGAGGCATAGACCAGCCGCGGGTTGATCGCGCGCATCGCCTCCCAGTCGACGCCGAGGCGCTTCGCCACGCCCGGCCGGAAATTCTGGATGACGACGTCGGCCTTCGCGATGAGGCCGCGGAGCGTCGCGAGATCGGCCTCGTCCTTGAGGTCGATGGCGAGGCTTTCCTTGCCGCGGTTGATGGCGTGGAAGATCGTAGAGTCGCCGCCGATCTCGGTGTCGCTCAGGTAGAGCCGGCGCGACAGGTCGCCGCCGTCCGGCCGCTCGATCTTGATCACGCGGGCGCCGAGGTCGGAGAGCCGGAGCGAACAGTACGGCCCCGACAGGAACTGGCTCATGTCGACGACGACGAGGCCGGACAGGAGAGGCTCTTCCGCCATCGCCTATTTCTCGGTTTTGCCGGCGAAGTCGGCCGGATTCTTGTACCTGACCGTTTGCAGGTGCTCGCAATAGAGCACCAGCTCGCCCTCGCCCTTGAACACCTCGTAGCTGGCGCGGATAAGCCCGAGCTCCTTGTATTTCGGCCGCTTATCGAGGTTGGTGCGGATCGTGTAGATCGTGTCGCCGATGAACACCGGCTTGATGAAGCGGAGCTTGTCGTAGCCGTAGGAAAAGGCGTTGACGCAGTTGGTGGCGACCAGCCCTAGTCCGGCGGAAAAGACGAAGGCCCCGGCGATCAGCCGCTTGCCGAACACGCCCTCGCGCTCGGCGAACATCTGGTCCTGCACATAGGGGTGGATGTCGACCACGAGCGTATTGAACAGGTGGCTGTCGCCCTCCGACATGGTGCGGCGGAGCGAGCGGATCTTCTGGCCGACGGGCCAGTCCTCATAGAACCAGTTCTCCGCGTTCCACACCGGAATCGCGGCGTGGTCGGCGGGCATGTCCTTCGGGAACGTCGACGAAACCCCGACAGTCGGCGCGTGAACGCCAGCGTCGGGCGCGCCGGCCTTTTCGGCCATCGCGCTCCTCCCCTCGTTTTTCTGTGAATGATATTTTCATATGTGGATCGAGGTGGCAAGATGGCGCGAAGCCCCGGCCGGACGTCCGGGGCGCCGGAACGGGAGGGGACCATGGCCGCTGATTGCCTGATGTTCGTGGGCAGCCTCAATCGCGAGGCGCCCTATTTCCAGGGCGCCAGGGGCATCGGCCTGTCGGTCTATGCCCTCGACGAGTCGACCGGCGAGACGGAGCTGCTGGCCGAGACCACGGCCATCGACAACCCGACCTTCCTCTCGGTCACGCCCGACGGCACGCGCGTCTATGCCAATTCCGAGATCTTCGGATGGCGCGAAGGCCTGGTCTCCGCGTTCCGCTTCGATCGCGCCGCCCGTTCGCTCGACTACATCAACATGCAGCCGACGCTCGGCAGCATCACCGCCCACAATTGCCTGACCCGCGACGGCCGCTTCCTGATGGCGGCGAACTACGGCATCGGCTCCGGCGGCCCGGAGCAGTCGCTCGTGGTCTTCGGAATCCGGGACGATGGCGGCCTGACCCCGCCCGTGGCGAGCGTCGCCCACGCGGGCGCCCTCGGCCCGAATGCCGGGCGCCAGGAGCGCGGCCATGCCCACAGCATCACCGAGACGGTCGGCGGCGGCCTCGCGATCGCCGCCGACCTCGGTTTCGACGCGCTGATCTCTTACCGGATCGGGCCGTCCGGCGCGCTCGAGCGCGTGGCGACCCTCGCCTTGTCGCCCGGCGCCGGGCCGCGCCATGTCGCCATGCACCCCAACGGCCGTTTCGTCTTCGTGATGAACGAGCTCGACTCGACGGTCGCGTCGCTCTCCCTCGATCCCGCCACCGGCGCGCTGACGCTTATCGACACGAAGCCCGCGGTGCCGGTAGAGGCGCGCGACCACAACCACTGCGCCGACATCCAGATCTCGCCGGACGGGCGCTTCCTCTACGGCTCGAACCGCGGCCACGACAGCATCCCGATCTTCGCCGTCGATGCCGGGAGCGGGGCGCTGACGCTGGTCGACTACACGCCGTGCGGTGGCGCGACGCCGCGCAACATCGCGCTGTCGCCCTCGGGCCGGCTTCTCTTCTCGGCCAACCAGAACGCCGACCGCATCACCCTCTTCGCCCGCGATGCTGCAACCGGGCGCCTCGCCGACACCGGCAAGACGGTCGCGATCGGTACGCCGATGTGCGTGCGTGTCGTAACGATGAGCTAGGCCAAGGAGTGGCCAGGGGCCTCAGTCGCCGACCGCGTGGACGCCGAGCCGTACGGGCGTCGCCTCGCGTCTCGCCGTCTCGCCGATGATCTTCCGGATCTCCGGACGGCACGAGCCGCAATTGGTGCCGGCCTGCAGAAGCGCGCCCACGGCTTCGACGCTCATGCAGCCGCCACTGGTCACCGCCGCGGCGATCTGGTTCACGCCGATGGCGAAGCAGGAGCAGACCACGGCACCGGAGTCGGGCGTGTCCGGACCGGCGCGGCCGGCGAGGAGCCGGAGCCGTTCGGCCGGGGTCTGGTGTGCGGTGGTCAGCCCGCCAGCGAGGAACGCGCGGCCCACCGCCAGCGGCGCGCGCGCGATGAAGATCGCCCCGGCGAGCCGGTCCCCGTCGAAGGCGGCGAAGCGGTGCCGGTCGCTGGCCGCATCGTGATAGGCGAGCAGGCCGCTTGCAGGGGAGGGCAGGAGAGCGCGGGCGAACTCCGTCCAGTCCGGCGGCGCTGCCGCACCCGCCATCTCCACCCGCCAGCCGCCCGCGGCCCGGGCGAGCGCCCAGTAGTCCGCGGGGATTGACGCCGGCCGGTCGCGAAGCACGGCGAAACCGTGCCACGCGGCGGCGAAGGCCCTGGCCTCGATCCGCGACGACTTGAGCGCCGGCTGGCCCGAGACCGGGTCGGTCCGCGCCTCGACCAGCGCGTCGACGCGGGCGCTGCTCGCATGCTGGTCGGTCCAGTGCATGGGCACGAAGACGCTGCCCTTGCGCTGCCCGTCGGCGATCGTCACGCGCCCGGTCATGCGGCCGTGAGCACTCCGGAGTTCGACCAGCGTCCCAGGCAGGATGCCGCGCGGCGCCGCGTCGTCCGCGTGCATCTCGACGGCGGGTTCCGCCGCATGGGCCGACAGGCGCGGCGACAGCCCGGTGCGGGTCATGGTGTGCCAGTGGTCGCGCGCGCGCCCGGTGTTGTGGACCAGGGGAAACTCGGGCGATGCTACGGCCGGAGGCGAGGCCGGCGTCGGGACGAACCGGGCGCGGCGGTCGGCGGTGTAGAACTGCCCGTCGGCGAAGAGCCGTGGACTGTCGTCGCCGCGCACCGGCCATCGCACCGGCGCGAGCCGGTCGTAGGACCGGTCGTCGACTCCGGCGAGACCGGAGAGGTCGAAGTCGCGCGCACCGTCGTTCTCGAAGGCCGACAGTGCCGCGTGCTCGCGGAGGATCGCCGCCGGCCCGTCGTAGTCGAAGCCGGGCGCATGCCCCATGCGGCGCGCGACGTCGGCGACTATGCGCCAGTCGGGCCGCGCCTCGCCGGGGGGGAGCCGGAACGCGCGCTGGCGCGAGATGCGCCGCTCGGAATTGGTCACCGTCCCGTCCTTCTCGCCCCAGGCGGCGGCGGGGAGGAGGACGTCGGCATGGCGGGCGGTGTCGGTGTTCCGGGTCACGTCGGAGACGACGACGAACGGGCACTGCACCAGCGCCGCCTCGACCAGGCCGGCCTCGGGCATGGAATCGACCGGGTTCGTCGCCATGATCCACAGCGCCTTCACCCGGCCGTCGGCGACGGCGCGGAACAGG
Organism: Bauldia sp.; assembly: GCA_022841545.1. Taxonomy (GTDB): domain Bacteria; phylum Pseudomonadota; class Alphaproteobacteria; order Rhizobiales; family Kaistiaceae; genus Bauldia. Next base: position 16,909 of record JALHRF010000065.1, on the reverse strand, counting down.
TCGACCGCCTTGAGGCCGGCCCGTTCGGCGATCCGCGGCGCGCGCCAGAAGCGGCGGACGCGGTCGCGGTCGGCGGGCTCTTCCAGCGCCATGTGGGCGGCAAGCTGGTTGGCGAGCCCGCCGACCTCGCGCCCTCCCATGGCGTTCGGCTGGCCGGTGATCGAGAAGGGGCCGGCGCCCGGCTTGCCGATCCGGCCGGTGACGAGGTGGCAGTTGATGATGGCGTTGACCTTGTCGGTGCCGTCCGCCGCCTGGTTGACGCCCATCGAGAAGGCCGTGACCACCCGCTCGGTCTTCGCGAACAGCACGTAGAACCGGACGAGGTCGGGAACGGCAAGGCCGGTCGCCGCCGCGATCTCGGCAAACCGTATGGCCTCCGCCGCTCGAAGTGTCGCATCGAGCCCTGAGGTGTGGCCGCTGACGAAGCCGAGGTCGGCCGCGCCCGAGGCCCAGAGATGCGCCAGGAGCCCGTTGAACAGCGCCACGTCGGACCCCGGGGCGAGCGCGAGGTGAAGGTCGGCGCTCTCCGCCGTCGCCGTCCGCCGCGGGTCGATGACGACGATGGTGGTGCCGCGCTTCTCCTTTGCCGCCATCAGGCGCTGGAACAGCACCGGATGGCACCAGGCGAGGTTCGAGCCGACGAGCACGACGAGGTCGGCTTCCTCGAGGTCCTCGTAGGAGCAGGGCATCGTGTCGGCGCCGAAGGCGCGGCGATGGCCGGCGACGGCCGAGGCCATGCAGAGGCGCGAATTGGTGTCGATATTGGCCGAGCCGATGAAGCCCTTCATCAGCTTGTTGGCGACGTAATAGTCCTCCGTCAGCATCTGGCCCGAGACGTAGAAGGCGACCGAGTCCGGTCCATGCGCGGCGATCGTCTCGGAGAAGCGGCGGGCGACGAGCTCGAGCGCCCGGTCCCAGCCCGCCCGTTTCCCCTCGATCTCCGGGTAGAGCAGGCGTCCCTCGTCGGTCAGCACGTCGGCGAGCGCCGAGCCCTTGGAGCAGAGCCGGCCGAAATTCGCCGGGTGGTCGGGATCGCCGCGGACCGCCGCCGTGCCGTCAGGGGCAACGTCGGCGATCACCCCGCACCCCACCCCGCAATAGGGGCAGGTGGTGCGGACCGGTCGCGGGCCGGCGTCCATCGCCTCAGGCCGCCTTGCGGGCGCCGAGCGCCGACGCGGCCAGCAGCACCGTGCCGTGCTCGACCCTGACCGCGAAGGTGCGGACGCAGCCGCTGTCTGCCCCCTGCGCCTCGCCGGTCTTGAGCGAGATCACCCAGTTGTGCAGCGGGCAGGTGACGGTGTCGCCATGCACGATCCCCTCGCTCAGCGGGCCGCCGCGGTGCGGGCAGCGGTCGTCGATGGCGAGGATCTCGCCCGCCGCGGTGCGGAACACCGCGATGTCGCCGAAGGGCGTGCGCACCACGCGCGCGCCCTCCAGCGGGATGTCGCCTTCGATGCCGATCGTCACCCAGTCGCGGGAGGGCGCGCTCACGTCACCGCCTCCAGCCGGGCGAAATCGGCCATCGGGCGGAACTCGTGGGCGTCGCCGCCCTTGGCCCGCGCCTCCCACGGATCCTCCTGCGAAAAGCTCTGGGCGTGGACGAAGCGGGCGAACAGCGCCGCGCGGTTCGCCGCGTCCTCGACCGCCTGGGCCTGGATCGTCTCCAGCCCCACCCGCGCCATCCATTTGTAGATGCGCTCGAGGTAGAAGCCCTGCTCGCGATAGAGCTGGACCACGGCGACGATCGTCGCGAGCGCCTCGTCCTCGGTCGCCACCCTGGTCAGCACCACCGTGCCCTTGATGTCGAGCCCGGCGGCGCCGCCGATGTGGATCTCGTAGCCCGAATCGACGCAGACCACGCCGACGTCCTTGCACGTCGCCTCGGCGCAGTTCCGCGGGCAGCCGGACACCGCCATCTTGACCTTGGCCGGGGTCCACGAGCCCCACATGAACTTCTCGATCCGGATGCCGAGGCCGGTCGAGTCCTGCGTGCCGAAGCGGCACCAGTCGGTTCCGACGCAGGTCTTCACCGTGCGGAGCGCCTTGCCGTAGGCGTGGCCGGAGACCATGCCGGCGGCGTTGAGGTCCGCCCACACCGCGGGCAGGTCCTCCTTCCTGACGCCGAGCATGTCGATGCGCTGGCCGCCGGTGCACTTGACCGCGGGAATCGCGAATTTCTCCACCACGTCGGCGATGGCGCGAAGCTCCTTCGCCGAGGTCATGCCGCCCCACATCCGCGGCACCACGGAGTAGGTGCCGTCCTTCTGGATGTTGGCGTGGACGCGCTCGTTGACGAAGCGGGACTGCTGGTCGTCGACATAGTCGCCGGGCCAGGTGGCGAGCAGGTAGTAGTTGAGCGCCGGCCGGCACTTGGCGCAGCCGTGCGACGTCTTCCAGCCGAGCGCCTGCATGACGCCGGGAATCGTCCGCAGCGCCTGCGCCACGATCAGCCGGCGCACCTCGCCATGGCCGAGATCGGTGCAGCCGCAGACCGGCTTCACGGCCTGCGGATTGTAGGCGTCGCCGAGCGTCGCCGACAGGAGCTTCTCGACCAGCCCGGTGCACGAGCCGCAGGAGCTCGACGCCTTGGTATGGGCGCGCACGTCCTCGAGCGTGGTCAGTCCCTTGTCGCCGATGGCGGCGACGATCCTGCCCTTGCAGACGCCGTTGCAGCCGCAGATCTCCGCTGCGTCAGGCAGCGCTGCAACGGCGGCCGTAGGGTCCGCCCGGTCGCCCCCGGCAAAAGCCTGGCCGAAGATCAGCGTATCGCGCATCCGGCCGATGTCGGCGCCGTCCTTGAGGAGCTGGAAGAACCAGGCGCCATCGGCCGTGTCGCCGTAGAGCACGACGCCGATGATCTTGTCGTCCTTGAGCACAAGGCGCCGGTAGACGCCGGACGAGGCGTCGCGAAGCAGGATCTCCTGCCGCTCCTCGCCCTCGGCGAAGTCGCCCGCCGAGAACAGCTCGATGCCGGTCACCTTGAGCCGGGTCGAGATCGCCGAGCCGGTGTAGTGCCGGTCGGTGCCGGTAAGCTGGCCGGCGATCACCCCCGCCATCTCGTAGAGCGGCGCCACCAGCCCGTAGCAGATGCCGCGATGCTCGGCGCATTCGCCGACCGCGTAGATGTCCGGGTCGGAGGTCTCCATCCGGTCGTTGACGATGATGCCGCGGCCGGTCATCAGCCCGGCATTGCCGGCGAGCGCCGCGTTCGGCCGGATGCCCACCGCCATCACCACGATGTCGGCGGGGATCTCGCGCCCGTCGTCCAGCCGCACGCCCTCGACGCGATGCTCGCCGAGGATGGCCTCGGTATTGGCGCGGGTGATCACGTCGATGCCGCGGCGCTTGATCGCCTGTTCCAGCATGAAGCCGGCGGATTCGTCGAGCTGCCGCTCCATCAGCGTCGGGTTCAGGTGGAGGACGGTCACCTCCATGCCGCGCATCCGGAGCCCCGCCGCCGCCTCCAGCCCGAGCAGCCCGCCGCCCACCACCACCGCCCGCGCCCCGGGCCGCGCCGCCGACAGCATCGCGTTGACGTCGTCGAGGTCGCGATAGGTGAGAACGCCGGGAAGTGTGTGCCCTTGCACGCCGATGACGATCGGCTTCGACCCGGTGGCGATGACCAGCTTGTCGTAGCCGGCCACGGTGCCGTCCGCGGCATGGACCTCCTTCGCGTCGCGGTCGATGCGGACGATCGCCCTCCCCTTGTGCAGCGTCACGCCATGCCGGGCATACCAGTCGTCGCCATGGATGATGATGTCCTCGTAGGCCTTCTCGCCCGAGAGCACGGGCGACAGCATGATCCGGTCATAGTTGACGCGGTTCTCGGCGTTGAAGATCGTCACGTCGTATCGGCCGGGCGCCTTCTCGAACAGGCGGTCGAGGACGCGGCCCGGCGCCATACCGTTGCCGATGATCACGAGTCTCTGTTTTCCAGTCATCTCTGCGCCTCCTCAGGCCGCCTTGCCGGCCGCCGCCGCGACCGGGGCCTCGGTCGTGGCTTGTGGCGTGGCGCCGCCCTCGTATTCCTCGAGGAACGCCAGCACCTCGCCGCGATAGCGGTAGTAGTCGGGGTGTTCGAGCAGCGCCTTCCGGCTCCGCGGCCGCGGCAGGTCGATCTCCATGATCCTGCCGATCCGGGCGTTGGGGCCGTTGGTCATCATCACCACGCGGTCGGCGAGGAGGATCGCCTCGTCGACATCATGGGTGACGCAGATCGCCGTCACCCGGCTCCGCTTCCACACCTCCATCAGCACGTCCTGGAGGTCCCAGCGTGTAAGCGAATCGAGCATGCCGAAGGGCTCGTCGAGGAGGAGCAGTTTCGGCGACAGCGCGAAGGCGCGGGCGATGCCGACCCGCTGCTTCATGCCGTTGGAGAGCTCCGCCGCCTTCCGGTCCATCGAGTCGGCGAGCCCGACCCGGGCGAGGTAGTAGTCGACGATCTCGCGCCGTTCCTGCCGCGACGCCTTGGGGTAGACGCGGTCGACGCCGAGGGCGATGTTCTCCCGCGCCGTCAGCCACGGGAACAGCGACGGCGACTGGAAGACGACGGCGCGTTCCGGCCCGGCGTCGTTCACCTCGCGGCTTTCCAGAACGATGCCGCCGTCGGTCACCGGCTGCAGCCCCGCCGCCATCGACAGCACCGTCGACTTGCCGCAGCCCCGAATGGCCGATGAGGGTGACGAACTCGCCGCGCCGCATGATCAGGTCGAAGCCGTCGACCACCGTGAGCGGGCCCTCGGGCGTCTCGAAGGTCTTCCTGACCTTGAAGAACTCGACGTAGCGGTCCTCGATCGGCGATGCCGCTGCCGCCTGGTAGGCCTTGGGTGGCCGCGCCTCCTCGGCGAGCGAGATCACGCGCGGCACCGGCGGCTCCGCCGCCGCGCCGCCCCTGGCCGAGACGCCGGAAAGAGTGCGGGTGATGTCGGCCCGAAGCCGCTTGAAGGCGGGATCGGCGTTCAGCGCGGCGCGGTCGCGGGGCCGGTCGAGCGTCACCCTGAACTCGGGGCCGAGCGTGGCGTTCGGGCCGGGCCTGAGCGGGATGATGCGGTCGGCGAGGAGGATCGCCTCGTCGACGTCATTGGTGATCAGCACCACCGTCTTCCGCTCCGCCTGCCAGATCGCGGTGATCTCGTCCTGGAGCTTGGCGCGGGTCAGCGCGTCGAGCGCCGAGAGCGGCTCGTCGAGGAGGAGGAGGTCGGGCTCCGTCGCCAGGGCGCGTGCCACGGCGACGCGCTGGCGCATGCCGCCGGACAACTCCGCCGGCCGGCGGTCACGGGCGTGATCGAGGCCGACGAGGGCGATGTAGCGGTCGACCCGCGCCTTGCGCGCGGCGCGGCTCTCCTTGGAGAAGAGCGCATCGACCGCGAGCGCGATGTTGCCCTCGACCGTCAGCCACGGCATCAGCGAATAGGACTGGAACACGACCCCGACGCTCGCCGCCGGCCCGTCGATCTCCCTGCCGCGGAGGATGACGCCGCCACGGTCGGGTCGGGTCAGTCCCGCGATCGCCGAGATCAGCGTCGTCTTGCCGGACCCGGAGAAGCCGATGATGGCGACGAACTCGCCCTCCTCGACCTTGAGGTCGATGCCGCCGAGCACGTCGCGGCGCGCCGCGCCCTGGCCGTAGGATTTGGTCAGCCCGCTGATTTCGAGAAGCGCCATCGCCGGCCCCCTACCGCGTCGCCGAATACGTGAAGGCGGACTGGAGCATCGCCATCACGCGGTCGAGCAGGAAGCCGATGATGCCGATGGTGAGCACCGCCACCATGATCCGTGCGAGCGACTCGGACGAGCCGTTCTGGAATTCGTCCCAGACGAATTTCCCGAGGCCGAGGTTCTGCGACAGCATCTCGGCGGCGATCAGCACCATCCAGCCGACGCCGAGCGACAGCCGGAGCCCGGTGAAGATCAGCGGCAGCGCCGAGGGCAGCACCAGCTTGGTGATCTTCCGCCGCGTCGAGAGCCGGAGCACGCGGCCGACATTGATCAGGTCGCGATCGATCGAGGCGACGCCAAGGGCGGTGTTGATCAGCGTCGGCCACAGCGAGCAGAGCGTCACGGTGATCGCCGAGATGACGAGCGACTTCGGGAAGGCGTCGACGACGTTGACGTAGAGCGCCGAGACCACCATGGTGACGATCGGCAGCCAGGCGAGCGGCGACACCGGCTTGAAGATCTGGATGAGCGGGTTGAGCGCGCCGCTCACCGTCCGCGACAGACCGCAGGCGATGCCGAGCGGCACCGCGATCAGCGTCGCGATCAGGAAGCCGAGCGCCACCGTCTTCAGGCTGGTGAGAATCTGGTCGACATAAGTCGGGCGGCCCGTGTAGTCCCGCCACTTGACCTCGTCTTCCTTGCCCTCGGCGATCAGCTCGGCGTTCCGCGCCTCCTGCCGCTCGTAGAACGCCGCCGCCTTGGCGCGCTCCGCCCCGTGCTCCTCGAACAGCACGCCCGCCTGTTGCCACACCGCCACCGGACCCGGGATCACGCCGAGCGATGTTTCCACACGGGGCGCGAGCGTCGCCCACAGCGCCACGAACACGGCGATGCCGAGGAGCGGCACCAGCATCTGCCGGGCGATCGTCCTGACCTGCTCGCCGGGGTCCTCGCCGGCGGCGAGCCTGACGAAGGGCGTCGCCCACCCGAGCCGCATCGCCCGGAGCCGGCGGACGATGGGTTCGGTCCGCTCGCGCCGCTCCGGCAGGGTGGTCAGGTGGTCGCTTGTCGCTGCCATGATGGGCTCCGGTCGAATTGGGTGAGGGCGCGGCGAGGCGGCGTCAGCCGCCCGCCACCTCGGCGCCGACGATCGTCTCGTCGCCCTTGAGGCCGATGCCGAGCGAGTCGATGTACTGGTTGGGAGTCCGGCCGTCGTAGGTGACGCCGTCGATGAAGTCGGCGGTCGGCGCGCGGTAGCCGTCGCTGTCCCACGGGAAGTCGGCCTCGGCCGCGTGCCCTTCGTCGACGAGCATCCGCGCCGCCTCGAGGTAGACCTCCGGCAGGTAGACCGACTTCGCCGTCTCGTCGTACCAGGCGTCGGGATGCGCCTCAGGGATCTGCCCCCAGCGCCGCATCTGCGTCAGGTACCAGACCGCGTCGGAGTAGAAGGGATAGGTCGCGTAGCGGCGGAAGAAGACGTTGAAGTCCGGCGCCGGGCGTTTGTCGCCCTTCTCGAACTCGAAGGTCCCGGTCATCGAGTTGCCGATCACCGCCGCATCGGCGCCGACATAGTCGGACTTCGCCAGGATCTCGACCGCCTCCGGCCGGTTCGCGTTGTCGTTCGCGTCGAGCCAGATCGCGGCCCGGATCAGCGCCTTGGTGAGCGCGAGCGTGGTGTTGGGATTCTCCGCGGCGAACGCCGCGGTGATGCCGAACACCTTCTCCGGATTGTCCTTCCAGATCTGGTAGTCGATCACCACCGGCACGCCGATGCCGGTGAACACCGCCTGCTGGTTCCACGGCTCGCCGACGCTGTAGCCGTTGATCGTGCCGGCGCGGAGGCCGAGCACCTTCTCCGGCCCCTGCCGCCACAGCGCCGACTTGGTGACGACGATCGCGCCGACCCCGCGGTCGACCGCGATCGAATTCCACGGCTCGCCGACGCAGAAAGCATCGACATGCCCCTCGGCGAGGGCGTCGACCATGAAGGGCGGGGGCAGCACGACCAGGCGGAGGTCGCGGTCGGGATCGAGGCCGGCCGAGGCCAGCCAGTAGCGGAGCTCGTAATTGTGCCCCGAGAAGGGGAAGACCATGGCGATGGTGAGTGGAGGCGCGCCCGCCGTGCGGCGCTTCGTGACGACCGCGGCGATCGCCCGTGCGACCGCGCCGGGCCCACCGTCGGCGCCCCCGGCTTCCTCCGCTATCTCATTGTGAAGCCTGAGGGAAACCGTCACGGCATTGCCCCCCAGGCCGAACGAGAAAGGCGCCACCATCGGCGCCTCGATATGGCTGCCGATGCCGAGCGTCGAGGCGATGGGGAGCGGCCCGAGCATGTGCGCGGCGTGGAAGTGGCCGAGCATCACCCGGTCGCGGATATTGGCCCAGGACGTCTCGCGGACGAGGTCGAGGGCAAGGCCCTCGGCCGCGGCAAATCCCATTTCGGCCGCGACCACGAGCGGCGCGCAGTCGACGAGCGGGATGAAGCCGAGGGTGAGCCGGTGCGCCGCCCCGCCGGCGGCGGCTCTTTCCATGTCTCCCGGCCGGTCCATCTGCATCGGTCCCTACCTCAGGAGGTGCGCCGCCATGACGAGGCCCGCCGCCACCTCGGCGACCCGGCGGCTCTCGTTCATCGCGGTCTTGCGGAGGAGCGCATAGGCCTCCTCCTCCGGGATGTTTCGCGTCTTCATCAGGATGCCCTTCGCCTTCTCGATGACCTTCCGGTCCTCGAGCGCCTGTTTCGTCCGGTCGAGTTCCTCGCGAAGCCGGTTGAAGGCGTTGAACCGGCTGATCGTCATGTCGAGGATCGACTTGACCCGCTCCTTGCGCAGCCCGTCGACCACATAGGCCGAGACGCCGGCATCGATCGCCGCCTCGATCGAGGCGGTGTCGGAGCGGTCGACGAACATCGCGATCGGCCGTCGCACGGTCCGCGACACCTGGAACATCTGCTCCAGCACGTCGCGGTTGGGGTTCTCGAGGTCGATGAAGATCACCTCGGGGTCGGCGTCGACGATCTGGCGGAGCAGCTCGCGCATCGACGAGATGACGCTGACGCGGATGTGCCCGGCCTCCCGCAGCCCGTCCTCGAGGATCGAGGCGCGCACCACGTTTTCGTCGATGATCAGGATGCGGAGGTCCGCGTCGGACATGCGTCCATCATGTGAAGTCGGCACAACCCTATGCTGCGATGCAAAAACGCGGCCAGCCGGCCGCGACGGGCCTTGCGGCGCTCATTTCCAGAATCGCGTTGCGCTGTGCGGCGCCGGATACTACCTCCGGACGCGACGCACCCGAGACGAGGCTCCCCGATGACCGCAGCCGGCAATCCGCTCCTCGAAACCTGGACCACGCCCTACCGCGCCCCGCCCTTCGACCGCATCACGCCCGGGGATTTCCGCCCGGCGCTGGACGCGACCATGGCCGCGCAGAAGGCGGCAGTGGAGAAGATCGCCGGCGACCCGGCGGAGCCGACCTTCGACAACACCATCGTCGCGCTGGAGCGGAGCGGGCTCGAGCTCGGCAAGGTCGCCGCGGTGTTCTTCGGCCTCGCCGGCGCCGACACCAACGACGCGATCCAGGCGATCGAACGTGACGTGGCGCCGCTCTTCTCGCGCCATTCCGACGAGATATTCCTGAACGGCGCCCTCTTCGCGCGCGTCGAGAAGCTCTGGGCCGCCCGCGAGTCCCTTGGGCTGAACTCCGAGCAGAAGCGCGTCCTCGACCGCTACCACACGATCTTCCAGCGTGCCGGCGCGGGGCTCGACGACGCCGGCAAGACGCGGCTCGCGGCGATCAACGAGCGTCTCGCCACCCTCGGGACGCTGTTCGGCCAGAACATCCTCGCCGACGAGAAAAGCTGGATGCTGGTGCTCGACGGCGAGGCCGACCTTGCCGGCCTGCCCGACTGGGCGCGGGCGTCGGCCGCGGCTGCCGCCGAGGAGCGCGGCCTGCCGGGCAAGCATGTCGTCACCCTGGCGCGCTCCTCGATCGAGTCGTTCCTCACCTTCTCGACCCGGCGCGATCTCCGCGAGAAGGCCTTCGAGGCCTGGACCGCCCGCGGCGAATCCGGCGGCGACAGCGACAACCGGAAGATCATCGCCGAGATCGCCCAACTCCGCACCGAGGCGGCGCAGCTCCTCGGCCACCCGACCTACGCCCATTTCCGCCTGTCCGACCAGATGGCGAAGACGCCGGAGGCGGTGGCCGGCCTGCTCCAGACGGTATGGGCGCGCGGCCGTGCCCGCGCCACGCGCGAGGCCGCCGACCTTCAGGGCCTCATCGCCGAGGAGGGCGGCAATCATCGCCTCGCCGCTTCCGACTGGCGGCACTATGCCGAGAAGATGCGGAAGCGCCTGTTCGATTTCGACGAGGCGGAGCTCAAGCCCTATCTCCAGCTCGACAAAATGATCGAGGCGGCCTTCTACACCGCCGGCCGGCTTTTCGGTCTCTCCTTCACGGAGGTCCACGACGTGCCGGTCTACAACCCGGACGTCCGCGTCTGGAAGGTGACGGGGAAGGACGGGCGCTTCGTCGGCCTCTTCATCGGCGATTACTTCGCCCGCACCTCGAAGCGGAGCGGCGCGTGGATGAGCGGATTCCGCGACCAGGAGAAGCTCGACGGCGACGTGCGGCCGATCATCGTCAACGTCATGAATTTCTCGAAGCCGCCGAAGGGCCAGCCGGCGCTCCTTTCCTTCGACGACGCCCGGACCCTCTTCCACGAGTTCGGCCATGCGCTCCACGGCCTCCTCTCCGACGTGACCTACCCGCTCCTCTCCGGCACCGGCGTCACCACCGATTTCGTCGAGCTGCCGTCCCAGCTCTTCGAGCACTGGCTGGAGCAGCCCGAGGTGCTGGGCCAGTTCGCGGTCCACGCCGAGACCGGCAAGCCGATGCCCGAGGCGCTCTTGCGCAAGGTGCTCTCGGCCCGCACCTTCAACCAGGGTTTCGCCACGGTCGAATACACCTCGTCGGCGCTGGTCGATCTCGACCTCCACCTCCAGCCCGACGCGGCCTCGCGCGACGTCGTCGCCTTCGAGAAGGCGGTGCTTGCGAAGATCGGCATGCCGGAGGCGATGGTCATGCGTCACCGCACGCCGCACTTCCTCCACATCTTCTCCGGCAGCCACTACGCCTCGGGCTACTACTCCTACCTCTGGTCCGAGGTGCTCGACGCCGACGCCTTCGCCGCCTTCGAGGAGACGGGCGACATCTTCGACCCCGCCACCGCGAAGCGCCTCCACGACAACGTCTACGCCGCCGGCAACCTCCGCGACCCGGCCGAGGCCTATGTCGGCTTCCGCGGCCGCCTGCCGACCCCCGATGCGCTGCTGCGCAAGCGCGGCCTGGACCAGGCGGCGTAGTCGGTGCGGTTCTCCCGCTGATGCCGCGGCGACGGTGAACGCGCGGTCCCTCGGGTGTCGGCAGAACCTCTGCCGAATCCGACTCGCCGATTCCCTCAGATGCTCATATGGATGACCCCCCGACCCACCCTTGCGCCGGCATCCATCCCATGATCGAGACCCCAATCGTCCAGTTCGGCACCAGCCGCTTCCTGCAGGCCCATGCCGACCTGTTCATCTCCGACGCGATGCGCGACGGCCAGCCGGTCGGTCCCGTCACCGTCGTCCAGACCACGGGCGCCGCGGACCGGGCCGGACGGCTCGCCGCCTTCGACGGCCGGCCGCTGCCGATCGTCGTCCGCGGGATGGAGAACGGAGCGCCCATCGAGCGCACCGAGTACACCACCTGCCTCGTCCGCGGCCTTTCGACCGCGACCGACTGGGCCGAGATCGAGCGCATCGTCGTCGAGGAGGCGGCCCAGGTCATCACCAATGCCGGCGACAGCGGTTTTCGGATGCCGGAGGGCGAGACCCTCGGCGAGGGCATACCCGTGTCCTTCCCCGCCAAGCTGACGAAGCTCCTTGCGGCGCGGTGGGACAAGTCCGGCGCGCCGCTCACCGTCTTCGCCACCGAACTCGTCCCCGACAACGGCGTCGTGCTCCGCGGCCTCGTGACCGGCATCGCCGAGCGTTCCGGACTGCCGCCCGCCTTCGGCGCCTGGCTCAACGACGACTGCGTCTTCCCCAACAGCCTTGTCGACCGGATCACCACGACCGCCCTCGAGCCCGCGGGCGCGGTGACCGAGCCCTATGCGCTCTGGGCGATCGAGCGGCAGCCGCGGCTGGTCATGCCGTTCACCCACCGCAATGTGCGGATGGTCGACGATCTCAAGGTGACGGAGCGGCTCAAGCTGTTCCTCCTCAACCTGCCGCATACCTGCCTCGCCGAGCGCTGGCTGGCGGACGATCGAGAGAAGGACGAGACGGTGCGCGAGCTGGTCGCCGATCCCGCGATCCGCGATTACCTCGATTCGCTCTACGACGAGGAACTGCTCCCGGTCTTCGCCGCCGCTGGAGTGGGCGAGGCGCCGGCCTATCGCGCCACCGTCATCGACCGCTTCCGCAATCCGTTCCTCGACCACCGCCTCGCCGACATCATCATGAACCACCGCGACAAGAAGGCGTGGCGGATCGGCGGGTTCATCAGGTGGGCGGGCGAGGTCGCGCCGGACGTGAAGCTGCCGCGGCTCGAGGCGATTGCGGCGTCCGGCCTCGGCTAGATGTTGCGGCCGAAGAAGCCGCGGATCAGGTCGGCAAAGCCGCCCTGGTCGAGGAGCGAGAAGCGCCGCTCATAGGCGTTGTTCAGTTCGGCCTGGCGCTTCTTGAGCACGGCGGCGAAACGGTCGACCAGATCCGGCGAGCCGGCGACGATCGGCGCCAGCGCCGCATCCGAAACCTCGAGCGCGCGAAGCGGGGTCAGCGCGCGCACCGTGGCGCTCCGGCGCGCCCCGGTCATCAGCGACATCTCGCCGACCACCGCGCCGGGCCCCAGGCGGGCGATGTGCTTGCTCCGCCGGCCGTCGCCGGTGAGCACCTCGACCTCGCCGAAGACGATGATGAACAGCGAGGTTCCGGCATCGTCCTCGACGATCAGGTCGTCGCCCGCCGCCTTCTCCACGACGTGGGCCCACTTCGCGAGGCGGTCGATCTCGGGATCGCCCAGCACCTCGGCGAAGAACGGATTGGCGGCGATGACCGCGCGCGCGTCCATGCAGTCCCCTTCCCTCCGATTCCCGATCGCCACCCATCCTAAGTCGGCGGCGCGTCCCGCGCCATGGGGGGCGATCGCCGGCCACGCTTCCGCCGGCCGGCGCTTCAATCTCTTCCTTTACGGTGGTGCGCGACGTATAAGGCGGGCCGAAAATCAGTCGTCCGGACCGGTCGGCAGCGCGCGGACTTCCCGGGCGGCAGCCGGCCACCAGTGGGGATCGCATGGCAGGTCATTCGCAGTTCAAGAACATCATGCACCGGAAGGGCGCTGCCGATGCGCGCCGCTCCAAGACCTTCTCCAAGCTCGCGCGCGAGATCACGGTCGCGGCCAAGACCGGCACCCCCGATCCCGCGATGAATGCGCGGCTGCGGCTCGCGATCCAGAACGCGCGCGCCGAGAACATGCCGCGGGACAATATCGAGCGCGCGATCAAAAAGGCGGTCGGCGGCGACACCGAGAACTACGACGAGGTGCGCTACGAGGGCTACGGCCCGGGCGGCGTCGCGATCGTGGTCGAGGCCCTCACCGACAACCGGAACCGCACCGCCGGCGCGGTCCGCTCCTACTTCACCAAGAATGGCGGGGCGATGGGCGAGACCGGGTCGGTCGCCTTCATGTTCGACCGGGTCGGCCAGATCGCCTACCCGGCCAAGGCCGGCAGCGCCGACACGGTGCTCGAGGCGGCGATCAATGCCGGCGCCGACGACGTGAAGAGCGACGCCGAGGGCCATCTCATCACCTGCGCCTTCAGCGACCTCGGCGAGGTCGCGAAGAACCTCGAGCAGGCGCTGGGCGAGGCGGAGACGGTTAAGGCGGTGTGGTTGCCCCAGACCACTACCAGCCTCGACGAGGACAAGGCCGCGACGATGATGAAGCTGATCGCCGCGCTCGACGACGACGATGACGTCCAGGCCGTCTATTCCAACTTCGAGGTCTCCGACGCCGTCATGGAGAAGCTCACCGCGGCTTGAGCTCGCCCGCGCGTTCCAGGCCTGACAGTTCAGGGGCGCGTCTCGACCGGCTCCTCGCCCCGGATCGTCTCGATGTTCGCCTTGGTCCAGCTCGTCGGGATGCCGAGCGGGTAGAGGCATAGGAAGACGAAGACGGCTGCCAGCAGCGGATTGACCCGCCGCGGCTCGGGCGAGACATACGGCGTCGCCGTCGTCCGCCGCCGCAATGCCCGGACCAGCACCAGGAGGCCAACCGCCGCCATGATCAGGTTGAAGTATTGGCCTTGGCCGATTCCGAGCCAACCGCCTTCGTAGTCGCGGAAGAGGTCGACGAGGACTCTCAGCCCCGCATAGAGGAACAGGAACGCGCCGGTGGCGACGCCCCGCCCCGCCGGCCAGCGCCGGAGGACAAGGATCAGGAGCGGCACGAGGATCAGGTTCTTCGCCCCGTCATAGAGCGCCACCGGGTGCCGTGGTTCGTCGACGCCGGGAAAGACGACGCCCCAGGGCATCGCCGTCACCGAGCCGATGACGCCCCCCTCGATGAAGTTGCCGATTCGCCCGATGCCCATCAGGAACGCCGCCGGCACGGTCAATTCGTCCGCGGCGATCAGGAAGGGCTTCCGCCGGAGCCGGCAGAACAGGAAGACGCCGACCACGCCGCCGAGCATGACGCCATGCGAGGCCATGCCGCCGACCCACCAGTTGAGGGCATCGAGCGGGTGCTCCCGGTAATAGCCGGGTTCGTAGACCAGGATGTCGAACACCCGGCCGCCGATCAGGATGCCCAGCGCCATCAGGACCGAAAGCTCGGTGACGTCGGCCATCGTCCAGCCGAGGCGACCGCGGCGGAGCGCGAACCAGCCGAACACGCCGAGGAACCCCACGGTATAGATCGCGCCGTACCAGTAGACCGGCAGGCCGAAGACGTGGCCGATCTCGAGGCTGAGGTTGTGGACGTAGGGCGTTGCCATGGGACTGACCTCGCCCCGTCATCATGGCCCGGAACGGGGCAGGCGGTTTGATCTGTCGCAAGCTGCCCGAAATCCGTTCCCGGTCAGGCTGTTGACGGTCCGGCTGGCATGCAGCACGGAACGGCGCTACGCCTCGTGGCGTGACCCAGGAGATTCGCATTCTCGGCGTCGATCCCGGCCTCCGCCACACCGGCTGGGGCATCGTCACGACGCGCGGCAATGCGCTCGCCTTCGTCGCCTCGGGCACCATCCACGCGCCGCTCGACGGGGAACTGGCGCAGCGGCTCTTGGCGATCCACCGCGGGCTCTCCGCGGTGGTGCGAACCCATGCCCCGGATGAGGCGGCGGTCGAGCAGACCTTCGTCAACCGCGACGCCACGGCGACGCTGAAGCTCGGCCAGGCGCGGGGCATTGCCCTCCTCGTCCCGGCCGAGGCGGGCCTTGCCGTCGCCGAATACGCGCCGAACCAGGTCAAGAAGACCATCGTCGGCGCGGGCCATGCCGAGAAACAGCAGATCCGGGCGATGGTCCGCGTGCTTCTCCCCCGCGCCACCTTCGACAGCGACGATGCGGCCGACGCGCTCGCCGTCGCCATCTGCCACGCGCATCATCGGGTCGCGCGCGTCCTCTTGAAGGCATAGAGGTCGGCATCGGGGTCGTGACGGCCCGACAGCGCGCCGGCGATGACGTCGGCGGCGATACGGGCGTAGGTGATGCCGTTGCCGCCGAAGCCGAGCACGGCATGGCAGTTCGGCATTCCCGGCACCGCGCCGATCGAGGGCAGCCCGGTCGCCGTCGAGCCGAAGGCGCCGGCCCAGGCGAATTCCGGCGTGGTGTCCAGTTGCGGAAACATGCGGCCGAGCTTTCGCGCGATCGCCGCGGTCTTCTTCGGGATCAGTGCGTCACGCGCCGCATCGTCGGAGAATTCCTCGTCCTCGCCGCCGCAGATCACGCGCCCGTCGGGCGTCGAACGAAGATAAAGGTAGGGGTCTGCCGCTTCCCAGATGAAGCAGTCCTCCGGCCAGAGGTTTCGCGGTTGCGGTCTGGTGGCGATCGCCCAGGTCGAGATGACCTGGTGTCGGCGCTGCGGCACGGAATGGGGCATCTCGTAACCGGTGGCGAATAACAGGGCCTTGCAGCGGATGACCGGGCCGCCCGCGGTCCGCGCCACCACGCCGCCCGATCCGGCCTCGACATCGGTCACGTCGGCCGGAGCGAACAGCCTCGCCCCGCGGCCGATCGCGGCGTTGAGGTAGCCAGCGGTCAGACGGCGCGGGTCGAGCGCGACGTCGTCATAGGCAAGGAGCGCCGCCGGACGCGCAATCCCAAACCGCTCCTTGAGGGCGCGCCGCGGCAGGAACTTCGTCTCGATACCGGCGCGCCTCCGCGCCGCGGCCTCCCTTGCGAGGCCGTCCGCATCGAGGACGTTGCCGGCAAGGTAGAGGTTGTCCGCCCGCCGCAGATCGGCGCGGATGCCGAGATCGCGGGTCCGGGCCGCGAGCGCATGGAGCGCGAGATAGGACCGTCGCCACGCCTGCTCCGCCTTCTCCCGGCCGATCTTCTCGGCGAGCAGCGTCAGCGGCGTGTCGATTTCGTACTCGACCAGCGCCGTGCTGGCCGGCGTCGAACCGAGGACGGGGCCGCGCCGATCGACGATCGTGACACGATGCTCGCCGGAGAGCGCCTCCGCCACCAGCGCGCCCGACACGCCCGCGCCGACGACGAGCACGTCCGTCACGATGTCGCCGCGGAGAGGTACGAAGGGGATGCGCGGCATCGGCCGGCTCTGCCAGTAGCTTCGTCCGGTCCTGAGGTCGCGATCTTGCGTGGCCATAAGCGCACCTAACGCGCGGGCGGCGGATTCGATCCGTGGCTATTCGCTTGTCGATGTTTCCGGAACGTTCTATTTCATATTCCGTCAGTAAGAAACGAGCTGGATCATGCGCATCACCCAGAGAGGCCAGGTGACCATCCCGGAACCCATCCGCCGCAGCACCGGACTCCTGCCCGGGACGGAGGTTGAGTTCGTTCAGGACAAGCATGGCGTGAGACTCCGACCGGTTGCCGGCGGCAAGGCGACGCCGCGAGAGAAGCGCGTCGCCGAGGTGCTCGACAGAATGCGCGGGAGCGCCACGCTCAAGATGACGACCGAGGAGATCATGGCGCTCACGAGAGGCGAATGAACCCCATCATCGTCGATTCGAACGTTCTGCT
>JALHRF010000064.1 GCA_022841545.1 Bauldia sp. | reverse complement strand
TGCACGCGCCGGCCGGCCGGCCCGAGCCGACCGATCAGGTCTGGCCCGAGACCGGGGTCAAGCTCTTCGCCGAGGCGCTGCCCGATCCCTGCATCGTCCTCGACCGGCGCGGCATCGTCCGCTACGCCAACCGCCTCGCCGTCGCCGCCTTCGCGATCCGGCCGGGCGATCCGCTCACCTTCCGGCTCCGCGTCCCCGACCTGCTCGCGGCGTTCGACCGCGTGGCCAAGGGCGGCCCGCCGGAGCAGGTGGAGTTCGCCGAGCGCGTCCCGACCGAGCGCTGGTTTTCCGCCTGGTTCGCGCGGCTCGACGATGGCCCCCGTATGGGCAATTTCGTTGCGCTCGTCCTCCACGACCTGACCGAGCAGAAGCGGGTCGATCGCATTCGTGTCGATTTCGTCGCCAATGCCAGCCACGAGCTCCGCACTCCGCTCGCCTCCCTGGTCGGCTTCATCGAGACGCTCCAGGGGCCGGCGCGCGAGGATGTCGAGGCGCGTGAGCGATTCCTGAAGATCATGCGCGACCAGGCGACCCGCATGAGCCGCCTCATCGACGATCTCCTCTCCCTGTCCCGGATCGAGATGAAGGCCCATCTCCGGCCGTCGGGCGAGGTCGACCTGGTCTCGACCGTGAAGCATGTCGCCGATGCGCTGGAGCCGCTCGCGCGTGAACTCGGCGTGACCATCGCGACGGATCTGCCGCCGTCCCCGGTCATGGTCACCGGCGAGCGCGACGAGCTGATCCAGGTGTTCGAGAACCTGATCGAGAATGCCTGCAAGTACGGCCAGTCGGGCGGTAAGGTCGACGTCACGGTGGCCCCGGCGGGCGAGGGTGCCGGCCCGTCCTTCTCGGTCCGTGATCACGGTCCGGGAATCGCCGAAGAGCATATCCCGCGGCTGACCGAGCGCTTCTACCGGATCGATGTCGACACCAGCCGCAAGCACCGCGGCACCGGGCTGGGCCTCGCCATCGTCAAGCACATCCTCGCCCGCCACCATGCCCGCATGACCGTCGACAGCCGGCTCGGCGAGGGCGCCGGCTTCACTGTGACATTTCCACAGGGCGCGATTCCCGCCGCTTTGCGACCGGAAGACAATTCCTATGTTCTGCCAGCGGGTTAGATCGTCGTAAAACTGTCATCCACTCGTCATAGAACCATTATCCGCGATGACTAGTTTGCCCTCGCACAGAGGGGCGCCGAACGGGTGTACCCCGAAACGCATCCCAACCCTCAGGGAGACATCACGTGAAAACCAGGACCCTTACCGCCATCACGGCGTTCGCGCTCGCTTCGACCGCGCTTGCCGGCGCGGCCTATGCCCGCGACCAGATTCGTATCGTCGGCTCGTCGACCGTGTTCCCCTACACCCAGGCGGTGGCAGAGCAGTTCGCCGGCGCCAGCGGCATGGCCGCTCCGGTGGTCGAAAGCACCGGCACCGGCGGTGGCATGCAGATCTTCTGCGGCGGCGTCGGCGCAGAGCATCCCGACATCACCGGTGCGTCCCGCGCCATGACCAAGTCCGAGTACGAGCTCTGCACCAAGAACGGCGTCGACAACATCACCGAGGTGCTCATCGGCTACGACGGCCTCACGATCTCGCATTCGGTCAACGGCCCGGAAGTCAACCTCACCAGCGCGCAGGTCTTCCAGGCCCTCGCCTCCGAGGTCGAGGTGAACGGGGCGCTCGTCCCGAACCCCTACAAGCGCTGGAACGAGATCGATCCGTCGCTGCCGGACGCCGAGATCCAGGTGTTCGGCCCGCCGCCGACCTCCGGCACCCGCGACGCCTTCGTCGAGCTGGTCATGCACGTCGGCTGCAACGAGTTCGAGACGATCGCCGCGCTCGAGGAGAGCGATGAGGACGCCTGGGAGCAGGTCTGCTCGCGCATGCGCCAGGACGGCCCCTTCGTCGAAGCCGGCGAGAACGACAACATCATCGTGCAGCGCCTCCAGGCGGATCCGAACGCACTCGGCATCTTCGGCTACTCGTTCCTCTACGAGAACACCGACACGCTGAAGCCCGTCAAGATCAACGGGGTCTCGCCGTCCCTCGAGACCATCGCCGACGGCTCCTATCCCGTGTCCCGGCCGCTGTTCGTCTACATCAAGAACGCGCATCGCGGCGTGATCCCGGGCCTCGATGAGTTCGTCGCCGAGTACGTCTCCGAGGAGGCTTTCGGTCCGGATGGCTACCTTCCCGAGCGCGGACTGGTCGCGCTGCCCGACGCGGAGCGCGAAGCCACGCGCGAGGCCGTGGTCTCGGGCGCGCACTTCACCCGCTACACCAACTGATCCGACCGGCCGGGGCGCCATGGCGCCCCGGCCTCACTTCGGCCGCAAGCCCCGGGGGGCATCGTGCTCGGCTACCTTCTGCTGACGATGATCGTGCTGACTGCCGTTGCCTTCTACGTGGGCAACCGCGCGGGCAAGCGCTTCGCTCCCGACGGCGCCCATTCGCTCCCGAGCTACCACGGCGCCTTCGTCGCGGTCTGGGTCGGCGTGCCGGCCCTCATTCTCGTGCTCTTGTGGCTCTTGTTCCAGAACACCGTCATCGACGGTCTTCTGATCCGTAGCCTTCCCGAAGACATGGTCGCCGCGGCTTCGCCGGCGCAGATAAATCTCTACCTCTCCGAAATTCACAACGTCGCCGCCGGCCGCCTCTTCGGCGATCCGAGCCCCGAGATCATCGCCGCGGCCGAGCGCTATTCGCGCTGGCAGGGCATCGCCCGGATCGCAATGGGGCTTGTCGCCCTGGCGGCGATGGCGCTCGGCCTCTTCCTCGCCTATCGGCGGCTTTCGCCCCGCTTCCGGGCCCGCAATGGCGTCGAGTGGGTGATGTCCGTCTTCATGGTGGTCTGCTCGGTCATCGCCATCCTCACCACGCTCGGCATCGTGGTCAGCTTGGTCTACGAGGCTTGGGAATTCTTCGTTCTCGTGCCGCCGACCGAGTTCTTCTTCGGCCTTCGCTGGGAGCCGCAGATCGCCATCCGCGAGGACCAGGTGGCGGGCGCCGGCGCCTTCGGCGCGGTGCCGGTCTTCCTCGGCACCCTGGTGATCGCGTCGATCGCCATGATCGTCGCCACCCCGATCGGCCTCTTCAGCGCCATCTATCTCGTCGAGTACGCACCGAACCGCGTCCGCAACGCGATCAAGCCGCTGCTCGAGATCCTCGCGGGCGTCCCGACCGTTGTCTACGGCTTCTTCGCGATCCTGACTGTCGCGCCGGCGATCCGTGAGGCCGGGGCCCTGATCGGCATTCCCATCTCGCCCCAGTCGGCGCTCGCGGCCGGGCTCGTGATGGCCATCATGATCACGCCCTTCATCTCCTCTCTGGCGGATGACGCGATCAAGGCGGTGCCGCGGTCGATGCGCGACGGCTCTCTCGCCATGGGCGCCACCCGGTCCGAGACCATCACGCGCGTGCTCCTCCCCGCCGCCCTGCCAGGCATCATGGGCGGCATTCTGCTCGCGCTCTCCAAGACGCTCGGCGAGACGATGATCGTTCTCATGGCCGCGGGCCTGATCGCCACGCTGACGATCAACCCGCTCGACTCGGTGACGACGGTCACGCTCCAGATCGTCACGCTGCTTACCGGTGACACCGCCTTCGACAATCCCAAGACCCTAGCCGCCTTTGCGCTGGGTCTCGTGCTCTTCCTGGTGACTCTGGCGCTCAACGTCCTGGCGCTGAGCATCGTTCGCCGGTACCGCGAGCAGTACGAATGACACCCCGGAGCCTGCCATGAGCGACGCCGCGATCGACCGGCCATCGGAACATTTCACCAGCGGCGCCGCTGCCGCGGCGCGCCGCAGCCGCCGCTACGCCGCCGACCGGCGACTGCGCATCTACGGGCTCTCCGCGATCTGCATCGCGCTCGGCATGCTCGCCCTGCTCGTGGGGTCCCTCGTGGTCACGGGCTATCCGGCCTTCACCCAGACTCACGTGCGGATCGACTTTCCGATCTCCGCGGAGAACGTCGACCCCGCCGATCCCGCCTCGGGCAACTGGCGCCGGGTCGTGACTGACGGCATCCGGGAACTGATCCCCGGCGAGGCCAGCCCGGCCGAGGTGCGGGCCATCAGTCAGATCCTGACCACCAACACTCAGTTCATGGTGCGCGACGCGGTCATCCGCGACCCCTCCGTCATCGGCGGCACTCTGACGATGTCCGTTCCGGTCTCGGATCCCTACGACCAGCTCGCCAAGGGCCTCGTCGACCGCGACGCGCCGCCTGATCGCCGCCGCCTCAGCGACCAGCAGATCGCATGGTTCGACATGGTCTACGAAACCGGCCGGGTCTCACGCAGCTTCAATTGGGGACTCTTCACTAACTCCGACAGCCGCTTCCCCGAGGTCGCGGGCCTCGCCAGCGCGCTCGTTGGCTCGTTCTACGTCTTGCTCGTCTGCTTCGCGCTGTCCCTGCCCGTCGGCGTCGCCGCAGCGATCTACCTTGAGGAATTCGCGCCCAAGAATCGCTGGACCGACCTCATCGAGGTCAACATCAACAACCTCGCTGCAGTGCCATCGATCGTCTTCGGCCTGCTCGGCCTCGCGGTCTTCATCCAGATATTCGGCCTGCCGCGATCGGCGCCGCTCGTCGGCGGCATGGTGCTGGCGCTGATGACCCTGCCGACGATCATCATCGTCACCCGCAACGCGATCAAGGCTGTGCCCCCCTCCATTCGCGAGGCGGCGCTCGGGGTCGGCGCATCCAAGCACCAGACGATCTTGCACCACGTACTGCCGCTGGCGCTCCCGGGCATCCTCACCGGCACCATCATCGGCATGGCGCAGGCGCTGGGCGAGACCGCACCGCTCCTGCTCATCGGCATGAACGCGTTTATCACCAGTCCGCCGGGCGGGATTCTCGACGCCTCGACCACGCTGCCAACCCAGGTCTTCATCTGGGCCGACAGCCCCGAGCGCGGCTTCGTGTCACGAACATCGGCCGGCATCCTCGTGCTGATCGGCTTTCTGATCATCATGAACAGCATTGCGATCTTCCTGCGCCAGCGTCTCGAGCGCGTCTGGTAGCGGTGGCTCCGGAGTGGAGAAATGGGTATGAATGACACCGCGATGAACGAGACATTATCGGCAGAGGCGGCCCGCATGGCGATTGCCGGGCAGTCCGGGCAGGTGCTCGGCGTCAAGGTCGACGCCAAGGACGTCAACGTCTACTACGGGGAAAAGCATGCCCTGAAGGACGTCTCCCTGGGCATCCTGGAGAAGTCGGTCACCGCCTTCATCGGTCCGTCGGGCTGCGGCAAGTCGACGTTCCTCCGCTGCATCAACCGGATGAACGACACCATCGAGGGCTGCCGTGTCCTTGGCGACATCCGCCTCGACGGCGAGGACATCTATGACCCGCGCCTTGATGTGGTGGAACTTCGGGCCCGCATCGGCATGGTGTTCCAGAAGCCGAACCCCTTCCCGAAGTCGATCTTCGAGAACGTCGCCTACGGGCCGCGCATTCACGGCCTCGCCCGCTCCAAGGCGGAGCTGGCGGGGATCGTCGAGGCAAGCCTCAAGCGCGCCGGCCTCTGGGATGAGGTGAAGGACAGGCTGCAGGAGTCGGGCACTGGGCTCTCGGGTGGCCAGCAGCAGCGGCTCTGCATCGCCCGCGCCATCGCCGTCTCCCCCGAGGTGATCCTGATGGACGAGCCCTGCTCGGCGCTCGATCCGATCGCCACGGCGCGCATCGAGGAACTGATCGACGAGCTGAGGCACAACTTCACCATCATCATCGTCACCCACTCGATGCAGCAGGCGGCGCGCGTCTCGCAGAAGACGGCGTTCTTCCACCTCGGAATCCTGGTCGAGACCGGCGAGACCGCGCAGATTTTCACCAATCCGCACGACAAGCGGACCCAGGACTACATCACCGGCCGCTTCGGCTGAGATCGGAACGTCACATGGTCATGAAGGAACACATCGTCGCCTCGTTCGACGAGGAGCTGAGCGAACTCTCGCAGAAGATCGCCGAGATGGGCGGGATCGCCGAGCAGCAGGTGGCCGACTCGGTCGCCGCACTGGCTCGCCGCGACAGCGACCTCGCCCAGCGCGTCATCCTGATCGACCGCCGCATGGACCAACTCCAGCGCGAGATCGAGGACCGGGCGACGCTGATGATCGCCAAGCGCCAGCCGATGGCTCAGGATCTCCGCCAGATCGTCGCCGCCATGCATATCGCCAACGATCTCGAGCGGGTCGGCGACCTCGCCAAGAACACGGCCAAGCGCGTCTTCGCCATCGAGAACAATTACGGCGCGCAGCGGCTCGTCGCCGGCGTCGAGCACATATCCGAGCTGAGCTTCGCCCAGCTCAAGAACGTCCTCGATGCCTATACCACCCGCGATCTCGAGGCGGCCCACAGCGTGTGGGAGCGCGACGACGAGATCGACGCCATGTACACCTCGCTGTTCCGCGAGCTCCTCACCTACATGATGGAGGATCCGCGCAACATCTCGTTCTGCATCCATCTCCTGTTCTGCGCCAAGAACCTCGAGCGCATCGGCGACCACGCCACCAACATCGCCGAGACCGTCCACTACGTGATCACCGGCGTGCCGCTCACCGACGAGCGGCCGAAGAAGGACACGACGAGCTCCACGCCGGTGGAGTTCGTCGAGAAGTGATGATGCCGGCTCCGTGCCGTCCAGTCGCGCCACTCCTGTCGGAGACCTCGTCGCCATGACCCCGCGCGTGATGATCGTCGAGGACGAGGAGCCGCTGTCGCTGATGCTGCGCTACAATCTCGAGGCGGAGGGCTACCAGGTCGATACCGTTGAGCGCGGCGACGATGCCGAGACCCGGCTCCGCGAAAACGTCCCCGATCTCCTCCTCCTCGACTGGATGCTGCCCGGGGTCTCGGGCATCGAGCTCTGCCGCCGGCTCCGGACGCGCGAGCAGACGCGGGCGTTGCCGATCATCATGCTCACCGCCCGTGGCGAGGAGCAGGAGCGCATCCGCGGTCTTGCCACCGGCGCCGACGATTACGTCGTGAAGCCGTTCTCGGTGCCCGAATTGATGGCGCGGGTGCGCGCCATCCTCCGCCGGTCACGGCCCGAACTGATCGCCTCCGTGCTCCGCGCCGGCGAGATCGAGCTCGACCGCGAGACCCACCGCGTCCGTCGACGGGGCAGGGAGCTGCACCTCGGGCCGACCGAGTTCCGCCTGCTCGAGTTCTTCATGCAGGCGCCGGGCCGCGTCTTTTCCCGCGCCCAGCTCCTCGACGGCGTCTGGGGCCGCGACGTCTATGTCGACGAGCGCACCGTCGACGTTCATGTCGGACGCCTGCGCAAGGCGCTCGGCCCCGGCCGCGATCCGATCCGTACCGTCCGGGGCTCGGGCTACTCCCTCGACGAAGCGTTCACGGGCGTCGCTTAGGCGCGGCCGGTTCATTGACAAGGCAGCCATGGGATCGCATATTCTAGCCAGAAATTCTGGCTAGTTTCGGAGCGCCCCGTGTCCGCTTCCTGGTCCCTGCAGGACGCCAAGAACCGTTTCAGCGCCGTCGTCACGGCAGCGAAACGCGAGCCTCAGACCGTCACCAAGCATGGCAAGGCCGCCGTAGTTGTCGTCGATGCGGCGGAGTTTGCCCGCTTGCGCGGCCTCGACCGGCTTCATGCCCCATCATTCCCCGAACTTCTTTTGGCAATTCCGAAGGGGGATTGGGAGATCGAGCGATTGGATTTTGAGCCGCGCGACGTCGATTTCTGATGTTCCTTCTCGACACTATGGTCATTTCCGAGCTGCGAAAGCCGCGGTCCGACGGTAACGTTTCGGCTTGGGTAGCGTCTGCCCCGAAAATGGACGTCTTCGTGAGTGCCGTGACGTTCGGGGAGATCGAGGTCGGCATCGAAAAGCAGCGTTTGCGCAATCCCGTCTTTGCTGCGGAACTGGAGGCTTGGCTTGGGCTTGTCGTGCGCAGCTACGGTGACCGCATCCTGCCGTTCGAAGTCCGGGAAGCGCTGCGTTGGGGCAAGCTCTCCGCACGCGTCGGAAACAAGGGCCCGGACCTCGCCATCGCCGCCACCGCCCTCGAGCATGGCCTCACCGTCGTGACCCGCAACGTCGCCCATTTCGCGCCGACCGGCGTCGCCGTGTTCGACCCGTTCTCAGGGACGTTGCATCCGCCGTCCTGATGCTATGCTCTGCCCCGGGCGGGCACTGCACGGGAAGGACGGATCATGGCCGTCACGCTCGCGGGCGACTGGGACGAGTACGCTTCCGGTCTCTATCGCGTTGTCAACAATGTCTGGAACAAGGGCGGCCTCCGCAACGGGCCCGACTTCATCCAGTCGGTGATCTACGAGCCCGCTACCTTCCCCGACGGCATCACCCTCCGCTGGTCGTGGCCCGGCTTCAACGAGGAGATCTGGGCCTACCCGGAGGTCGTCGTCGGCCACAAGCCATGGGACCCGCACGACCCCACGCTCGATTTCGCCACCCGCGTCGATGCGGTGCGCGAGTTCGAGGCGCGGTTCGATCTCGCGATCGCCGGCGACACCGGCAAGTTCAACGTCGCCCTCGAGTTCTGGCTCACCGACACGCGCGGCGGCGGTCCGCAGTCGATCACTACCGAGGTCATGGTCTGGCTCCATGATGGCTCCCTCACGCCCGCCGGCAAGAAAGTGGCGCGCTATGACCACGACGGCTACGGCGCCGCCGTCTTCGTCGAGAAGGGCATGGGCGACCGGAGCGGCGACAGCGAGGTCCGCTGGAAATACGTGGCGCTGAAGACCGACGCCGATCTTCTATCCGGCTCGATCGATCTCCGCGCCGTGCTCGTCGCGCTTCGGAAGCAGGGCATCATCGACGGTCGCGACTACATCGGCGGCTTCGAGCTCGGCGCCGAAGTCGCCGGCGGCAAGGGCAGCCTCCGCATCGATGCGCTCGACCACGATTTCTCTGCCTATGCCATCACCGGCGGCAACGACACCCTCGCCGGCACCGAAGCCGCTGACCTCATCGACGGCCGCGGCGGCGCCGATGCCATCGCGGGACTCGGCGGACGCGATCATCTCAACGGCGGCCGCGGCCACGATCGTCTCTCCGGCGGGGCGGGCGGTGATCGTCTCGACGGCGGTCCCGGCCGCGACGGCTTCGTCTTCGATGCCGCGCCCGGCGCCGGCAATGTCGACCGCATCGCCGACTTCCGCCCCCGGAAGGACGTCCTCGTCCTCGATGCCGGCGTCTTCGTCGGTCTCGCGCCCGGCCCGCTCGACGCTGCCGCGTTGCACCGCGGTACGGCGGCTGCCGACGCGACCGACCGCATCCTCCACGACCGCAAGGCCGGCACGCTCGCGTTCGACTCGGACGGCGCCGGAGGGGATACGGCGACCGTCTTCGCCCGCATCGAGCGCGGCCTCCAGCTCGATGCCGGGGATGTGCTCGTGGCGTAGTCGGGGGGGGGGGAATCACCGGGGTCGACACGTCCCGGCCTCCCGCATCGCGGGAGCGACAGCGATCCAGCTGGCGTGAATCGCGGGCGGCTGGCGGAACCCTACAACTTGACGAAAATGGCCGGCCTGGAGCAGTGTGCGGCAGCGGCGGCCGAAATTAGCATCCTCTCGGATCCGGGAAGTTCGCCCCATGAGCAAGGAATTCAACTATTTGAGGAAGGGATACAATCCCTTCGAGATCGGCTTCATGAGCGAAGAGGCTCGCGGCCTGGGTTTGGCGCGGATCGGTCTCAACAACATCAGCGATCCGACGAACCAATCGGCCAGGCTGCGTCTGCTGAAAGAGGGTGCCAAGGACGTATCGCTCAAGAGTCCGGAGGTTTCCGCGGGCGAGGGCGGAACGAGCCTGCTGTGGACCGACCTCGACGACAAGCCGTTTCTTCGGCTGAGCGGTCTCTCTCTGACGGAAGCCGAACTCAGGGCTGGCCTCGGCATCGGCACGCCTGACGAAGGCAAGGTTTCTGTGAGCTATCCCTTTCTCTCCTCCCTCTTCGACGGCGATATCCGCGTCAAGGGCAACTCGGATTCCAACCGGGACATGGAAGTCGGCGCCGGCGGCGAGGCCAGGGTGACCGGCGGCAACGGCGACGACAGTCTCTTCGTCTGGCACCAGAAGACCGTCGACTTCGACGGCGGCAAGGGCGTCGATACCTTGCTGTTCAGGCACAATGGCGTCGGCTATCCCTACCCCACCGAGGCCACGCAGCAGCTCGTCATCGACCTCGGCAAGGGGAAGGGCAAGAATCCCTACGGCGGGTCGCTCAAGGTCAAGAACGTCGAGAACGTCGTCGGTACGCCCGGCGCCGACAGGATCACCGGCAACGACAAGGCCAACATCATCGGCGACGGCGCCTTTGATACCGGTGCCGACGTCATCAAGGCCAAGGGCGGCAAGGACATCGTCAAGATAGCGTCGGAGGCCGTCGGAGTGAAGGCCGACGGCGGCAAGGGCAAGGACGAACTCCAATTCTCCATCGACCAGTCGACGGTGAACGAAGCGATCACGGTCCTCGACCTCGACAACCCGGAGAACAACACCGGACCGCTCGCCGGCGACTCCTTCAAGGCCTTCGAGATATTCACCGCGACGCAGTTCGGCGGCTACCTGCACCACCTCGATTTCCGTGGCAGCGGCAAGGGCGAGACGGTGGTCGGCGTCAGCGGTTTCTACGGGACGACGGACGTCAAGGGCGCCGACAAGATCGACGGCCGCGGCGGAGATGACACGCTCGACGGCAGGGGTGGCCCCGACACGCTCATCGGCGGCTCCGGCAAGGACACGTTCCTGTTCACCTTCGGGCTGGTCGCCGGCAACGTCGATACCATCGTCGATTTGGTGTCGGGGACGGACAGGATCGCGCTCAGCAGCTTCGCCTTCGAGTCGGTCGGCGCAGCCGGCAAGCTGGCGTCCGGCAAGTTCAACGCGCTCTCCGCTCAGGACAGCAACGACGTCATTCTCTACGACAAGGGCACGGGCAAGCTTTATCACGACCCCGATGGTCTCGGCGGCGTCGCGCCCGTGCACTTCGCCACGCTCGCCAACAAGGCCGACCTCAAGGCCGGCGACATCATCATCGTATGAACGATGTGCGGGCGGGCGGCGCCGTGCCGCCCCCGCATCGCGCCCCTCAGAAATTCCGCGCGTCGCGCTCCCGTTCGCGCTCGCGGCGGCGGTCGTTGACCGGCTGGTAGGCGAGGCGGGAGTGATATTCGCAATAGGGCAGGCTGTTGAAGCTGCGATGGCCGCAGAAGTGGAAGCCCTCGGCGCCGGGGTCGCCGATCGGCCACTTGCACATCGAGTCGTTGAGCGCGAGCAGCGACACGTTGAGGCTGATCGGCACCACGAGGTCCTCGATCGGCACCGGAACCGTCACACGGCGCGGGGCGGGGTGGGCGTGCTGCACCTTCAGGGCGTTGTTGCCGCTTACCATCGGCCGCGCCGACGGGCGTTGCGGGGCGGCCGCTGGCCGCGCCTTCCGCGGCCGCGCCGCGTTCGATGCCGGCTTCGCCCGGCCGGAGAGGTTAAGGCGGTGCACCTTGCCGATCACGGCGTTGCGGGTGACGCCGCCGAGTTGCGAGGCGATCTGGCTTGCGCTCAGTCCGTCCGCCCAGAGTTTCTTCAGCAACTCGACGCGTTCGTCGGTCCAGTTCATCTCGGGGTCACCCTTCCAAAAAGGCGGCCGACTCGGAATCCATCTGCGCGCGCTGGCCTGCTCCGCCAACCAACGCCCAACGCGTTACAATGGATACTGAGTTCGCCGCAGAAATCGCGTGTCGGTCGCACCCGACGCCGTGGAAAGTACATAGCCGGTGACTCGCTGACAAGAGTCCGGGGGCCTCGCATCGTGTTTTCCCCAAGTCGTACCGATGATCTCCACCGGCAATGAGTCACTCCCGCAACAATCCGCGCGATTGACACCGGTTCCCGGCGCGGTGCTATAAGACCGGGGTTGCGAGAGTGCTGCCCACCGGCGGCACTCTTTGATTTTTCCGGAACCTTTATGGGAGAAGGCGGATCATGGACCGCTCTCCGCTCTTTGATACTTTCGCGCGCGCGCCGATCGCCTTCGAGCGCGGCGAGGGCGTCTGGCTCACCACCACCGATGGCCGCCGCGTGCTCGATTTTTCGAGTGGCGTCGCCGTCAATGTGCTGGGCCACGCGCATCCCGCGCTGGTCGGCGCGCTCAAGGCGCAGGCCGAGAAGGTCTGGCACGTCTCCAATCTCTATCGCATTCCTGAGCAGGAGCGATTCGCCGCCACGCTCTGCGGCGCGACCTTCGCCGAGAAGGTCTTCTTCTGTAATTCGGGCGCCGAGGCGGTCGAGTGCGCGCTGAAGACGGCGCGCCGCTGGCACTTCGTCAACGGCCATCCCGAGCGGACGCGGATCATCACCTTCGCCGGCGCCTTCCATGGCCGCACGCTCGCGACGCTGGCCGCCACCGGCAACCCGAAATACCTTGAAGGCTACGGGCCGCCGGCCCACGGCTTCGACCAGGTCGAGATCGGGGACCTGAAGGCGGTGGAAGAAACGATCGGCCCGGAGACCGCGGCGATCCTGATCGAGCCGATCCAGGGGGAGGGCGGCATCCGCCTCGTGCCGGGACATTTCCTCCGCGCGCTTCGTGAGCTGTGCGACCGCCACGGGCTGCTTCTCATCTTCGACGAGGTGCAGACCGGCATCGGCCGCACCGGCAAGCTCTTCGCCTACGAGTGGTCGGGCGTCACGCCGGACGTCATGACCGCGGCCAAGGGGCTCGGCGGCGGCTTTCCGGTCGGTGCCTGCCTTGCCACGGCCGATGCCGCGAAGGGCATGACCGCCGGCACGCACGGTTCGACCTTCGGTGGCAATCCGCTCGCCATGGCGGTCGGCCAGGCGGTGCTCGACGTGCTCCTCGCCGACGGCTTTCTCGACGATGTCGCGCGGAAGGGCCTCTATCTCAAGCAGCGGCTCGCCGCCGTGGTCGATTCCCATCCCGACCTCGTCGACGAGGTGCGCGGGGAGGGGCTGTTGGTCGGTGTCCGCTGCAAGGTGCCGGTCGCCGAGGTCAACGCCGCGATGCGGGATCAGGACATGCTCGGCGTCGGCGCCGGCGAGAACGTCATCCGTCTGCTTCCGCCGCTGATCGTCAGCGACGCCGAGCTCGACGAGGGCGTGCGCCGCTTCGATGCGGCGCTTGCCGCGCTTGAGCGGGCGAAGGCGGGCTAGGCCATGGTCCGGCACTTCCTCGATCTCGCGGATATCGATGCGCGGGTGCTGCGCGGCATCGTCGACGAGAGCCGCCGGCTCAAGGCCGAGCGCCGCACGCCACGGGCGGAGAAACCCCTCGCCGGGCGCACGCTGGCGATGATCTTCGACCGTCCCTCGACGCGGACGCGGGTCTCCTTCGATGTCGCGATGCGCGAGCTCGGCGGCGACACCATCATGCTGACCGGCGCCGAGATGCAGCGTCGCCGCGGCGAGACCATTTCCGATACCGCCAAGGTGCTGTCGCGCTACGTCGATGCGATCATGATCCGCACCCTCGACCACCGCCTCGTCGCCGAGCTGGCGGAGGCCTCGACCGTGCCGGTGATCAACGGCCTCACGCAGTATTCGCACCCCTGCCAGATCATGGCCGACGTGATGACCTTCGAGGAGCATCTCGGCCGGATCGACGGCAAGACCGTCGCCTGGCTCGGCGACTCGAACAATGTGCTGACCTCGTGGCTTCACGCCGCCGCCAAGCTCGGCTTCGGGGTCAAGGTCGGCTGTCCGCCCGAACTCGCGCCGCATGCGGCGCTGCTGGACTGGGCGGCCGGGAATGGCGCGCGCGTCACCGTCACCAGCGACCCGGAGGCGGCCGCCCGCGACGCCGATTGCGTCGTCACCGACACCTGGGTGTCGATGGGTGACGATGAGGCGGAGCGTCGCCAGAATCTCCTCCATCCCTACCAGGTCAATCGCCGGCTCATGGCGGCGGCCCGGCCGGACGCGATCTTCATGCATTGCCTGCCCGCCCATCGTGGCGAAGAGGTGACCGCCGAGGTCATCGACGGCCCGCAGTCGGTGGTCTTCGACGAGGCCGAGAACCGGCTCCACGCCCAGAAGGGCGTGCTCGCCTGGGTCTTCGGCTGGAACCCGCCGACGTGACGATGGCGGAGATCACAGGCGACCCCAAACCCGCCGGCGACGATGCGGTGCTGCCCTTCGAGGTCGCGCCGCTCGACGTGCGCGGCCGCGCCATCCAGATGGGCCCGGCGATCGATGCGCTCCTCGCCCGGCATGCCTATCCCGATGCGGTCTCGAAGCTCGTCGCCGAAGCGGTGGTGCTCGCGGTCCTCCTCGGCTCGTCGCTGAAGTTCGACGGCAAGTTCATCCTCCAGACCGAGACCGACGGCCCGGTCGACATGCTGGTCGCCGACTACCGCACCAGCGGCGCGGTCCGTGCCTATGCCCGCTTCGATGCGGAGCGGGTCGCCGCCGAGGCGGCGGCCGGGGCCACGCCCGGCGCACTCCTCGGCCACGGGACGCTGGCCATGACCATCGACCAGGGCGCCTACATGAGCCGTTACCAGGGCGTCGTGCCGCTCGAGGGCCAGAGCCTGGAGGAGGTCGCCCACACCTACTTCCGCCAGTCGGAGCAGATACCGACCCGCGTCCGGCTCGCCGTCGGCGAGATCCTTCAGCGTGAGAACGGATCGCTCGAGCGGAGCTGGCGTGCCGGCGGGCTGATCGTACAGTTCCTGCCCGATGCGCCGGACCGCATGCGCCAGCCCGATCTTCCGGGCGGCGACGCGCCGGAGGGAAGCGAGGTCGACGACGGGGAGGAGGACGACGCCTGGGTCGAGGCGCAGTCGCTCGTCGGCACCGTCGAGGACCATGAGCTGACCGACCCGGCGGTGCCGGTCGAGCTGCTGCTCTATCGGCTCTTCCACGAGCGCGGCGTCCGCGTCTTCACCCCGATCGCGATCACCGAGGATTGCTCCTGCTCGCGGGAGCGCATTTCCGGCATGCTGTCGCGCTTCACGGCGGAGGAGATCGCCGAAAGCATCGAGGACGGCGCCATCATCGTCACCTGCGAGTTTTGCGGCACCCGCTACGAATTCGACCCGGCCGAGTTTTCGGAGCCGGAGACGGATGGCTGAGTCCTGCTGAGCCTGGGGTGAGGTCCTTCGAGCGGAGCCAAACCCCCTTCCTCATGCTTCGAGGCTCGCGCCCTGCGGCGGCGAGCCTCGAAGCACGCAATGACGTTCATCCAGTCTTCTGATCGGAAGCGTCGCGCTTACCGGGCCGCTTCGCCAGCTGAACCAGCCGGTCCCAATCCCGCGCGATCAACGCCCGCTTCTTGGCGCGGCTCCAACCCTTGATCTGGCGCTCGAGAGCGATAGCGTCGACGATCCGGTCGAACTGCTCGGCCCATACGAGCTCCACCGGGCGTCGCGCGGCCGTGTAGCCGTCGAACGTTCCCGACTGGTGTTCGCTCACCCGCTCTTCCAGCCAGTCCTTCCGGGTCATGCCGACGTCGTACGAGCCGTCGCTGCAGCGGAGCATGTAGACGAAGGGCATGGTCGCAACCGGTTGCGGGTGGCCACGGGCCAAACATGAGCCGTGTGCCGTTCTGGATCAAGGTCGCTGCGTGCTTCGAGGCTCGCTTCGCTCGCACCTCAGCATGAGGACGTTGGTGTACTCCCCGTGCGAGAGAAGGCCCCGCCGCCCTCCACCCCTGTGGAGTGCAACCCCCCTCCCTCATGCTGAGGTGCTCGCGCCTGCGGCGCGAGCCTCGAAGCACGCTCTTTGGTTGATCCAGCGCACTCAAAACCCCAGCCGCCCCTCCCTCAGCGCCGCGAGATTGGCCAGCGCCCAGGGCCAGAGCCGGGGATAGACGCCCTCGGAGTTGCCGGGCTCGGCCATGGCGAAGGCGAAGTAGGCGCGGTAGAAGCGGGCGGGACCGAGAACCGCGTCGCCATGCCGCTCCAGGATGATGCGGCGGACGAAGGCGATATCCTCCGCCGTTGCCTCGTCGTTCATCTCGAGGAACACCGGAGCTCCGATCACCTCGTAGAGCGGGTCGCCGACCACGGTCCAGAAGCTGAAGTCGACCAGCCCCGAGACGCGGTAATCGTCGCCGATCAGCACGTTGCCGGGGAAGTAGTCGCCATGGACCAGCGCCTTGCGCGGCCGGTCGGCCACCTCGTCGAGGAGCGCAAGGGCCATCGCCCGGAGCTCGTCGAGGTCGCCGCGCGTCGCCTCGATCGCCGCGCCGTTCAGCGCGATGAACCGGTCGAGGCCGAGGCGGAGATAGCCGCGCCAGGAGTCCGCGGTGAGCGGCGCGTCGTCGAGCATCTGCCCATAGGGCCGGTCGGGGAAGGCGATCGTCCCGATCGCGTCGACCGACTCCGCATAGCTCCGGAGCGCCGTCGCGCGGGCGCTGCCGCGGAGGTGGCGCATGAGCACCAGGAGCGAGGTCCCCGGCAGACGCCGCTCGATCGTCCAGCCGCCGTCCGGGCCGATCGCCTCGATCGCCGGCGTCGCGAACGGCAGCCGCCCGTCGATCGTCGCAAGAAAGGCGCGCTTCCGTTCGAGCGCCGCGACCGCGCGCGGGCGGCGGAGCACCCGCAGCACGCGGTCCGCATCGAGCGCATAGACCCGGGACTCCCCGCCCTCGGCGATCAGCGCGGACGGCCCGATGCCAAACCCCGCGAGCAGCGTCGAGGGTGCAGCGTCGATGGCTGCCTTCTCCGTCTCGCGCGGCGCGGTCAGTTGAGCGTCTTTCGGCCGCCGGGGAGGTCGAGGGAGAAGGCGGGAATCTCGATCGAGAAGGTCTCGCCCTTGTCGGTTTGCATCTGGTAGGTGCCGACCATGATGCCGGACGCGGTCGAGAGCGGGCAGCCGCTGGTGTATGAGAACTTCTCGCCCGGCTTCAGCACGGGCTGCTTGCCGATCACGCCGGCGCCACGCACCTCCTCGGTGCGGCCGTTGGCGTCGGTGATCCGCCAGTGCCGCGCGCGGAGCTGGACCACTTCCTCGCCGAGATTGGCGATCTCGATCCGGTAGGCCCAGAAATACTGGCCTTCCTCCGGCGAGGATTCGGAATCGACGAAGGTCGGCTCGACCGTGACCTGGATCGCGCGCGTGACAGCCTGGTACATGTCGCTACTCCTGACGACCGGGATTATGCGAGCCCTGCGCGGGGCGTCAACGGGGCTTCGGCGCGCACGCTTGACATTCGTAGATACAGAATATATTCCTATGCAAATCCCGCTCGCGAGGGGCGCATTCTAGAGGCGTCTTTTATGCGGAGCCGGGAGCGGCGTACCCTGCTGGCGGCCTCGCACGTCGTCCATCGGGGGGCTCCGGCCGGGACCGTGGGGCACTACGACCCTGCCGCCCGAGGCTTAAGGCGGGAAACCGCCGAAGACGCCTGGCCGGAGACCTGCTCAAATCGCCGCGGCGGGCGCTTGCCCAAGCGCCAGACTTGAATACCCCCCGCCGGGTGGCTCAATCCCGGCAGGCCGGGTGGCTTAACCCCGGCCGGCACTTCGGAAGCGCCCGCCACCCCTCGGTTCGCCCGGGGACGGGAATGCTGCATCCCCCGGCCGAACCGCGGCGCGGGAATGATCCTTCCTGTCTCTTCCTGTCATCCCCGGCGAGCGCCAAAGGCGCGAGGGAAGGGGACCTGGTAAACGATGTCGGTGACGAGCGAGTCGCGGCGGTGGTTACTGGGTCCCCGCTGGAGTTTACCCCCGACCCCGATCGGGGGCGGGGATGACAGCCGGCGGTCTCGCCCCAACGACACGCTCCCCCACATCCCTTTTGTCGGCAGCGGGTGCCGCCCCTACCGCGCCGCCCTGTCCAGCGCCGGCTCCAGGTCCTCCCACAGGTCCTCGACGTCCTCGAGCCCGACCGACAGTCGCAGCAGCCCGGGCGTGATGCCCTGTTCCAGCCGCGCCGCCTCCGAGAGCCGCTGGTGGGTGGTGGTGGTCGGGTGGGTGATCAGGCTCTTGGCGTCGCCGAGATTGTTGGAGATGCGGATCACCTTCAGCGCATTCGCGGTCCTGAACGCGCCCTTCTGCCCGCCCTTCACCTCGAAGGTGATCAGGCTCGATCCCCCCGTCATCTGCTTCCGGATGATGTCGGCCTGCGGATGGTCGGGCCGCCCGCAATAGAGAAGCCGCGTCACGTTCCGGTGCCCGGCGATGCGGTCGGCGAGAATTGCGGCGCTCGCGGTCTGCCGCTCGACCCGGAGGTGCAGCGTCTCCAGGCCCTTCAGCAGCACCCACGCGTTGAACGGGCTGAGCGACGGTCCGGTCTGGCGGAGGAAGGTGTGGACGTGGTCGGCGATGAACTGCTCGTCGGCGAGGATCACGCCGCCAAGGCAGCGGCCCTGCCCGTCGATGTGCTTGGTCGCCGAGTAGACGACGATGTCGGCGCCGAGTTCGAGCGGCTTCTGGAGGAGGGGAGTCGCGAACACGTTGTCGACGATCAGCCGCGCCTTCGCCTTGTGCGCGATCTCCGCCACCGCCGCGATGTCGATCACCTCGAGCGTCGGGTTGGTCGGGCTTTCGAGGAAGAAGGCCTTGGTCTCCGGCCGCACCGCCTTCCTCCACTGCGACAGGTCGCTGCCGTCGACCAGGGTCGAGCCGATCCCGTATTTTGGCAGCAGTTCCTCGACCACGTAGCGGCACGAGCCGAACAGCGCCTTGGCGGCGATCACGTGGTCGCCGGTCCTGAGGTGGGAGAGGAAGACGGCCGACACCGCCGCCATGCCGCTGGCGGTGGCCCGCGCCGCGCCGGCGCCTTCGAGAAGGCGCATCCGCTCCTCGAACATCGCCACCGTCGGGTTGGAGAAGCGCGAATAGATGAAGCCCGGCTCGTCGCCCTTGAAGCGGGCGGCCGCGGCCTCCGCGCTGTCATAGACGAAGCCCTGGGTGAGGAAGATCGCCTCGGCGTTCTCGCCGAATTGCGACCGGAGGATGCCGCCATGGACCAGCGTGGTCGCCGGCCGGAGCTGCTTCTTCTTCGAACTGCGCTTGGCCATCGTATTGACGCTCCCAACAAAAAACCCGGCCGTGCGGCCGGGTCGGGTGCGTGCCCTTCCGACCTTTTAGCGACTTGTTTTACGTGGCTGCAAGCCGGCCGGCTCAAATGACCACGACGTGTTTTCCTCATAAGACGCGCCGGCCTTGGCGTCAATCGCAAGTTCCGCTAAGCCTCGCCGCCTGACGAAAGGTGGAGCGATGGGCGGGGACAGCGCGGCCGGGATACTGCCGGCGCACAGCATTGCGGCGCTGGCCGAGGCCGGAGCAATCGTCGCGGCGACGCCCTTCGACGCCGACCAGATCCAGCCGGCGAGCCTCGATCTTCGCCTCGGGCCGGTGGCCTATCGCGTCCGGGCGAGCTTCCTCCCCGGCCCGTCCGCGACCGTGGCCGCCCGCGTCGCCGAGCTCACGCTGCATGAGATCGACCTCACCAGGGGCGCCCTCCTCGAGCCGGGACGGAGCGGCGTCTACATCGTGCCGCTCCAGGAGAGCCTCGCCCTTCCACCGGAGATCGCCGCGGCGACCAACCCCAAGTCCTCGACCGGCCGGCTCGATGTCTTCACCCGCGTCATCGCCGACCGGACGCGCGAGTTCGACACGATCCCCCCCGGTTACCGCGGCCCGCTCTATGTCGAGATCAGCCCGCGCACCTTCCCGGTGATCGTCCGCGAGGGCTCGCGCCTGTCGCAGATCCGTTTCCGCACCGGCAATCCCCGCCTCGACGATGCGGAACTCGCCACGCTGCATGCGGAGACGCCGCTGGTCGATGGCGACCTCCATCTCGCGGGCGGTCTGATGCTGTCGATCGACCTGTCGGACCGCGACGGCATCGTCGGCTACCGCGCCAAGCGCCACACCGGCCTCGTTGATGTCGACAGGCGCGGCGCCCTCGACGCGCTCGACTTCTGGGACCCGATCGCCACCCACGGCAAGCGCGAGCTGGTGCTCGACCCCGACCAGTTCTACATCCTCGCCTCGCGCGAGTCGGTCACGGTGCCGCCCGACTACGCCGCCGAGATGGTGCCCTTCGATCCGCTGGTCGGCGAGTTCCGCGTCCACTATGCCGGCTTCTTCGATCCCGGCTTCGGCCATTCGGACGCCGGCGGGGCAGGGAGCCGCGCCGTCCTCGAAGTCCGCAGCCACGAAATCCCGTTCATCCTCGAGCATGGCCAGTCGGTCGGCCGCCTCGTCTACGAGCGCATGCTGGAGCGCCCGCGCTTCCTCTACGGCCGCGACATCGGCTCCCACTACCAGGCCCAGGGCCTCAAGCTCTCCAAGCATTTCCGGACGCCTTAGCCATGAAGACGCTCGCCCCCACCCATGCGGGCGAAGTCCTGCGCGAGGAGCTTCTCGCTCCCTTCGGCCTGTCACGTCGTGCCCTCGCCCGGGCCTGTGGCGTGCCGCGCACCCGTATCGAGCGGCTCGCCCGCGAGGAGACGCCCATCACCGCGGATACCGCGCTGCGCCTGTCGCGCTACTTCGGCATTCTGGATGGGGATGCAGGCGCAGAACGATCTTGAAAGCGCCGAGGATATGCTCGGCGACGCCCTCGACATGATCAAGCCGCGCGAAGCCGCCTGACCCTCACGCCCACCCCACCGCGAACCGGTGCTCGGCGAAGCGCTTGTCGAAGCGCGCATAGTCGCAGGTGATCTCCTCGCCCGCGGCGATGTCCACCATGGCGACGGTCAGGTCGTCGACGTCGTCGCAATTGGGCGCGTCGGCGTGGTTCATGAACCGCGCATTGTCGCCGCAGACGACATAGACCGGCTCGTCGGTCTGCTGGTAGCCGTAGCGCATCACCCACTCGCGGGTGATGGTGTCGCTGGCCGGGATGTCGCGGAGGTCGAGCTTGAGGTCGAAGCGCGGGTCGTAGCGCCAGACCACGGTCCCCTTCGGGATCGCCTCCTCGGCAAACAGGCCGACACCTTCGATCCGGCTTTCGCCGAGCCGCGTCTTTACGCAAAGCATCTCTACCGCCTCCGGACAGGGGCGGCAGGTTCGCTCCCGCCGCCTTCTTGCCGGGACAGGAGAACCACGGGCCGGGCTAACACCGGCCTGAAGCAAAGCTTAGAGTTTTATCGATCGGGCGGTTTGGTTCGGCTGCCCGCGTTCCGCGGCGTCAGGCCACGGGACGGGCGACGATGGTACGGCCTTCGCCGTCGTCGTGGAGGATCAGCGCGCCATCGGTGCCGATCTCGAAGCGGCCGACGCCCTTGAGGATGTCGAGGAACATCATCTCCTGCGCCATCAGCGGCTCCTCGCATGCCATCATCGAGGCGCCGATCTCGCCCATCGTCAGCCCCTCGCCGGTCAGCGTATAGCCGCCGAAGAAGCGGTTGCAGGACCCATTGCCATTGAGCTGCCCGTCCGCGTCGAAGGCGAGCGTCGGGGTAGATCCCGCTGCCGGCGCCTTGCCGTCGATCTCGGCGATCATCCACTCGCCGAGGAGCAGCGTCACCGGCTCGCCGCCGCACCCGGTGAAGGTGTCGCCGCCGATTGCGACTGTGACCGTGTTCGGGAAGGGCATGCCGCTCATCGTATCGGCGCAGACCGCATCGGCGATGCTGAGCGTGAAGGGGGCGCCTTCGACGCTCGATTCATAGACCTCGGCGTTGCCGTCCTTCCGCGGCGAGGGCAGCGGGGCGACCGTCACCGGCTCGCCCTCCATCGGCTGGAAGACGATCGCCTCGGCAGTCTTCTCGACCGACCAGAAGGGCTCGTTGCCCCGCCCGCGGAATGTTTCCGTCGCGGCCATCGAGACCGTGGCGGTGGCGACGAGCAGCGTGGACGCGGTCAGGGTGCGGATCAGGAGGGTCATGAGCAGGGTCTCACGTTTGTTGGCCTTGGGGCTGTGAACGCCACCAGACTTGGACTAAGGCTTGCGCGCGGGACAATTCCGCGCCGGCGAGTCGAAACATCGCCACGGCGGCTATTCAATTCACAGCGAGGAGAAGCGGCATGGACGGCGACGCGGCGGTGCATCTTGGTGGCATGACGTTCTGGACTTTCCTGGTCGACGTGTTTGTCATTTTCATGTTCGTGCTCTGGATCTGGCTGCTGATCTCGATTTTCAGCGACCTCTTCCGGCGCCACGACATTTCGGGCGGCGGCAAGGTCGTCTGGGTCATCTTCCTGATCATCCTCCCCTATATCGGCGTCCTCGCCTATCTGCTCACCCAGGGCGGCGGCATGGCCGAGCGCAACCAGGCGCAGGCGAAGCAGGCGCGGGAGGAGATACGGCACGCCATCGGCTTCAGCGCCGCCGACGAGATCACCAAGCTCGACGCCTTGAAGGCCAAGGGTTCGATCACCGACGCCGAGTATCAGAAGCTCCGCGCCAAGCTGATCTGACGGCGGCTGCCGCAACCGAACCGCCGCCGGGACCGTCAGCAGTGCTGATGGTCTGCGGCGGTAGGGCCACGATCCGGACGGCGATGGCTGCCGCACGGCCTCAGTTCCCGGTCCGGTCCGATGACCCGCGATAGCCGGTGAGGACGTGGATGTATTGCGTCCGCACCAGCGCCTCGCGGTCGCTGAGTTGGTCCGCCGCCATCAACCCGCGCCATCGTGCGATGTCGTCGAAGCCCCGGCTGTCCATCCATTCCATGAGGCCGCGGCGGAGCACGGCGATGTGGTCGGGTCCGTGGCGGAGCAGCGACGACGCTGTCATCACGGCGTCGGCCCCGGCGAGCAGGTACTTGACCACCTCCTCGGCGGTGCTCACCCCGCCGGTCGCGGCGAGCGAGGCATCGATCCGGCCGGCAAGCAGCGCGATCCACAAGAGCGCCTGCCGGATCTCGTAGGGGGTGCTCAACTCGAGGCTGGGCTTGGGCGAGAGCGTCGCGAGGTCGATGTCGGGCTGGTAGAAGCGGTTGAACAGGACCAGGCCGCGGGCGCCGGCTCCGACGATATTGTTCGCATGGTTGCCGGGCGAGGACAGCCACGGTCCGAGCTTGACCGACACCGGGATCGACACCGCCTCCGCCACCGCCTGGACGGTTTCGACCGAGCGCCGTTCCACCTCGGCCGCGTTCTCCCGCGGGTCGGTCGGCACCCGGTAGAGGTTGAGCTCGATCGCGGCGGCCCCGGCCGCCTCGAGGTCGCGTGCGAAGCCGGTCCATCCTTCCGGCGTCGAGCCGTTGAGGCTGGCGATGATCGGGATGGCGCAGGCTTCCGCCGCCCGCTGCAGCGTCTCGATCCGCGCCATGAGGCCGCCGAGACGGAAGGCGGTCACGTCGGGAAAATAGCCGCCGGCCGCCTCCGGCTGGGTCCAGCTTCCGCGCTCCACCAGGACCTCGAAGGCCTCGTCCTCGGCTTCGATCTCCTCCTCGTAGATCGAGGGCATCACCACCGCCGCCGCGCCGGCATCCTCCAGCCGCCGGATGCCGTCGAGGTCGCGGGAGAGCGGCGACGCCGAGGCAATGATCGGGTGCGCGAGCGTCAGCCCGAGATAGTCGGTTTCAAGGTTCATCGTGGGCCCTCTCACGCGCTTTCCCAGTTGGGCAGGAACCGGTTGCCGTCCCGCGCCGCGAGATCCTCGTAGGCCCGGTAGCGCTCGTCGACCGCTGCCTGCGCCTGCCGCATCATCTGCGCGGCGGCCTCGCGGTCGCCCTGGGTAAGGACGCTGTAGCGCAGCTCCTTGTAGGCGAAGTCTTCGAGCTTCAGGCGCGGCCGCGTGCTGTCGAGGCGGAACGGATTGGCCTCGCTGCCCCTGAGCGAGGGGTCGTAGCGGAACAGCGGCCAGTAGCCCGAGGCGGTGGCGCGCGCCTGCTGCTTCATGCCGAAGCGGAGATCGAAGCCGTGGGCGATGCAGTGCGAATAGGCGAGCACCAGCGACGGCCCCGGATAGGCCTCCGCCTCGCGGAGCGCCACCAGCGTCTGCTCGGCATTGGCGCCCATCGCGACCTGGGCCACGTAGACGTAGCCATAGGCGATCGCCTGCATGGCGAGGTCCTTCCGCGGCACGCGCTTTCCCGCCGCGGCGAACTTCGCCGAAGCGCCGAGCGGCGTCGCCTTCGAGGCCTGGCCGCCGGTGTTGGAATAGACCTCCGTGTCGAGCACGAGGACGTTGACGTCGCGGTCCTGAGCCAGCACATGGTCGAGCCCGCCATAGCCGATGTCATAGGCCCAGCCGTCGCCGCCGACGATCCACACGCTCCGCCGGACGAGGTAATCGGCCAGCGTCAGGAGCGTGGCTGCGGCCTCGTCGGTGCGGTCATTGAGCTTCTCGCGGAGCGCCCGCACCCGCTCGTGCTGGGCCTGGAACTCCGACTCGGTGACTTGCCGGGCGTCGAGGATGGCGCTGGCCAGATCATCGCCGATCACCGGCGCGAGGTCGGCGAGGAGCCGCCGCGCCATCGCCGTCTGCTGGTCGACCGCCAGCCGGTAGCCGAGGCCGAACTCGGCATTGTCCTCGAACAGCGAATTGGCCCAGGCCGGCCCCCGCCCGTTCGCGTCGACCGTCCAGGGATGGGCCGGGAGGTTGCCGCCATAGATCGACGAGCAGCCCGTGGCATTGGCGATCTGCAGCCGATCGCCGAAGAGCTGGGTGACGAGCTTGACGTAGGGCGTCTCGCCGCACCCCGCGCAGGCGCCGGAGAACTCGAACCGCGGCTCGAGGAACTGGACGCCGCGGACATTGGCGAAGTTGACCCGGGACCGGTCGGGGAGGGGCAGCGTCTCGAAGAAGGCGAGGTTCACCTTCTCCCGCTCGATCAGGATCGCCTTGTCGACCATGTCGATGGCGCGG
The DNA here is from genome assembly GCA_022841545.1 of Bauldia sp. Taxonomy (GTDB): domain Bacteria; phylum Pseudomonadota; class Alphaproteobacteria; order Rhizobiales; family Kaistiaceae; genus Bauldia. The sequence continues at coordinate 2,162 of JALHRF010000064.1, read as the reverse complement.
TGGCCGGGCTCGGTCGGGCTGATCGCCGGGCAGTTCTCGACGCAGAGGCCGCAGCCGGTGCAGTCCTCGACATGGATCTGCAGCGTGTAGCGGCTGCCGGGGAAGCCTCGCGCGTTGACCTCCGCCGAGGGGAAGCGCTCCGGCGCGCCGTCAAGCGCCTCCTCCGGATAGTATTTGGCGCGGATGACGCTGTGCGGGCAGACGATCGAGCATTGGCCGCACTGGACGCAAAGCTCGGCATCCCAGAACGGCACCTCGGCGGCGATGTTTCGCTTCTCGTAGGCGGTGGTGCCGGGCGGGAAGCTGCCATCGACCGGCATCGCGCTCACCGGAATCTCGTCGCCCCGCCCGCCCATCATCATCGCGGTGACGGCCTGCACAAAAGCCGGCGCGTCGTCCGGCACCAGCGGCGGCGGCTCCGCGCCGGTCAGCCTCCGCGGCACCATCACCTCGTGGAGATGGGCCAGCGCCGCGTCGACCGCGGCGAAATTCTTCTCGACGACCTTGCCGCCCTTCCGGCCATAGGCCTTCTCGATCGCGTGCTTGATCGCGGCGATCGCCTCGTCGCGGGGCAACACGCCGGAAATCGCGAAGAAGCAGGTCTGGAGGATGGTGTTGACCCGTGGACCCAGGCCAAGCGCCTGCGCCACCCCGGTCGCGTCGATGACGAAAAATCGCAAGTCGAGGTCGAGGATGCGCTTCTGCACCGGGCGCGGCAGCGCGTCCCACACTGTCTCGGGCGCCTGCGGGGCGTTGAGCAGGAAGGTCGCGCCGGGCCGCGCCGTGCCAAGGACGTCGAGTCGCTTCAGGAAGTCGAACTTGTGGCAGGCGATGAAGTCGGCATGGCGGATCAGATAGGGCGCGCGGATCGGCGCGGTGCCGAAGCGGAGATGCGAGATCGTCTCGGCGCCGGACTTGTGGGAATCATAGACGAAGTAGCCCTGCGCATAGTGGCCGGGAATGTCGGCGAGGATCTTCACGCTGTTCTTGTTGGCGCCCACCGTGCCGTCGGCGCCGAGCCCGTAGAACACCGCGCGCGTCGTCCCCTCGGGCTCGATGTCGAGGCCGCGGTCGTAGTCGAGGCTGGTGCCCGAAACGTCGTCGTTGATGCCGATGGTGAAGCCGTCCCGGGGCGAGGGCCTGGCGAGTTCGTCGAACACCGCCCGGACCATCCCCGGGTGGAACTCCTTGGAGGAGAGGCCGTAGCGCCCGCCGACGATGCGGGGCATGGCGCGCGTCCCCGTGGCGGCGGCCCGGGCGAGCGCCGCGACGATGTCCTGGTAGAGCGGTTCGCCGATGCCGCCGGGCTCCTTGCAGCGGTCGAGCACCGCAATCGACCGGACGCTCGCGGGCAGCGCTGCGAGGAAATGCGCCGCCGAGAACGGCCGGTAGAGCACGACCTGGAGTGCGCCGACCTTCTCGCCGCGCGCCGAAAGCCACAGCGCCGTCTCCCGCGCCGTCTCGGCGCCCGACCCCATCGACACGATGACGCGCTCCGCCTCCGGGTGCCCGTCGTAGCGGAAGAGGCTGTAGGCGCGGCCGCAAAGTGCAGCCAGCCGGTCCATTTCGGCCTGCACGATGGCCGGCGTTGCCGCGTAGTAGGGGCTCGCCGTCTCCCGCACCTGGAAGAAGGTGTCGGGATTGTGGGCGGTGCCACGCACCACCGGATGCGCCGGGCTGAGGGCCCGGTCGCGATGCGCCCGCACCAGGGCCGGGTCGATCATCGCCCGCAGCGCATCGTCGGGGAGGAGCGCCAGGCCATTGACCTCGTGCGAGGTCCGGAACCCGTCCATGAAGTGGATGAAGGGTATGCGCGACCGGAGCGTCGCGGCCTGGGCCACCGCCGCGAGGTCGTGCGCTTCCTGCACCGAACCTGCCGCCAGCATCGCGAAGCCGGCGGAGCGCACGGCCATCACGTCCTGGTGGTCGCCGAAGATCGACAGCGCCTGCGTTGCGATCGCCCGCGCCGCGACATACATCACCATCGGCGTCAGCTCGCCGGCGATCTTGAACATGTTGGGCAGCATCAGGAGCAGGCCCTGGGAGGCGGTGAAGGTCGTCGCCAGCGCGCCGCTCTGCAGCGCGCCATGAAGCGCGCCGGCCGCCCCGCCTTCCGACTGCATTTCCTGCACCACCGGCACCGTGCCGAAGACATTGGGGAT
>JALHRF010000063.1 GCA_022841545.1 Bauldia sp. | reverse complement strand
CCGGCCGTTTGGTACCATCGCGTCGGCCCGTCCCGTGGTGGGGGATCGTCTAGCGGTAGGACGCCGGGTTCTGGCCCCGGTAGCGGGGGTTCGAATCCTCCTCCCCCAGCTTCTTCCCCCATGGTCCGGTGCCTGTCCGTGGCGCATTCGTCTAGGGGCCTAGGACGCCGCCCTCTCACGGCGGTAACACGGGTTCAAATCCCGTATGCGCTACTCAACGTGGGACAACGAAAGCCCCGCTCCGGCGGGGTTTTTTGTTGCCGTCACCGGGCGTCAGGGAATGTCAGGAAAAGTCACCGGGCGCCCCATTTGGTCCGAATTGGACCAAGAATGGACCAAGCCGCATGGTTCCTCTCGGTCAGAACGGGCGCGCGCAGAACCGCTCGAGGGCCATCGCCGAGGCGGCCTTCTCGGCCGCGTACGCGTGCCCGTAGCGAGCCATCACGAGCGCCGGTGACGAGTGCCCGAGTAGTTCCGCGACCGCATGCACGGTGAGCCCCGCGGCGAGTAGCGCGGTAGCGTAGGCGTGGCGCAGATCGTGGAGCTTCGGTGCCGGGTCGCCGAGCCCCGCGGCATTCACGGCGCGCGTGAACGCGTGCCGCGGCCGCCCGTTCGGAGTCAGCGCCCGGCCCCGTTCGTCGGCGAACACGAGCGCGCCGTCGGCGGGCCGGCCGGACGCCAGCCGGTGGCGCCTCAGCATCGCGACGTCGCTCGGCCGGACGGGCACCTCGCGCCGGCTCGTGCGGGTCTTCGGAGCCACGAAGGCGAAGGTGCCGGTCTCCCGGTCGCGCACCCGGTCGAGCGAGCGGCGCACGCGCACCACGCCCGCGTCGAGGTCGAGGCCCTCCACGCCCCACGGAAGCGCCAGAGCCTCCCCGAGGCGCAAGCCGGTGCCGAACAGGAGAGCGATGAGCGGGGCGCCGAACGAGCGCCCGAGGCGGGCGTCGTCGGCCATTGCGCTCTTCAGAATCCCGCTCACCTCCTGGGGAGTCAGGATCCGAGCGGCCCGCTCGATGCGCTGGTCGGCGGGCGCACGGACTCCGGAACAGGGGTTAGAGCCGGGCTCGATGAGGCCGTCGCGCTCGGCTACACGCAGGGCGACCCGCAGTGCCACGAGGGCCTTGCGCGCGTGCTCCGGGGTGCGCTCCGCCGCGATGCGATCGACGAGCCGCTGGACGTCTCCGCGCGTCAACGCGCCGACCGGCAGGCCGCCGATGGCGGGCACGATCAAGGTGCGCAGCTGCTCCTCGTACTTGCGCACGACCGAGGGCTTGTACGGGGTGCCGGCCCTGGTCCGGACGGCGCCGCTCACCATGCCGCGGGCGAGCGATCGGGCGGCGTCGGCCACGGTCGCGACCCGGCGCGGAGGCGGCGGGGCGGGCGCCGGCAGCACCCCCCGATCGACGATCCCCTCGAGCGCCTCTGCACGCCAGGCGAGCGCCGCCGCGACCGTCGTGAACGACCGGCTCACCAGGACGCCGTTCGTGCGTACCCGCACCCGGTAGGTCGTTACCTTCGACCCCCTCCGCTCCTGGACGCCCGGGTGACCGCCAGCCATCTCCCCGCCCTCCTCGCGTCGGATCACGATCCCCTCGCAGGCGACGCTATGACGGGCGGGCGGGCGGAGCGCATGACGTTTGTCGGCCGATCAGTCCCAGAGACGCTCGCCGGGCGCCAGGGACGGCACGGGCACCGATCGCGCCCGCCGCGCTGATCCCCGGCGGGCGACACGATCAGCGACGTAGCGCGTGATCTCGGCCGACGGGATCGCCACGATCCGGCGATCGCGAAACACCGCGATCTCTCCCGCCGCGATCCGGCGCTCCAGGGTTCGCCGAGACATGCCCAGTATCTCGGCCGCTTCGTTCAGACCGACGAGCGGCCGAGCGCGGCCGTCACCCATCGCGGGTCCTACTGCGCTTCGGCGTATGGCTCCCCTCCGGCGTGTCCGTCCGCGGAACCGGCGGCACCGGGGGCTCGACCGCGCTGGTCACGGTGATGTCGAGGCGCGGCGGCGCGAGCGCGCCGAGCGCTCCGCCGAGGGCGTCGGTGATCTTCTGGGCCTCATCGAGGACCTGGCCGACAAACTCGGGCAGGCGCTCGTCGGGGAACGCTTTGGTGACGCCACCGATCCCGATCGCCGCGACCGCGGTACCCCGGTGGTCGCGCACGACCGCCCCGACCGAGCGACGGCGGACGTCGAGCTCCCCGTCCTCGAGGGCCCAGCCGCGCTCTCGGGTCACGGCGAGGTCGGCCTCGAGCTCTTCACGGTCGGTGATCGTCTTGGTGCTCCAGGCGTCGAGCACCACCTCATCGAGGACCGACACGGGTGCTTCTGCCAGGAGGGCCTTCCCGAGGGAGGTCGCATGGGCGGGGAAGGCGCGACCGAGGGCGAGATCCGGGCCGCGGGTCTGCTCGACGAAGACGACCCGCGATCCGACGAGCTTCGCCACGAGGCCGTGCATGCCGGTGAGCGCCAGGAGAGCCGGCACACTCGCCCGGAACGCCTCCCAGTGGCTGACGGTCGAGAGCGAGCGTTCGGTCAGGGCGGCGAGGCGCCGGGCGCCGAGGCGATAGCGCTTGTCGATCAGGCCGGTCTCGACGAGGCCTGCTTCCTGCAGGTGCAGGATCAGCTTGTGAGCGTTCGGGGTCGCGAGGCCGATCCGCTCGGCGATCTCAGGGAGCGCGAGATCGGGTGATTCGGCGAGGACGTCGAGGATCTGGAGCGTCTGCTCCACGGCCTTCACCCGGTAGTGCTCGGCGGAGGCGAGGGGCGGCGGCTGGCGGCGCCTCACCACGACGGGCCGCCTACTGCGTGTCCGTGCCTCCGTTGCGCACGTAGCGCCCGGATGGATCGGGGTCGGAGGAGAGGTACTCGCGAAGCGCCGAGGCGCTCGTGCGCCACTCCTGCCCCTCCTTCCAGGCGGGAAGGCGATCGGCGGCGGCCTCGTGATAGATCGTGTTCGGCTCGACGCGTAGGAACTCGGCGGCTTCCAGGACCGACAGCTCCACCGGGGACTCCGGGAAGGCGGGGCCGGCGAGCGCCGGCTCGGCGGGGCCGCGCAGTCTGCGGCCCGGTGTCCAACGGGCGGCGACGGCTTCGGCGAGGAACCTCCACTCCTTGCCGACCCGGCGCGCCGGAAGCCGGCCCTGTCGGGCGGCGCGGTGAACCGAGTTGCGGTGCATGCCGAGCCAGTCGGCGACCTCGTCGATCGTCAGGACTGGCCGAGATGGCTCGCCACTCATGGACGACAGACTGCCCGACGCTGAGGTGGGTGGCGAGTGCTCGGTCCATATACACAGTATGCGCCCGTCTTCAATGGACTGTCTACTCGGCTGGGCGTGGCTCGGGCGGTGACCGGCTCCTGGCTGACCACCAGCCGCAGACCGAGCGCTTCACCGACGCGGTCGAGCGTGGCGATCGAGCCGCGGTGCCGGCCGCTCTCGAGATGCGAGATCGCCGAGTGGGTGGTGCCGACCCGCTCGGCGAGGTCCTTCTGGGTCAGGCCAAGCTCTCCCCGGCGCAGGATCACCTGGCGGGCGAGCGCCTCGAAGGGATCGAGGCGGGCACGCTCACCGCTGGTAGGCCGGGTCAGCGGTGCGACGCGCTCGGGGCATCGTCGAGGCTCCAGTTCAGGCGCACGCCGAGCGCCGCCGAGAAGCGCTCGATGGTGGAGAGGCGGGCGTCGGCCTCACCGCTCTCCAGACGGGCAACCGACGATTGGGATGTGCCCATGCGCGCAGCGACCTGCGTCTGGGACAGGCCGAGCTCCTCGCGCCGCTTTGCCAGCGCGCGCAGGAGCCGACGCCGCTCGTAGGCCGCCTCGACCATCCCGGCAAAGGCAGGGTTCGCGGCCGCGCGCTCATCGATCAGCTCATCGAGGAAGTCCGTCTTTCCGGCCATCGCGATCTCCCATCTGCCTAGCGCTCTCTATCTCATCGGTGAGATACCGCCAAGAGTATAGCTCTCGAGCTCCTGCGGCTATCCGCCGCCCCGATCGCGCCAGCTCGCGAGGCGCCGCTCCGCCAGGCGGATCGTCTCCGGAGGCGTCCTCTGGGTCTTCTTTTTGAAGCCCTCCAAGGCGAGGAACACTTGCGAGTAGCGCCCCTCCGTAGCGAAGAGGACCCGGTAGATCACCCGATCGGCGTCGGCGCGCACCTCGTAGATGTCTCCGCGAAGATGCCGGGCGACGGCGAGCCCGTCCACGAGGACGTCCTTCATCGCTGCGGCGATCGCGGCGGCATCCTCGTCGGGAAGATCATCGAGGAAGTCCTTCACCGGCCGCCGCCCCCGCGGCGTGCGGTAGTCCCGCCACTGGCGGCGGTGTCGGGGTGGGTCCTGCGCCATTGAATCGAGGGTACCCGCGACCTCAGACGCGGCCGGTTACCTGTGCAGGCCGAGGTCTCGACCGGGAGGATTGTGCCGCCGGGTGTCCATCTGCCGCGCGTGGCCCGCATCGCCAATCGCCCGCCACGAGGAGAGCCGCCCCTCGAGAACCTCAATCTCCGCGCCGAGGCGCTGCGCCCTCGCGGCGGGATCTTCGCCCGCCGGCCCGAGCCGCGCCAGCTCCGAGCGGGTCGCCCCGGCCGCAGCCTGGTGGCGACCGACCTCCCCTTCTGCCCGTGCCAGATCGCTCCGGAGCCCGGCGCGCTCGCCTCGGCGCCAGAGCGGCGTCCCCGTGAGCCGCTCAGAGAGATGCCTCACGCGCCACTCGGCGTCACGGAGCCCGGTCTCGGCCCGCTCCAGGGCCTGCGCCGCCTCGGCGCGGCGTGCCCGGACGTCCCCGCTGGTCGCGGTCATCCGGGTCCGCGCCTCATCACGAGCCGCTCGCAGCTCATCACCCCGTGCAACGACGCGCTCGGGCGTCGCCGCAGCGATGTCGCCACGTGCCGCATCCATCGCCGCGTTCCTGTCGGCGGGATCGACCAGGTCGAGCGCCAACGACTTGGCCTGCGAGCGCGACCACGCCCGGGGGAGGGCATCCTCGACGTTCTCGGCCTCGTGGTGGACGACGAACACCTGCAGGTCATGGCGTTGGCGTGATCCTGCGACGTAGGCCCACTCGGCTCCACCGCGCTCGGGGCTCGCGAGGACGAAGGTGCGATCAACCGACTCTCCTTGGGAGACGTGCCCGGTGAGGGCGTAGCCGTGGCGGGCGTGGGCGAGGTAGTCGGCGGGGATGCGGATCGTCTCGCCATGGTCGGTGCGCAGGTCGAGGTGTTCGGCGTAGCGGTCGAGTTGGACGACCGTCCCCTGGGTGCCGTTGCGCACACCAAGGGCGTAGTCGTTCCTTCGGCAGACCATCCGATCGCCGATCCCCCACTCGGTTCCATGAACCGTGATTCGTCTGTCCGAGATGAAGCCCCACTGCTCACGCCACTCGCGGGCGAGTCGGTTCAGCTCTGCGACGTCGTGGCGGTCGTGGGCGACCATCAGGTTGCGCCCGGGTTCGGTCAGCTCCGCCTCGGCCCACGCGTTGACAAGAGCACGCCGCGCGTCGCGCGCGTCGTCGAAGGGCTGAAGGCGACGGCTCTCGGACAGCAGCGCCACCGCCGCGGCGGCCCGGCCCTCGGCCAGGTGCGCGGCGATGCGGCGCTGTAGCTCCGATGCCTGCCGACGGTTCTCGGTCAACTCGACCGCGCCGAGCCGGTCGGCGAGGGCGGCGAAGCCGCCGCCGGCGTCGATCGAGGGAAGCTGGGCGCGATCGCCCACGAGGACGACACGCGCCGAGCGCCAGGCGGCGGCGTGAATGAGCCGCTCGAGCGCGCGGGTCGGCATCACCGACGCCTCGTCCACCACGATCACCGAGCGGTGCGGGATGGCGCCGTCCTCTCCCCTCTCGATCCGGCGAAGCAGGAGGGCGGCGGTCTGGGAGGCGATGCCCGCTTCGCGCTGGAGGACGTCGGCCGCCTGGCCCTGCCACGCGACGCCTATCACCGGTACACCGGACTGCTCGTAGGCGTCACGCAGGGCGGCGAGGGTGAAGGTCTTGCCAGTGCCGGCGTGCGCCTCCAGCACCCGCACCCGGCCCTCCCCTGATGCGAGGTGGCGCACCGCCTGCTCCTGGTCAGCGCCGAGGCTCGGACGCGCAGCGACCGCGGCGTCGAGGGCCGGTGTCCCCGCGACGACCGACCCGTTCGGATCGCGCCCGGTGGCCGCGTCGAGCAGGCGCACCTCGGTACGCAGCATGTCGGGGACGGTGTAAAGCGGATCGTGGCGTGCGCCGTCCTCGGGGCCGGTGAGCGCGAGGCAGCGCTTGGCGATGAACTCATCGGCGAGGCGCTCGAGATGGCCGGCGGGCGCGCCCTCGGGATGGACCACGGCCAGCGCCTGGATCACCTCGCGCCGGGTGAAGGTGGAGCTCTCTCGGGTGAGGCCCTCCGGTCCGAGCATGCGGGTGGCCTGCGCCCGCAGGCGTTCGGTGTAGGCGGAGGCGCTGACGGTGCGCACACGCCCGAGGGCGCCGGCGAGCTCTCGCTCGCCGAAGCCGTGCTCGGCAGCGCGGGCCCGCCAGCCGGCGACCGCCACCTCGCGCGCGACGACGCGCTTCCGGTCGCGCGTCTCGCGCTGGATCGCGGCGATACCGGACATCGAGGTCAGCCCACGGGCGATCGCCTCCTCCATGATCTCGGCATGACGGGCCGAGAAGTGCTCACGCACCTCGACCGGCACGGCGACAAGCTCGGCGATGCCGTTGACCACCGGACCCCACTCGACACCGAGGCTGCGCGACAGCTCGGCGCGCATTACCGCGTCAGCGATCGTGCCGGCGGTCTTGGCGTGGGCGTAGACCGGGCGCATGTCTGGAGCACTCCAGCGACCGTCAGCTCCCCTCACCCGGTTGGCGATCACCAAGTGGGCATGCAGGTGAGGATCACCCGAGCGGGCCATCTCGTGAACGTAGACCGCTCCGACGAACCCCTCCGCCGGGAGGACCGTCAGCCCGTTGCGCCCACGCCGCGCGAAGCAGGCGTGGCGCTCCAGGTAATCAAGCCCGGCGCGGACGCCGGTCGCGTGCGCATCAAGGACAGCACCCCGAACCCCTTCGTTCCCGACCGCCGCCAGGACGCTCACGCTCTTGGGCGCCGCGAAGGTCAGGTCGAAGGCGACATTGCCGCCGGCACGGCGAGCGGTACCCGCAAGCACAGCGCCGCTCACCGGATCGCTGCCGTCGAGGAGCACCCCGAGACCACCCTCCTCAGGACATCCCGACAGTCCCAGTAGCTCCGCTCCGCGCCCTGCCCACTCGCCGCGGATCTCGCCGCGGTCGGAGTAGTAGTCATCGCGGGCGAACTCGGGCCGCTCGTAGTAATCGGGACCCTTCGCGGCGCGGATCGTCAACATGGTTGGGTCGCATCATGCCAGATGCAACTGTGCCCGTCGCTCGATCGGTCTTCCATTCTGCGCGCGACGTGCTGGGCGTTGCAAAGCCCCCCGGTTGGCCAGGAGTCCTACTACGAACAGCAGGTCGCCCTTAGTCTCGATGACTACCTAGGTCGGTCGTGGCGAGTCGCCGGGCTTTGGGCGGGCTCTGAGACAGAGGTCTTGAGCTGTCGGGAGTCGTCGGCGACGGCGACCTCGGCACGCTCCTCCGCGGGATGAGCTCCGCCGACGGGAGCGGCCGCGGGCGCCCGCCTCAGCGAGGCTCGCGTCGCTTTCGCTCTTCGATCGAGCCGCTATGCAGTCTCCGAGATTCCGGTGGACGAGATCACGAGCGCACTTACGCCGTTGCGCTGAAGTCACGCCCGATACATCAGGCCGGGGGATCCGCCAGCGTCAACCCCCCAGTAGTCCCGCTCGGACCCAACGTTCGGAACGCCGGAACCACCTCGCAGGTAACGAGGCCCGCTGCTGCGGTCGCCCGGGCGACGATCGGCCAAAGACGCACGATCGCCGATGCTGAGTCGATCATCGTCACGAGGATCGGCGCGCGACGACGGATGGCGAGCAGGCGATCGGTGTGCACGGGGCGATCGAGCGAGTAGCCGGTCACCCCCCGCAGTACCGTGGCGCCTGCGGCGTTCGCCTCGCGCAGATGCCGGATCAGCTGGGAGTGCAGGGGCTTTCCTTCCCAGCGTTCCATCTCGCCGGCGAACACCGAGACCCTTTGCCACATGGCGAACCCCCGGGCGTCACGGTCGGGCATCGCGGGCAAGTCGCCGATCGTTCGGCCGTCGTGACGGACGACGTGCACCTTCTCGAGGGTCATGACGTGACGGCCGTTGAGCGCGCCGCGCAGCCGCGGCAGCAGGGCGGCGTAGCGCTCGCGCGCGCCGACGCTCAGCACGATCGCCGGCACCCCTTGGTTACGGGCGAAGAAGCGCGCTCGCCGGCGCTCGCCGCCGATCGTCCCGTCGAGTCCCGCCAGGACCGTCGCCCCGGGTACCCCCGCCTCGCGCAGGAGGCTGAGCACCGAGCGGATCACCAAGCGGCCTTCGCGCTCCTCAGCTCGTCCGCAGTAGATCGCCAGCTTTGCATTCTCCCCCTCGAACAGCGGTAGCTCTCCGTCGAGCTGGTGATCGGGTAGGACCATCCGTTCGAGGACGACCAGTCCCCCTTCCACTACGGCCGTGACCTCGGGGAGCAACCGATCGATGCGCGTGGCGGTGTCGGACGGCTACCGCGACCAGCGGCAGGTCCTCCGAGAGGCTAAGGAGCCGATCGGTACGTAGCTGGTGCTTGATCCCGAACCCCTCAACACCGCGCAACAGGATCGACGCCAGCACCCCGTGGCCACCGAACAGATCCATCAGGGCATCGGAGAGCAGCGCGCCGTCCGTTCGGTCGCTCTCGCCGAAGTAGACGCTCAACTTTAGGCCCTCCGCGCTCACAACCGCGCTCCAATGGCCCAGCCCGCCGCAGCCAGGGCTAGCCCGAGGGTCGCGGAAAACGCGACGTTGCGTACCGCGAGAGCAGTGCGACCTTCTTCTGCCAGGCGCTGGCTCTCCAGCATCCAGGTGGAGAAGGTGCTGAAGGAACCAAGCGCCCCGACGGCGATCGCCACCCGCCACGTCTCCGCCGGGGCCACTCCTGCGACAAGCCCAGCGAGCAGCGCGCCAATGCTGTTCACGACAAGGGTGCCCCAGGGGAAGTCGCCCCGGAGCCGGCGTGACACCACCCCGTCGAGGTGGAAACGGGCGAGGGCGGCGAGTCCTCCAATGACCGAGACGCCGAGCATCTGGACGAGCGTCATCGTACTCCCAGCCGGGCGCGTCGCACGAGGGCGCTCGCCAGCGCGACGCACAGGAGCCCCCCGCCGACGGAGGCCATGACGTACAGGGCGCCGAGCTCTGGTCGGCCCTCCCTACCGAGAGAGATCGCCTCGACCTGAAGCGTCGAGAAGGTCGTCAACGCCCCGCAGAAGCCGGTGCCGAGCAGCGGGCGGCGATGAGGGCTCGGGGGCAGGCGCTCGAGCAGGCGTGTGGCGAAGTAGCCGAGCAGCGCGGTGCCGAGGAGGTTCGCGACGAACGTTGACCATGGCCATGCACCAGGCTGAATCGGCAGGGCCTCGCCGAGACCGTAACGCAGGGCGGCCCCCGTGGCTCCACCCGCCACGATCGCACCGCTGAGCGCATGGCGCGAGAGCCAGGGAGGCGGTCGCGATCCGTCAGGGACCGGCGTGTGTGCGCGCGAAGAGGCGGGCCTGAGATTCATCAGCGCGACACGCTAGCGACCGGCTCGCGCGAGTAGCGTCATCGCGAAAGTGGCGGGGAGGCTTAAGCCCCAGCACGTCGATCTTCCTCGCGTCGATACGCCAGGGTCGGCACACCGGGCGACTTGGTGAGCGCATCGCGGATGACAGCGTCGGCGATCGTGCCGGCGATCTTGGCCTCCGCATAGACCGGGCGTATGTCGGGCGCACTCCAGCGCCCGTCCTCGCCCCTCACCCGGTCGGCGGTCACCAGGTGGGCGTGCAGCTGCGGATCGCCCAATCGGGCCATCCGTGTAGGTTGACCGCGCCAACAAAGCCCTCCCCTCGAAGGAGGTTCACCCGTCGCGCCTCCAGCGAACGACACACGCATGAGGTGATCAAGGCCCGCCCGGACGCCCGAGGCGTGGGCCCCGCACCTCGCGCCGGACCTGCTCTCCCCGACCGCCGCCAGGACGCTGACCGACCTGGGCGCAGCGAAGACCAGGTCGAAGCCGACGATGCCGTCACGGCGACGGGTCGTGCCGGCCAACGGCTCGCCGCTCACCGGATGATCGCCTCCAGCAGCTCGTCGAGCGAGCCCTCAGGCGCAGGCCCTCAAGCCCGAGCGACCCTGCTCCCCGGCGGGCCCAGGAGCCCGCACCTCGCCGTTCTCGGAGTAGGAGTCGTCGCGGCGAACTCGACCCGTCGTAGTACTCCGGCCCCGTGGCGGCCCGTGGCGTCAACAGCAAGGCGGTGCCCCCTTAACAGTCGTCAAGGGAGATTCGGTCGGCAACCCGAGGCTCATCCAGTCGTGCAGGCCTCCGCGGTAGTAGTGGATCGCAGCGGGCGGGTATCCGGCAGCGAGCAGCGAGTCGATGGCGAGTGGCGACGCTGCGCATTGCGGCCCGTTGCAGAAGAAGACAGCCGGCTCAGCCCTATCGAGCTGGCCCATGCGCTCCAACGTCTCGTCGTGGGGAAGGTTGCGCGCCCCCGGGATCGTGAACGCGCCGTAAGCGTCAGCAGGCCTGCTGTCGATGAGCGACCGCCCGCGATGGAGGTGCTCCATGACCTCCAGCTCTCCCACAGTGCAGACCCCGTCGGCGAGCTGCAGGGGTCGGATCGTGCCCCAGGTCGCATCGATCACGACGAGACCGCTGTCAGCGAGGAGAACCGGGACACGCATCGGTTCGCGGTCACGCCCTGCACGGGCGAATTCCGCAATCCACGGCTCAGGCGACATCGCCCACCACACGGGTGGCCGACGAGACTGCCCTCAGCAGGTTCTCGATGCCTGAGCGGGTCCTGCTAGACCCGCCGGCAAGCGGTGTTGGCCCTTGCACCGCAGAGGGAGCGTGTTCTTCCTGCCCCGCCCCGCGGACGGCACCGTCGGTACTCATGTCGTGCATCTCATCCTCTCCAAGTGGTAGGCAACTATCCAATCGGTATGGGGAATCGCCCTTGTGTCGGGTCGGCCTCGGGTCCGCCGCCCGGCGACCGCGCCCGCCAATAGGGCACCTGCCGCACCAAGCACGAAAGCTCGGCCCGCCCCACCCGGCCGAGCACCGGTGGGGGCGCATTCCTCCCAATGACCGCCCAGGGCGATTGCGTGAACCAAGAACTGTTCAGGATCCACGGCTCGGTCACTGTCCATCGTTTGCTCGACTGCGGTTCCTCAGGCGCCCAGCTGCGTGCGCAGCTCGACCGGGTTGCGCAGGCAGTAGACGCCCGGGCAGTGCTCGTCGGCCGTGGCTTTGATGGCATCGAGCGTGGTGGCATCGGCGTCGGCGTCGACATCGAGTGTCCAATCGATGCGCTCCACCGGCGGGTTGTCGCTGACGCCGAGGGCGCGCGACATGTCCACCTCGGCCGTGGCGTGGGCCCGCAGACCGCGCAGCGCCACCCCCCGGAGGGCGGCCTCCTGGGCGAAGGTCATCGCGTAGCAGGCAAGTCCGCCCCAGAAGCAGTAGGCCAACGGGTTCGGCGCCGAACCGGTGCCACCCATAGGCGGTGGAAAGTCGGCCTCGAAGATGAACGGCTCGCCGTTCGGCACGGGGATCGTCGTCGTGAACTGCGGCCCCTGCTCGCTCCGCCACTCGCCGTCGAAACTCACCTCCTGGACGAGGCTCGAGGGATCGGACTCCCCCTGGGTGATCGTCTTTGTGAGGGCATCGACGTTGACGTTGTGCATGGTGTTGATCTCCTGGATCTGAGGGTCTGCCGGTGCCCGGTCGACGGGCGCACCTGTTGACGGCATGAGCGGTCTCAGGGTGATTCACCCATGGCCGAACCGGACCTCGGGCAGCGCCCGGGCCAGCCACCTCGGCCTCCACCAGGCGGCCGCTCCCGCCAGGCGCATCGCGACCGGCAACAGGAGCAGGCGCACGAGCAGCGCGTCGAGGAGGACGGCGATGCCGAGGATGATCCCCATCTCCTTCGGCGGCAGGGGCCCCGAGAGCGCGAAGGTGAAGAAGACCGCCACCATCACGGCGGCGGCGGCCACCACGACCCGGCCCGAGTGGGCCATGCCCTCGACGGCGGCCCCCTCGGCGTCGTGGCTGTGGTCCCAGTGCTCCTTGGCCGCGGAGAGCAGGAACACGGTGTAGTCCATCGAGATCGCGAAGATCATCGCGAAGAAGAACACCGGCCCCCAGGCGTCGAGGAAGCCCTGGGACTCGAAGCCGAGAAGGCCGGCCAGGTGACCCTCCTGGAAGATCAGGCGGGCGACGCCGAAGGCGGCTGCGGTGGCCAGGAGGCTGGTGAGCACGCCGATGGCCGCGACGAGCGGCGCCTGGAGCGCCACGAGCAGCAGCAGGAATCCGAGTGCCAGGACCACGGCGATCACGATCGGCGTGTACTCGTTGAGGGCGGTCTCGAGGTCGTGGTTCTCGGCCGCGGCACCGCCGACGAGGACCCCTCCCGGCAGAGCATCCCGCAGCCGGTCCACCGACGCCCCGAGAGCAGGGTCCGAGGGGTCCATCGCCGGCACGGCGGTGACGAGGGCGAGGCCCCCGGTGCCTGCGCGGGGCGGTGAGGACTGGGCGATGCCGGGGTCGGCGGTGGCGATCGCCCGCGCGTCGGCCATCTCGGCCGCGGGTCCGACGAGCTGGAGCTGGCCGGGCGCGCCGGGGCCGAAGCCGTCCACCACCTGCGCGTATCCGACCCGCGAGGAGTCGCCCTCCGGGACGACGGAGATCGATGGCATGCCGGTGCGCAGGCCAAGCACCGGCGCGGCCAGCGCGAGCAGGACGATGAGTGCCGGGACGCCGTAGAGCGCCGGCTTCGACCAGAGGCGTTGGCCCCAGCGGGCGAAGCGCGGCGAGCGGTGCTCTGCCGTCCGCGCCCACGGGAGGGCGAAGCGGTTGATCCGGTCACCCAGGCGCGCCAGCACCGCCGGGAGCAGCGTGAGCGTCGCCCCGAGGACGAAGACGACCGAGAGCATGATCCCGAGCGCCATCGAGCGGAACGCCGGGCTCGGCACCAGCATCACCGCCGTCAGGGCGATCAGGACGGTGAGGCCCGAGAAGAGCACCGCCGTGCCAGCGGTGTCCATCGTGAGGGCCGCCGCCTCGATCCTGGAGTGGCGCCCGTCGGCCAGCGCGGCGCGAAAGCGCACCACGATGAACAGTGCGTAGTCGATGCCCAGGGCGAGGGCGAACATCAGCGCGAAGTTCATCGCCCAGATCGAGACGTCGAAGAGCTGCGCAGCCACGACGAGGGAGCCCGCCGAGGCGGCCAGGCTGAGGATGGTGAGAAGCAGGGGCAGCCCGGCCGCCACGAGGGCGCCGAAGGCGACGATCAGGATGGCCAGGGTCACAGGCCAGGAGATCAGCTCGGACGTCAGCATGGCGTCGCGGTTGGCGCTGTTGAAGTCCGACCACATGCCCGACGAGCCGGTGAGGCTGACGGTGGTGCCCGGAGCGGCGGCGTCCGCGAGCGGGCCCTTCAGGTCGTCGGCCGCCCGGACCATGCCCGTCGGGTCCGAGGCGGCGCCTCCGAGGACGATGGCCGTGCGGCCGTCGCGGCTGATCGTGCCCGCCTCGGCGCTCGGGGCTGCCACCGAGGAGACGGCCTCCTCGTCGTCGAGCAGCGCCGTGACGCGCGCCACGGTCGCGGTGAAGGCCGGGTCGCCGGTGGTCAGGGAGTCCGAGGCCACCACGACCGTGAGGGCGCTGGAGGCGGCGCCGTCGAAGCCCCGCTGCACGGTGTCGCGCACCTGCACGGACTCGGAGCCTGAGTCCTCCCAGCCGGCGCCCGAGAGCGCGGTCTCGACGCGGGGCGCCACGGCTCCGAGGCCGACGATCAGGACGATCCAGGTGACGGCGACGATGCGTCCATGGGTCGCCGACCAGCGGCCCAGCCGCCCGATCGGGCCGAGGGCGCTCATCGTCCCGCCCCCTTCAGACCGCAGGCCCGCCGCAGCACCAGGGACATCGGACAGTCGCCTGCGGCGGCGAACAGGAGCTGGTTCGCTCCGACGAACGCCGTGATGAGCAGGAGCCAAGGGTTGAGGAAGACGGCCAGGGCGACGCTCACGAGGGTCACCGAGCCGGCGATCGCGAAGAGCGCACGCTCGAGCGAGGGGGCGCCCATCAGATGCCCTCGCCCGAGCCGAGGATCGCCTGGAGCTCGGCCACCTGACGCTGGAGGCCGCCACATACCTCCTCGCAGAGGCGCATCACCGACTCGTCAGCGATCCGACACCGGACGCTGTTGCCGTCCTTCTCACGGGCGACGAGCCCCGCCCGCGCGAGCACCCCGACGTGTTTGGACACGTTCTGCTGGCTCGTGCCGAGCGCCTCCGCGAGCTCGCCGATGGTCAGCTCGCCACCTCGCAACCGGTCGAGGACCCGGATGCGCATCGGCTCGGAAAGGACGCGGAAGCGTTCGGCGATGATTTCGACGAGCGGATCGGGAAGAGGGTGCGGCATACCCATCGGTGCTCCTTGGGGGGCCTGCGCTGCGGTCAATGTGGGTCACTATACAACTATGTAGATTAACAGTTGCAAGACAGGCGGCGGACTCCCCTGAGTGGCCCTCGACTGGTGGCTGAAGGGATGTCTGACCGCCGGTCCAGACACGGGGCGGGATGAGCGCCACACCTGATCCGGCGGCGCCGTCGGTGAGCCCGCTTCGCGGGCGGGCGCCGACGTCCCCCGATATGAACGCATGAGCATTTCATCATGCTAGGCTCGCCCAATGAGTCACTCAGACGAGCGTGGACGGACCCGACTCGACCACCAGATGGCCGGCGAGGTCGCGGAGGTGATGCAGGCCCTCTCCACTCCGAGCCGCGTGCTGATCCTCGATCACCTCCGCGACGGCCCATGTTCGGTGGGGAGGTTGGCTGCGGCCGTCGGTATGGAGCAGTCGGCCGTCTCGCATCAGCTGCGTCTACTGCGTCACCTCGGACTGGTGGTCGGCCACAGGGAAGGTCGCCAGGTGATCTACGCGCTCCACGATCCCCACGTCGGTGAGCTCTTGGAAGAGGCCCTCGGCCACGCCGAGCACCTCCGCCTGAGCCGATGGCAAACGAGCGGAGCCAACGCCCAATGAGCGAACACCAGCCACACACCGGCCACGAGCATGGCGCTGGTGATCACGCTCACAGCAGTGGAAGTCATGACCACGGCCCGGGAGGCCACAGCCATGGCGGGGTGAGCGCCGCGATCCACGGCAGCCATGAGGCGATGCGCACCCTCAAGCTGTCGCTCCTCATCCTGGGGGCGACGGCCGCCCTCCAGGTGGTCGTCGTGATCCTCTCGGGGTCCGTGGCCCTCCTCGCCGACACGGTCCACAACGTCGGGGACGCCCTCACGGCGATCCCACTCGCTGCCGCCTTCATCCTCGGGCGTCGGCTGCCCACCAACCGCCTGACCTACGGCTACGGCCGGGCCGAGGACCTCGCCGGTCTCGCGGTGCTCGCGCTGATCCTGTTCTCGGCCATCTTCGCCGGCTACGAGGCCATACAGCGCCTGATCAACCCGAGCACGCCGAGCTACCTGCTCGCCGTGGCGATCGCGGGCCTCATCGGCTTCGCCGGCAACGAGTGGGTCGCGATCTACCGCATCCGCTCAGGACGACGGATCGGCTCCGCGGCGTTGGTCGCTGACGGGTACCACGCGCGGGTCGACGGTTTCACGAGCCTCGCCGTCGTCGCCGGCGCGGCCGGGGTCGCGCTCGGCTACCCCTTGGCGGACCCGATCGTCGGCCTCCTGATCTCGCTCGCGATCCTCCGGATCGTCTGGACCTCGGCGAAGGACATCGGGTTGCGCATCATGGACGGCATCGAGCCCGAGCGGATCGAAGAGATCCGCCACCAGGCCGGCCACGTCAAGGGGGTGATCGAGGTGGGTGAGGTGAGGGCGCGCTGGCTCGGCCACCAGGTGCGCGCTGAGATCAACGTGGTCGTCCCCGCCGACACGAGCGTGGAGGCCGGTCACGAGATCGCGGTCGCGGTCCGCGCCCGTCTGATCGCACGGGTTGAGTTCCTCGAGGAGGCGCTCGTCCACGTCGACCCCCCGAGCGCTCCCGGAGAGTCCCACCACGACGATGAGGGCGGAGCGAGCACGCACGCTGCCCCGGGGCACCCCCACCCCGTCGGCGGTCACGTCGAGTCCACTGGTGGATCGCGGGTGAAGTGACGAGTGCGCGGGCCGTGCCCGACGGCGGTATCCGACGGGTCCGTCGGGGCGGCTGATTCGCGATCCGGCGTAATGGGGTCGGAGTCCGTGCCACGGCTCGGGTGGGGCCGCACGGCTTGGGGGCGTCGATGTGTGAGCGTCAAAGCACAGCGAGACTCCCGTGTGCTCTCAGACGCCGGGCGGACGCGCTCGCCCGGGTGGCGCCGCCACCGGCAACGAGAGCCATGCGTCGAACCCGCCACCCGGGCGGTTCGCGACGTGCGCTTCTCCCTGATGAGCTCGCGCGATCGCGCGGACGATCGCCAAGCCGAGTCCGGCTCCCCCGCGCGCGCGGGCGGAATCCGCACGGCTGAACCGCTCGAAGGCGTGGGGAGCGAAGTCGGCGGGAAGCCCCGTCCCCTCGTCCCGGACGCGCAACTCGACGACGGTGCCGCTGCGCCGGGCCGACAGGGTGATGGGCCCCGCCCCGTGGCTGAGGGCGTTCTCGATCAGGTTGCCGAGAGCCTGTTCGAGCCTCGGCCGGTCGGCGAGCAGATCGATGGGCGGCGCGTCCACCTCGACGGTTCGCCCCTCCCGAGCGGCGCGCGCGGTGAAGCGGCCTCTGACGGACTCGAGGACGGCGCGCGTCTGGAGCGGTTCGGCGCGCACCGGGAGCCGGCCCTGGTCGGAGCGAGCGATGACGAGCAGGTCCTCGGCCAGGCGGGTGAGGCGGTCGGTCTCCTCACCCGCCGAGGCGATCGCGTCCCGCAGATCGCGCGTCGAGCGGTCCCCGCGCAGTGCGAGCTCCAGCTCGGTCTTGAGGATCGCCAGAGGCGTCCGCAGCTCGTGGCTGGCGTCGGCGACGAACCCCCGCTCGCGCGCGAGGGCACGATCGATGCGGGCGAGCATCTCGTTGAGCGTCTCACCGAGACGTCCGATCTCATCCCGGGCGGGGCCGACCGGCAGGCGCTCACCCTCACCGCCACCCGAGATGAGCTCCGCGCGTCGGCGCATCGCCTCGACGGGGCGCAGGGCGGCTGAGGCCACCCCGTAACCCGCCACGGACGTCAGCAGCAGCGCGACCGGTCCCCCGATGAGCAGCAAGGCGGTGAGGTTGCGAACGGCGTCGCCGCGGTCCTCCAGCGAGGTTCCGACGATGACGATCAACGGGCCCTGATCACTGCGCGCCGGGGTGGCGAGCAGGCGGACCTCGTCGTCGACTCCGGGGATCGACGACCGGTCCAGGAGCAGGGTCGCCTCCGCCGCCCGCGCTTGCTCATTCGCGTCGAGCAGGGAGCGGTCACGCAGCAGCGGCGTGGCATCGACCACCCGGCCTTTCTCATCGATCACCTGGGCGAAGGACTCGCCGGCCTCGGTCAGCGGACTCTGGCCGGCCTGGGAGAGCCCCTCGTCGGCCTGGGCCACCAATGCACTCACATCCGCCGCGCGTGCCCTGAGCGCCCGGTCGATCGAGGCGTCCAGGTTGCTCGCGAGGCTGAACCGCAGGAAGAGCCCGGCGCCGGTCAGCAGGATCGCCATCACCCCGGCGAACGCGAGCGCTAGCCGCAGCCTTATCGGGAGGCGGGCGAGCATCCGCCGTCGGCGCGCAGTCGATAGCCGGTTCCGCGCACGGTCTCGATCGACGCCACGCCGAAGGGGCGGTCGACCTTCTCCCGCAGGTAGCGGACGTAGACGTCCACCACGTTGGAGCGGTTCTCATAACCCTCGTCCCAGACGCTCTCGAGGAGCGTCAGGCGTGCCAGCACCTGCCCGGGGCGGCGCATGAAGACCTCGAGCATCGCGTACTCCTTCGGTGAGAGCGCGACCGGGACATCCCCTCGCGTGACGCGGTGATCGGCCGGATCGAGTCGCAGGTCGCCGACCTCGAGCACGGTTGGCCGCTCGATCGGCCCGCGTCGCACCAGCGCCCGCAGCCGGGCGAGGAGCTCATCGAAGGCGAAGGGCTTCACCAGGTAGTCGTCTGCGCCGCCGTCGAGCCCCGCGACCCGGTCCTCGACGGCGTCGCGCGCGGTCAACATCAGAACCGGCGACCACACCCCCGCCGCGCGCAGGCGCCGGCAGACCTCGAAGCCGTCGATGCCGGGGAGCATCACGTCCAGCAGGATCGCGCCGTACTCGGCCGCCTGGGCCATCCAGAGGGCGTCCTCGCCACGGCCCGCGACGTCGGCCGCGATCCCCTCGTCGGACATCCCCCGCTTCACCAAGGCGGCCATCTTCGGTTCGTCCTCGACGATCAGGAGGCGCATGCCTCACTCCCTCCCCGCTGTCGGCGGCGTGGTCAGTCTAGGTCCGGCGCCACGGCACGCGGAGCCGGCGCACCGGCTGGATGGCGACCGGGGGCCGCTTCCGGTCGGCGCGCGCCGGGTCGAGCTCTGTTCCGCACAGGGCGCAGCCCGCGGCGAAGGCGCTGACGGGCTCGCGGCAGATCGGACAGACATGGGGGCTTGACCTGCGGCGCATGCAGTGGAGCGTCGCGCTCCGACATGAGAGCCAGATGAGCGCCCGGACGCCCCGGCGGGTGGGCGGCGGGACGCGGAGGAGGGCGAGCGGGGGTCGCCGGGCGGTGACTCTCATCGCGTTCCCATCTCGGCCCGCTTTCCTCCTGTTCGAGCCCGGCGAACCGGGTCAGCCAAACCCAAGGAAGTGACGCGATGATGATCTCCAACAAGACCAAGCGGTGGCTCGCGGGCAGCGCCGCGGTCCTCGCGATCGGCGGCGGCAGCGGCCTCGCGCTCGCCCAGCAGGGCGGGACGGGCGTGACCAGCCCGGCCGCCGTCGCACCGGCCGCTCCTGACCTCCCCGAGCCCGGCGACACCCCCGACCGCCCGGGGGCGATGGACGCGAACGAGCGCGACGACGGCCTGGCCGCCGGCGCATCGAGCGTGCAGGCCCCGAACGCGCCCGACGAGGGGTCAGAGGCGGCAGAGACCCCCGGCCAGGAGAACGGGAGCGAGCAGGAGTCGGCGGCCTCCGAGGCAGCCGACGACGCGGGCGAGAAGGCCGAGTCGGCGAAGCTCGCCTCGCTCGCGAAGATCGACCGGGCGCAGGCCGAGCAGGCCGCGCTCGCGAAGGTCCCCGGAACGGCGACCGAGGCCGAGCTCGGCAACGAGAACGGCAACGTGGTCTGGGAGGTCAACGTGAAGGCCACGGACGGCACCCAGCACGAGGTCAAGGTCGACGCCGGCAACGGCACGGTGCTCATGACGGAGGTGGACCAGGAGGACTGACCCCTCGAACTCCGACCGGTCGTCGGCCTGACCGATGACCACCAGACGACCCCGCCTCGGCGGGGTCGTCGTCGGTCGACCCGTCCAGGTCGCGGCCCGCAGGGACGAGCGACGCTACAACCGAGAGTCCATCCCGCATACCGCGAGTCATCCCGAATCCCGTCATCGACGAAGAGACGCGACGGAGGGAAGCATGCAAGAACAGGACGCCGGCCTGCTCGTGATCGAGGACGGCGAACTCGGCCGTCTGATTGCCATCGAACTCGCAACGGTCGGCCTTGCCGTCGACGTTGCACTGAGCACAGCGGCGGCGCGCGACTGCATGAGACGGCGTGCCTACGCAGCTGTCCTGGTGGATCTGCGGCTCTGTGACGCCCAACGCCAATGCCGTCTGGTCGCGCCGGCAGCCGGTCCGACGCTCCACGTGATCGCTCCCGCGAGTCTCCAGAAGGTCGAGACGAACAGGCAGGCGACGACAAGTCCGAGGATCATCGATGCATTCGAAACCCTCCTCGCACCGGATGCAGGCTCCCGAGCTAACCTCGGCCCGTGAACGGTGCCGTTCCAGCAGCGCGCTGCTGGCCACCTCGCACATCGACGGCTTGGGGTTGCGCGCTCTGCTCGCGGTGCTCGTCTGCCCCACCCGCGTCTACGGCGCCCACTACCCGGGGGACGTGTTAGGCGGTGCGCTGGTGAGAGTCGCCGCCGCCGGCCTCCTGCAGGGACCTCCTGGTCCCACTTATGACCCGTGTCGGGTGGGCGGTTGAGCGCGGCCTCAAGCCGCTCCATCTGTCGACGCCGTCGGGTACCGCGTCGACGGTCATTCGGAGGGCGTCACCCGGAGCATCCCGTCACCGGGCGCTTGATCGCATGAGAGGTCGCCTGATCCTGCTGGCCGCGCTCTGGTCGGTGTTCGGTGTCCTGGCGGGCCTCATCATCCGGGGGGACGGGCCGCGCCGCCTCGACGGCGCGATCTCGCGGTACGTCGTCGAGCACCGCCAGCCCTGGCTGACGACCACGATGGGTGCCGTCACGCAGTTGGGCAGCCTCGTCGTGCTGGTCCCGCTCCTGGTCGCGGTCGGCCTCTGGGTCGGCGGCACCTACCGCACCTGGCGGCCGCTCATTTTCCTCACCGCAGCCGGCGGCGGGGTCGCCCTGCTGAACGCATGCACCAAACTCCTGGTCGCCCGGCCACGTCCGGGGTCCGGTGCGCTGCTCGACGTCGAGGGCTACGGCTTTCCGTCCGGTCACACCGCCCAGGCTGCGGCCGGCTGGCTGGCCGTCGCGACGCTCCTTGGTGGCCTGAGTCGCGATCCGACCCGCCGCGTCGCTCTGCACGCCGGCGCCGTGGTGGTGATCCTCGGCGTCGGGTTCTCACGGGTCTACCTCGGCGTGCACGCGCCGACCGACGTCCTCGGCGGCTTGCTGCTCGGTGTCGCGTGGCTCGGCGGCGTACTCGTCGTGTCCGACTTCGTGAAGGGTAGCCGAGGCGACCGGGGACCTCGAGCACCGTGCGGAGCGCGTCGTGACGTGACGGGCAGACGCCCAGAGTGTGAGGGATCGAGCCTTCCTCCCCGACGCACTACGAGATGACGCCTGCTGCCGCCAACGTGAGGACGAGGAGCCCAAGCCACACCCGGTAGGCGACGAAGACGCCGGTCGAGTGAGATTCGAGGTACTTCATGAGGAAGGCGATCGACGCGTAGCCGACGACGAAGGCAAGGGCGGTCGCCAGAGCCAGGCCGCCGTAGCTCGTACCTCCCATCCCGCCGCGTACCAGGCTCAGGAGCTCGAATGCGCCGCTGAGCACGACGGCGGGCACCGACATCAGGAACGAGAAGCGCGCGGCCGTCGGTCGGTCCAGGCCCAGAAGAAGCCCTCCGGTGATCGTCGCTCCCGATCGCGACACCCCTGGAACGAGCGCAGCCGCTTGAGCGCACCCGATGAGGATCCCGTCCCGCAGGCGCACCGAGTCGATCCCGCGTTCTCTTCTGCCGAGCCTCTCGGCGACGAGCAGCAGCAGGCCAAGTGCGATTAGGGACACGCCGATCACCACGAGACTGCGGGCACCGTTCTCGATCTGGTGGCGGAACGCGAGACCGAGCACGCCGATCGGGAGCGTCCCGATGACGATGTACCAGCCCATCCGCCCATCCAGATCGACGGGTCGCCTCCGTGCGACGACGCTCCCGAGCCAGGCGCGCCCGATCCGAAGCAGATCACCCCAGAAGAACACGAGCACCGCAGCCATCGTGCCGAGCTGCGTGACCGCGGTGAACGCGGCTCCAGGGTCCTCCCAGCCGAGGAAGGCCGGCACGATCCGAAGATGCGCCGTGCTGGAGATCGGCAGGAACTCGGTCAGCCCTTGGACGACCCCGAGGACGGCATCCTGAAGCAGACTCACACGCTCTCACCTTGATCGTGACTGGACATACGGGTCGTTCGGTCATCGGCAAACCGGACAGCGGCGGGTGCCGAGCAGGTATCTGGTCAGGTGGCTTCCGCCGACACCCGCCGAGCCGGGAGCGAACCCTCAGGGAATCACGGGCGACTGGGCCGCCGCGACCGCCTTCGGGGCGGCCGTCGACCCCGGCCGCCGCGCGCGCACCCCGCCGACGACTCCACCGACCGCAGCGAGGGTCCAGCCGCTGCTCAGGGCGATCACCGCGCCCAGTGGACCGAGCCACCAGACCAGGAGCGCGGTGAGGCTCGCCCACCCTATGGCGCCCGCAGCGTTGGCGATGAAGAACCGGCGGGCGGGCATCCCGCTGGCGCCCGCGACCACTGCGGTCACGACCCGCACGCCAGCGACGAACCGACCGAGGACGACGGCCTTGCCGCCATGACGCGCGAAGAACCCCTCGCCGCGGTCGAGGAGGTGCTGGCGATGGCGCCGAAACGGACCCCGGCGTGCCTGGAGGGCGCGGCGCCCCGCCCGTCGGCCGAACCAGTACCCCAGGTTGTCACCAACGACGGCGGCGACCGCGGCCACCCCGATGACGATCGGAAGGCTGAGCGGGCCGGACCCCGTCAGCAGCGCGGCGCTCACCAGCGCCGTCTCTCCCGGGATCGGAAGGCCCGCGGATTCGCCGGCCACCAGCGCGGCAAGGACTGTGTAACCAAGATTGGCTGGCACGCTCACGAACACGATCGATCTCCTCGCTGGAACCATCGCTCGACACCGAGGAAACCGGCCCCACATGAGATCGAGATGAGAGTGACGCGGGCCGTCCGACCAGGTGGCCCTCGCTCTCTCCTGATGGCGTGGGCGGCGCGGTCACGTTGGCCAGACATCCATGGGCGTCTGCTCTCTGCGCGGGCTCTGTTCAAGTTGTTGATTGAGTGCTTGAATAGATGCGTGGCCGCATCCCGTGAGCTGAAAGATGAGCTGTTCGACGCGCTGGCGGACGTCGCACGGGCACTCGGCAGTGGTCCGCGTCTTGCGCTGCTCGACCTGCTCGCCCAGGGCGAGCGCTCGGTCGAGGACCTGGCGACGGCTGCTGGCCTATCGGTCGCCAACGCATCGCGCCACCTGCAGGTCCTCCGGCGAGCGGGGCTCGTGAGCACCCGCCGCGAGGGTTCCCGGGTCCACTACCGACCCGCCGGTGACGACGTCCTGGCGCTCTGGCTCTCACTGCGTGCCGTCGCCGCCGAACGGGTCGGGGACGTCGAGCGCGCCGCTCGCGAATACCTCGGCGACGAGGTCGAGGCGATCGGGCGCGCTGAGCTCGTCTCCCGCCTCGGGTCCGGCGACGTCGTGGTCGTGGACGTCCGGCCGCGCTTCGAGTTCTCCGCCGGCCACATCCAGGGCGCCCGCTCGGTGCCGCTGGACGAGCTCGAGGCCCGCCTCGCCGAGCTTCCCGCCGACACCGAGGTGGTGGCCTACTGCCGCGGGCCCTACTGCGTCTACGCCCACGAGGCCGTGAGGCGCTTGCGCGCCGCCGGCCGCCGGGCACGCCGCCTCGAAGACGGCTGGCCTGAGTGGCGTCTCGCCGGCCTTCCCCACGACGCCGAGCTGGCCGACGGGCCGTCCGCGAAGGAGAGAACAGCATGATCCTGCGCCCCTTCCTCTACGAACCGACCTCCTGCGCCAGCTACCTGTTCGGGTGCACCGGGAAGGGCCGCCTCGCGGTCGTCGACCCTCACGCCGAGCTCGTCGACGCCTACCTCGCCGAGGCCGGGCGCATCGGCGCCTCGATCGTGGCGGTGCTCGAGACCCACGTGCAGGCCGACCACCTCTCCGGTCTTCCCGCCATGGTGGCGGCGACCGGCGCGCGCGCCTTTCTGCCCGAAGGCGCGGGGGTCGACTTCGCTCACCACCCGCTGGCCGACGGCGAGCGCATCGACCTCGGCAACGTGGTGGCCACCACACTGATGACCCCCGGCCATGCTCCGGCGCACGCCGCGTACCTGGTCGCCGACCGTCGCCGTGGCACCGATGAGCCGTGGATGGCCTTCACCGGCGACTCGCTGCTGGTCGGCGACGTCGGCCGGCCGGACCTGCATGCCCAGGGCGACCCGGCCTCCATGGCACGGGTGTTGCACACCTCGCTGGGGCGGCTGATGGGGTTGCCCGACCACGTGTCGGTCTACCCCAGTCACTTCGGAGGGTCGGTCTGCGGGCGGGCACTGTCGGGCAACCCGTTCTCGACGATCGGATTCGAGCGGCGCCACAACGAGGCCCTCGCGCACCTCGACGCCGACGCCTTCGCGGCTGCGCTCCTGCAAGACCTGCCCCCCGCACCCGAGGGCCAGGCGGCGATCGTCGCCGCCAACCGCGTCGGGGGCGTCGCCGCGCCCGCATGAGCGGGGCGGTCCGCCTCGGCCTGCGTGAGAACGCGGGCCAGTTCGCTCTGCTGGTGGGGCTCAACGCGTTCGTCGGCGCGATGGTCGGCCTCGAGCGGAGCGTCCTGCCCTTGGTGGGCGAGGAGGAGTTCGGCCTCACGTCCAACGCGGCGATCCTCGCCTTCGTGGTGGCGTTCGGTGCGGCCAAGGCGCTCACTAACCTCGCCGCCGGAGGACTGGCCACACGTTTCGGGCGCCGCCGGCTCCTGATCGCCGGATGGCTCTTCGCGCTCCCGGTACCGGTGATGATCGCCCTCGCCCCGAGCTGGGGCTGGATCGCGGCGGCCAACGTGTTCCTCGGCGTCAACCAGGGCCTGGCCTGGTCGATGACGGTGGTGATGAAGATCGACCTCGTCGGACCGCGCCGGCGCGGCCTGGCACTCGGGCTCAACGAGTCTGCGGGCTATCTCGGGGTCGCGGCGACCGCACTCGTCACCGGCGCCCTTGCCGGAACCTTCGCCCCCCGCGAGGTCGTCTGGGTGGGAGCAGCGGCGATCGCGGTGGCAGGGCTCGTGGTCTCGGCGCTCTTCGTGCGCGACACCGCGCCTCACGTCGCCCTCGAACAGCGCGACCACGGCGTCGCCCGCCACCTGTCCCTCCGCCGAGCATTCGCCGCGGCGAGCGTTCGCAACCCTGTGCTGCGCGCCTGCTCCCAGGCCGGGCTCGTCAACAACCTCAACGACGCGCTCGCCTGGGGTCTGGTCCCCCTCTACCTGGCCGCCAACGGAGCGACCGCGGGAGAGATCGGCGTGATCGCAGCGCTCTACCCGGCAGTCTGGGGGGCCGGTCAGATCGCCACCGGGTGGCTCTCGGACCACGCCGGTCGCAAGCCGCTGATCGTCGCCGGGATGCTGGTCCAGGCCGGAGCCCTCGCCCTCCTGGCGACCGGGGGAGGGGAGCTTGCGTCCGCGGCGGCGGCGGCCGTCCTCCTCGGCGTGGGGACGGCGCTGGTCTACCCGACCCTGATCGCCGCGGTATCGGACGCCGCCACCCCGGCCGAGCGGGCGCCGGTGGTCGGCGTCTACCGCTTCTGGCGTGACCTCGGCTTCGTGCTGGGGGCGCTCCTGGCCGGGCTCGTGGCCGACGCCCTGGGCAGCGGGGCGGCGATCGCGATCGTCGCGGGTCTCACCGCAATAAGCGGCCTCGTGGTCGCCGGTACGACCTGGTCTCGCGGCGAGCCGGCGTCGGCGATCGCGCCGGCGGCGGCCAGCTGACTCCAGTGCCATCTCCGACAGGGTTCAACAATCGAGGCGCGCGTCGAGCCCCGCCGTGACGTCCGCACCGCCTGGCGGACTTCCGGACCGACGAGCTCGCCGCCCGCATCCTTAACCCATGCGCACTTGCTCCGGCGGGGCCAAAGGCCTCGGACCTGGTGAGGGTCGTGTTCGACGTGAAGGCACCGGCGGTCGCGCAGGGCGGCGAGGTCGAGTTGCCGTCGGCGTAGGAAGGGCGGCTCCGCGTCGCGGCGCCGGCCAGCTACCGCTCCCTGAGCTCCTACTCGCTCGCGACGCGGCTCCATACCGGGTAAGGCCATCGATCCTGGATCGCGTCGCGGAGTATCTCGCCTAGAAGCCGAGCGTCCCTTCTCACGCGTTCTTCGTCCACCGTCAGATCCGGATTCAGGACGGGCCTTCCTGGGTCGCGAACGGCGTGGGCAATCGCATTGCGACAGGAGTCCCTTAGATAAGCGGCAAGATCCGCCGGGATCGACGCCCAGCCACGAAACCAGCCTGGCGCTCTGCTCGGGGATCTCCGAAGATAGGAATCGCGACGGGCTTCGTCGTTCACGAAGACCACGTCGAGCGCGTTCCAGAACGCTAGAAAGCGGTAGAAGGGGCTCAGGCTGTTGCGCCCCTCGCGGTGTAGCGCGAGTGCCAACCGAAGTTCATCATCGTCTTGGATTACGAGTTCGCTCGGCGCCCCGTGGCCGATCCCCATGCCGAATGCGCCGGGCTGACGAAACATGATCCGGTCCTCAGGCCGTGACGCCTGCGCGTGGAAGCCGAAGACGATCGGGGCGATCATGGCCCTGTTTGCGAAGGAGAGCCCGGAGAGGAAGCGGTTAACGCGCCCGCGCTCCTCGCGATAGCCATCGCGATCCGCAGAGACCAGCGAGACGACGGGAAGCATGGGTCCCCGCTCGGGATCCTCCGGAAGGAGGTGCCATCCAAAGATGTGCCCCTCGAACCGGATCACCGCGTACTGCGTCCCATCCGCTGTCGATCCCGGAAGCTCGAGCATGTGGCAATCCGTAAGGACCGGAACTTCGTGTCTCGGCATCAGTTGGCTCCGGTAGGCAGGTCTTCGAGGTGCGGATCTCGTCGCCCCTGGGCAGCACAAGCTCATCTTCGACGACGGTCGGGAACGGGTTAACGAGGGCATCCGTGCAGCGCCAGGCAGCAACGGAGCAGTGGCCGCGGAAGCGGAGGGCCACTGAGACGAGGGAAACCGCCCTCGGATTCATGAGGGACGAATGTCCGCGCAGCGTAGGCATCTCCGGACGGAAATGGCCCCAGATTGGACCAGGTTCGCGCCGCGGTCGAGAAAATCCCTGCTCAAGCGGTAGTAGACGTCGCCCTCTCACGGCGGTAACACGGGTTCAAATCCCGTATGCGCTACTCAGCAGGTGGAGGGAGAGGACCCCGCTCCGGCGGGGTCCTCTCCCTGCCCACCGAGCGACCGCGCCGAACAC
>JALHRF010000062.1 GCA_022841545.1 Bauldia sp. | reverse complement strand
GCGGCCGCCGGTCGAGACCGGCAGGCCCTTGCCCTTGAGGCGCATGGCGCGGCCGCCGGTCGAATTGGGCGGGATGTTGAGCGAGACCTCGCCGTCGAGCGTCGGCACCCGGACCTTGCCGCCGAGCACCGCCTCGTCGAGGGAGACGTTGACGTCGCGGCGGAGCGTATCGCCCTCGACCCGGAAATGCGGGTGGGGGACGAACTCGATGGTGATCAGCGCATCGCCGGCCGGCCCGCCGAGCACCCCGGGCTGGCCCTGGCCGCGGAGGCGGATGGTCTTTCCGGCCTTGGTGCCGGGCGGGATCGCCACGTCGAGGGTTTTGCCCGTCGGCAGGTCGACCCGGGCCTTCTCGCCGCGGACGAGCTGTTCCAGCGTCACCGCGGCGACGGCCTGGACATCGTCGCCGCGGGCGGCGCGTGGCCTGGGACCTGCGCCAGCGCCCGCCCCCGCGCCGGGTGCGCCGCCCTCGCGGGAGAAGCGGCCGAAGATCTCGTTGAGCACGTCCTCGTTGGCGAAGGGGTCGCCGTCGGCGCCGCCCGTCGACCAGCGGAAGTTGCGGGCGCCGCCGCGTGGTCCGCCCTGGCCGAAGCCGGCGCCGGGACCGCCGGGGCCGAAGCCTTCAAAGCCCTGGAAGCGCGGCTTGCCGTCGGCACCGATCTCGCCCGAGTCGAACTTCGTCCGCTTGTCCTTGTCGCCGACGACCTCATAGGCGTCGTTGATCTCGGAAAAGCGTTCCTTGGCCTTGGGATCGGTCTTGTTGCGGTCCGGATGGAATTTTTTCGCAAGCTTGCGGAAGGCCGATTTGATCTCGGCCTCGGAGGCGGTCTTGGAGACGCCAAGGACGTCGTAGGGGTCGCGCATGATTCCCTGACAATATCAGGCTGAAACGGAAGGAATAGCCCGAACCATATGGGCCAAGCGACGCGGGGATTAAAGACCGGTCGTCGGCACGGGCGCTGCGAAACGACGACGCCGCATCGTCAGCCTCGTCTTCGGCCGCATGAGCCGCACCAACTCCGGAAAGTCACCATTTCGATGGCCTGAGAATATCCCTGACCGTTCGCAGGCGCAGCGGCCACAGCCGCGGGCTGAGCAGGTTGACCAGGACCTGCGGCTTGGTCCGCACGCGAGTCCTGTAGGCGGCGATCAGGTCGGCTAGTCTCGGCCGCCGTGCGGTCTCGGGCCGTTCGACCGCCTGCCGCAGCCTTTCGACCGCGTCGGGGTGTGGCCTGCGGAGCGCCGCCGGCATGGGCTGACCGAACAGGGCTTCCGCACAGGCGAGAAATCCCGTGAGGACATCACCCGCCCGGTTGCGGTCGAACACGGCCTGCAGGCCTTGCCAGTCGACGTCGTAATCGTAGCGGGCGCGGAGCATGGCGAGGTCAAGGAGCGGCCGGAGTCGGACCGTGCTGTACCGATGGCCGCCGTGATGGAGCTCGCTGTGGACGATGGTATGGGCCACGGCGCGGGTCGCATCGGGCACACGGCAGCGCAATCCTCCTAACGCGAGCGGCTCCGTGCCGGCGAGGAACCACGGCACGGGGAGGAAGGCGGCGTGGCTCTTCACGACCACCTCCGTGTGCAGTTCCAACGCCACGCCGGTCTCCCGCTCGCAGAGCGTCGGCAGATGGTGCATGGCGACCGCGACCAGCGGCGTCGGTCCCGCGCGGTCGAATCCGATGTCGGCAAGCATCGCTGCGGCATCCGCCGCTCCCTCCGCCGGGACGAGAAGATCGATGTCACCGACGATGCGGACGCCCGGGTCGGGATAGAGGCCGGTGGCGAGGTGCGCCGCGCCCTTGAGAAGGACGGGCTCGATGCCAAGGCCGTTCAGGACGCCCGTGACACGGGAGAGGGTGGCGAGGATGGTCTGGTTGCGGCTGCGGTTGAGCGTCAGCACGGCATCGAGATAATCGTGAATGTCCGGGGGGCAATCCGCCCCGCGCATCGACCATGCGAGCGCCGGCGTGACCAGTTGGTGGCTGCTTGCCTCGATGAGGATTTCCCACGACGGGATCGCGGCCGGCGGCGATCCCGTCCGGTCGAGAAGGCCTGCCGCGAGCCGGTCGCAGATCGCGGCGAGGACATCCCACCGGTTCACGCCGACACGATCTCCTCGATCTGGCGCGCCGCCTCCGTGGCATCGCCGTGGACGAGGTCGTAGGACGGCCTCTCGTCGAGCCAGGCGATGAACGCCTCGACACGACCCTGTGCGAGCGGAAAGCCGAGCCAAATCCGGTCGGAGAGAAGGCGCTGCAGCGCCTCGAGCGGGGTAATCGGGGTCAGCGCCGTTGCGGCGCCGGCAACGTATCTCGGGAAGACGAAGGCGCTGAGGGTTACCGGCTCCCGGTGCCATGTGGCCCCCGGTGGAACGAACCGCCATGACGGGCCGCGCCCGGCTTCATAGCGCGGCGCGCGGATCAGGTCGGGATAGAGGCCGGAGAGCAGGGGCAGGCTGCCCTCCTTGACGCTGAGCGGCAGGGGCAGCGGCACAATGCGCCCGTCGGGCGCTGCAAGCGCGATCAGGTCGTCGGCGAGGTAGTCCCAACCGCGGGGGAGGAGATGCGCGATGAGGGTGGTCTTGCCGCTGCCGCAGGCGGCAGGGAGGCCGACGCCCCGACCGTGGCGGGCGACCGCGCCGCCATGGATCATCGCCATCCACTCCATGCCGGGATGGACGAGTTCCAGGACGGCCTGGTTGATGCCTCCGATCAGTTCACCGCCCTCGCTGGTGCGGAGGCGTTCCACGCCATCGACGACGAGCGCCGACTCGCCGGCTCCGGCATCGCGGATCTCGATGGTTGCATCCGGGCCTGCGCCCGGCGTGGCGAGATGCCCATAGAGGACATCAAGGAAAGTACAGGCGTGGGGCGGCTCGACGTGGAAGGCGATGACCCGATGACGAATCGTGCAGGTCCGGCTCCCAGCCCGGTCCGACCTCGGCACCCTCGTCCAGTCGGTCATCGGCCTCACGGGCGACCCATTGGCCCGCGGATGGCCGTTACTCGTCCGGATCAGGCCCTTGTCCGTCCAATCCCGGATGACTGCCCCTACGTCCCGGAGTGCGACCTCCCGATCTATGCCGTAGCGCGCCGCGATCTCGTCCGCGACGGCGGCCTCCGGGGGGCCGCCATGAAGCAGATCCCATATCTCCCGGGCGGTGTCATTGTACGCCCACAGGTGATTGGCGGTGTCATCCAGAAGCACCAGTCCGCTGTTGGTCGCGACGCGCTGCAGCGACGGTGACGGGCGGGGCGGGGACGTCACGATGCCAATGCGGTCTCGGTTGCCGTGAGCAGGGCGATCAGGGCCGGGGCCGTGTAGGTCGCATACTTGCCGAGCCGCCGGATCGCCTCGCGCCGGGCCTCGGAGGGCGCATCGGCGTTGGCGCGATCAGGATCTGGCGTGGGTTCCTCGGATCGATTTGACCGGGTCGTGCGAGTCAAGAAGGTCTCCCCCATGTTGTGCGATCGTTTCGCCTTGCAGGCCGCTCCGGGCCCTAACACCGTCGATCCCCGGGCTAAGGCCGAATGCTATCGCCGGAAGCCGCTGTGGTCCCCGCCAACATCGCAAGCATGGTTGGCGCCGTATAGGCAGCGAGCCTTCCGAGCCGCCGTATGGCCTGGCGCCGCGTTTCGTCCTCGGCGTCCCGTCCGGCAGTGCCGGGAACGGCGTCAGGCCGGCCCGGTTGATCCGGGCCGTTCATTTCTATCATGGAGCCCCCCTCCAAGCGGCGACAACGCCAGCATTTCAGGATGACTCCAACATCATCGAGATGACAAGCAAATTCCGCCGGCGTGTCAGCCCTCGCCGCTCGCGTCAGTAGCAGGGAGGGGATGGACGTCCGGGGCGTTCCCAGCCTGTTCTGGCGTTTCTTCTGCCCCAGAATCGCCACATCGGCTCCGCACAGGCACCTCGTCATAAATGCGGAGCGACGCAGTGCTAAAATCCCTCATCGCAATCGCCCGGCATGCCGGCGCCGCGTTTGCCGTGCTTGCCATCGCCGGTTCGCTCACGACCGCCGATGCCGGGCTGTTCAAGAAGAAGCCGCCGCCCGTCGACTTCGTCGACGACGACCTGCTGAACCTGCCGCCGCTCAAGGGCGAGAACCAGATCGCCAAGCAGTGGCAGCGGACGCCGGTCTTCTACCGGAGCACCTATCCGGCCGGCACCATCGTCGTCGATACCTCGGATCGCTACCTCTACCTGATCGTCGGCCAGGGCAACGCCATCCGCTACGGCGTCGCCGTCGGTCGCGACGGCTACACCTGGGAAGGCCAGATGAAGGTGACCAAGAAGGCCGAGTGGCCCGACTGGCGCCCGCCGGCGGCCATGATCGCCCGCGAGAAGAAGAACGGGAAGACTTTGCCGACGTTGGTCAAGGGCGGCCCGGGCAATCCGCTCGGCGCACGCGCCCTTTATCTCGGCAATTCGGAGTATCGCATCCATGGGACCAATGCGCCGAAGTCGATCGGCCACAATGCGTCGTCGGGCTGCATCCGGATGCTCAACGAGCACATCATCGACGTCTACAACAAGGTACCGGTCGGCACCCGCGTCGTCGTGATCGCCTGAAGCTTCCCTGTCGCGGGTTCCGACCCGCGACGGCCGGCCTGCAGAGGAAACGCGCCTGAACGGTCCCCCCGAGGGAGGCGCTCGGTCAGCGCACCTTGAGCGCCGCCGCCTCGATCATCTCGCCGACTGCGCCGGCGTTCTCGAACTCCAGCGTCACGGCGAAAGCCGAGGCCTTCTCGCGAAGCTGCGCCAAGGCTCCGCCTGTCGCCCCGGCGAGGCGGGCCATGTCCTTCTCGGTGGTGACGAGCCGGAGTTTCTCCGCCTCGGCCCGGGCGAGCAGCGTCTGCGCGTCGGACTCGCTGAAGCGATGATGGTCCGGGAACGGCACCTTGCGCGTCACGGTCGCACCGGCCGCGGCGAGGGTCGCGAAGAACTTTTCCGGCCGGCCGATCCCGGCAAAGGCGAGAAGGGGCTCCTTCCGCCACTCCCGGACCCGGGCCGGCTTGATGGCGGCGCGGAGCACCGGACGTCCGGCCCGCGCGGCGGCGCGGATCAACGGCTCGCCGCGTTCCCCCTCGCCGATCACGATCAGTGCATCCGCCTTGCGGAGTTGCAGCGCCAGCGGCGCGCGAAGCGGCCCCGATGGGGTCACCATGCCATTGCCGATCCCGATCTCGGCGTCGATGCAGACCAGCGAGAGGTCCTTGGCCAGCGACGGGTTCTGAAAGCCGTCGTCCATGATGATGAGGTCGACGCCCTGCTCGAGCAGGAGCCTTGCCCCTGCGATGCGGTCGCCGCCTACCACGGTCGGCGCGGCGGCTGCGAGAAGGAGCGGCTCGTCGCCCACCGTGGCCGCGTCGTGCTTTCCGAGGTCGACGCGAAGCGGTCCCCTGGCCGAGCCGCCATAGCCGCGGGTGAGGTAGCCCGGTTTGAGGCCGCGGCCCTTGGCGATTCGCGCCAGCGCCAGGCAGGTCGGCGTCTTGCCTGCGCCGCCCACAACGAAGTTGCCGACGCAAATCACCGGCGCCGGCGGGCGGAAGCCCGGTGTCCGGTTCATGCGCCAGGCCGCGACCTGGCCATAGACCTTCGCCGCCGGCCAGAGCAGAACTGCGGCGGTGCTTCGCTCCGGCCGCCACCAGAACCGCGGGGCGCCGCTCACGGCGTCTTGGCCGGGGGTAGGGACCGCCCGCTCGCCGCGTCGGTCGCGAGATAGGGGGCGAGCGCTGTCCATGTCGCCGCCATCGCTCCGGTGAACGGCTTGAGTACGCCTTGCGCCGCCCTGACGACGCGGGCGCGCCGCTCTTCGTCGGCGAGGAGGCGGGAAACCTCGTCGGCGAGCGAGGCGGCATCGTTGGCCGGCTGCGGCGCCTCCGCCATCGCGTCGAGCGCGGCATAGACGTCGGCGAAGTTGTGGACGTGCGGGCCATGCAGCGCAGCGGCGCCAAGGCTGATCGGCTCGATCGGGTTCTGCCCTCCGTGCTTGACCAGCGAGCCGCCGATGAAGGCGACCGGCACGACCCGGTAGAACAGGCCGAGTTCGCCCAGCGTGTCCGCGACGTAGATCTCGACCCCCGGCGAGAGCGGCTCGTCGAGCTTCCGTCGCGCCACCTTCAGTCCCCGCGCCGCAAGCGCGGCTGCGATGTCGGGGCCACGCTCGGGATGACGCGGAACGATGACGGTGAGGAGGCCGGGATGCCTCGCGGCCAGCCGGAGATGCGCGTCGGCGACGATCTCGTCCTCGCCGGGGTGGGTGCTTGCCGCCATCCACGCCGGGCGCGGGCCGATCGCCGCCGTGAGCGCCGCCACTGCTTCCGGCGCGGCATGGAGCGGCGGCGAATCGAACTTCAGGTTGCCGGTGACCACGACCCTCGGCGCGCCGAGGGCGCTGAAGCGCTCGCCGTCGCGGGCGCTCTGGGCGAGGCAGAGCGTCACCCGCGAGAACATCGCCTCGACGACCGAGCGGT
Source organism: Bauldia sp. (assembly GCA_022841545.1). Classification (GTDB taxonomy): domain Bacteria; phylum Pseudomonadota; class Alphaproteobacteria; order Rhizobiales; family Kaistiaceae; genus Bauldia. The sequence continues at coordinate 20,755 of JALHRF010000062.1, read as the reverse complement.
AGCGCGTCCAGCTCTTGAAGCTCCGGTCCGACATGCGGGCATTGGCGACAACCAGCGGAATTCCGCTCGCGTCTAGGCTCATGACCGCCTGCGGCCACATCTCCGACTCGACGAAGATCGCGAGGTCGGGACGCCAGTGAGCGAGGAAGGCCTCCGTCCAAGGCTTGCAGTCGATCGGCGCGAACTGGTGGATGGCGCCGGGCGGCAGCCGTTCGGCCGCGATCTTCGCCGACGTCACCGTAACGGTGGTGAGAAGCACGCCGAGCTTCTCCGCCCGGAGCTTCCGGATCAGCGGCAGGATCGCGATGGTCTCGCCGACGCTTGCCGCATGGATCCAGACCATCCGGCCTGCCGGCCGCTCGCGACCGGCGCGGCCATAGCGCTCGCCGAGCCGTGCCCGGTCTTCCTTGCCCTTCGATACGCGCCACGAAAGGAAAAGCGGCATTACCGGGCGGATGGCGATCCCCGCCAGCCGGTATAGGCCGAACGCAACCGAGGCGCTCGCTCCCCCTCCCTTCTTCGCCGATCGCGCCGTCACGGCCGTCGATCCAACGAGGACAAGCGGTGTTGGTCTCGATACGCCGGTCCCGCAGGGCCCCCTCTCCCGTTGGGAGGGGATAGCGAGACTTGCGCCGCGAAGCGGAGCCCGGTCGAGCTTGGCAAGGGGGGAGACCTATCCGTAATGCCCTGAACGGCCCCTTTTGCCTTAACGCTTTTCGCCTCAAAAAGCTCCGCATCGATCGCGAGCGTTCGTGTTCCGCTATCCTCTCCCACAGGAGAGGAGGCCCGGCCTATTCCGCCCCATACCCTCGTCACGATCGACGAGAGATGTGTGAATCCCGCGGCCCTCGAAGGGGGAGGATGAGAGGGGGTCACGCGAAGGGAAAGAACTTCACCCATGACGCCGGTCGACGATGCGGTAGGCGCGCGCGGTGGCCTCGTTGAGGTTGGTCTCGACGAGAAGCCGCTTCTCCTCGAGGACGCTTGCATCGGCCTCCTCGGAAACATGCACCGGCGCGCCGACGGCGATCACCGCGCGGCTGAAAGGAAGGTTGATGGTCGAGCGGTCCCAGCTCTTCACGTCGATGCGCCGGCTGCTGGCATAGGCGATCGGGACGATCGGCCGGCCACTCGCCCGCGCCAGGCTGACGATGCCGAGCCCGGCGCGGCGCGCGGCGAGGTTGGAGATGTCGGCCGTCATGGTCACGCAGGCGCCTTCGGCGAGCGCCGCCTTCATCTCGACGAAGCCGGCCAGCGCCCCCTTCTCCATCATCCGCGACGGGTCCCGCGCGGTCGAGCCGCGGATGGTCTTCACCCCGAGCTTCTCCGCGACCTGCGCATTGATCTCGCCGTCGCCGCTCCGCGAGATCAATACCCGTGCGTCGAAGTCGAAGATGCGCGCGAAGGGCAGCATGAAGTGCTGCCCATGCCACATGGTGAAGATCACCGGGTTGAGGTGGATGTAGCGCGCAAACGCGTCGGGCGGATCGAAGGCGAACGGGCTCGTCCAGTTGACGAAGCGGAGGTAGTTGGCGGCAAGGCCCGCGATGCCGCGCTGGAAGCCTGGACTGCGCAGGATGCGGGTCGAGAGGCGTTGCTTGCGGCGGGGCTTCTGTGCGGTCTTGGCCGGCGCTGCAGGTGCGGCTTCGCGGCTGCGCTCCTCAGCCGGCTCCGCCTTGCCCACCGATCGCACCGAATCGACCATCGCGTGCGTCTATCGGCCCGCGGGCGCCGGCGCCGTCGCGTCGGGATCGAGGAGGCGATGGAGGTGGACGATGAAGTAGCGCACCCGTGCATTATCCACCGTCGCCTGGGCCTTCGCTTTCCAGGCGTCGTAGGCGGTCCGGTAGTTGGGGAAGATGCCGACGACGTCGAGATTGGCGAGATCGGCGAAACGGACGCTCTCGATGTCCTCGAGCTCGCCGCCGAAGACCAGATGCAGAAGCTGCGGCGTGTCCTGCGCCTCTCCGGTCCGGGCCCTGGCTCCGTCTTTGCTGTTGTCGTTTTCGGCCATCACCGGGGCTCACCGTCGACTCGTCTCACCAGTTCGACCACGTCGCCAAGAAGCGCCGGATTTGCGGCAATCAGCGCCGGGTGGGTGGTGTCACGCTGGTTATAGCGCAGTTTGCCGCCGCCGAGTGGCGCGAGCCGCGCCCCGGCTTCGTGCACCAAAAGATCGGCGGCCGCAAGGTCCCAATCCCTGGCGTTGGACTTGGCGATGGCGACGTCAATCTCGCCGCTTGCGACGAGTGCGATCCGGTAGGCGAGCGAGGCGACGAAGCGCGGCTTCTGGGCCCGCCCGCGCGTCGCGACGGCGCTGGCGTAGCGCCGGCTGCTCGCGAAGCGCGCGTCGGCGAGCGTCGTGCCCGTCGTGGCTGCGAGGCGCTTTCCGTCCGCGTAAGCGCCCTCACCGAGGATTCCGTGAAACGTGATGTGAAGCGCCGGCCCCACAAGCACGGCGACGACCGGCCGTCCCGCTTCGACCACGGCGAGCGATATGGTCCACTCCTTCGAGCCGAGCAGGAAGGCCCTGGTGCCGTCGATCGGGTCGACGACGAAGACGCGGTCGCGCCCGAGCCTGGCCTCGGTGTCGGCGGTCTCTTCCGACAGCCAGCCGTAACCGGGACGTTCCGCGAGCAGGATTTCGGCGAGGCGCTTGTCGACGGCGTAGTCCGCCTCGCTGACCGGCGAGCCGCCCTCCTTCTCCCAGACCTGCGGACTGCGCCGGAAATAGCTCAGCGCGAGTCGCGCCGCCTCCTCGCTCGCCCGCTGCAACAGGGCGAGGTCGGCCGCGCGGGAAGAATCCACGGGGACTACCGGCCTGCGATCGTCATGCCCTCGACGGCGACCGTGGGGGCGTTGACCGAAAACCGGTAGACGAGGTCGTTGGCGGGGGTGAGGTTCAGGAACATGTCGCGGAGGTTGCCCGCGACCGTGATCTCGCTCACCGCCTCGGCGAGCTTGCCGCCGCGGATCGCGAATCCGGCCGCGCCGCGGCTGTAGTCGCCGGTCACGAGATTGGCGCCATGGCCGATCATCTCGGTGACGTAGAGCCCCTCGCCGATCGCGGCGACCATGTCCTCGGGCGACTGCGTCCCGGGCAGGAGCGTCAGGTTGGTCGAGCCGGGCGAGGGGTTGCCGCCGCCGCGCGAGGCGTGGCCGTTGGTGACGAGGCCGAGTTCGCGCGCCGTCGCCGAATCGAGGAACCAGCGCTGCAGGACGCCGTCGGTGATCAGGTCGAAGGCCTCGGGCGCGACGCCCTCGCCGTCGAAGGGCCGCGAGGCGAGGCCGCGAGGACGCATGGGATCGTCGGTGATCCTGATGCCGCGGGCGAAGATCTGCTCGCCCATCTTGTCGCGGATGAAGCTGGTCTTGCGGGCGACCGACGCGCCATTGGCCGCGCCGGCAATGGCGCCGACCAGGCTGGTCGCCACCCGCGGATCGTAGACCACGGTGCCGCGGCCGGTCGGCAGCATCGTCGGATTGAGCCGGCGGACGGCGCGCTCGCCGGCCTTCCGGCCGATCGTCGCCGGATCCGACAGGTCGCCGCGATGCACCTTCACCTCCGACTCGTAGTCGCGCTCCATGCCGGTGCCGGTGCCGGCGATCGCCGAGGCCGACAGGCTGAACCGCGAGGTCAAATACGAGCCGGTGAAGCCGTGCGAGGTGGCGAGCACCAGGCCGCCGAGCGACCAGCCCGCCGACGCCCCGCCGGAATTGCTGACGCCTCCGACCGCACGGGCGGCGTCCTCCACTTCCAGCGCCATCGCGGTCATCTCGGCGGCCGAGGGGATGGTCGCGTCGAGCACATCGAGGTCGGGGAAGCTCTGCGCCAGCCGGTCCTGGTCCGCGAGGCCGGTATAGGGGTCCTCCGGCGCGACCCGGGCCATGGCCACTGCCCGCTCGGCGAGTTCCGCCGGGTCGGCGACGACATTGGCGGAGACGCTGGCCGAGCGCCGGCCGACAAAGGCGCGGAGCGTGAAGTCGTCGCCCTCGGCGCGTCCGGTTTCCTCGATCTTGCCGAGGCGGACCTCGACGGAAAGCGAGATGCCACGTACGCAGACGGCGTCGGCGGCGTCGGCGCCGGCGCGCTTCGCCGCCTCGACGAGGCGGGCGGCGCGGTCGGTCAGGTCGGACTGGTCGAGGATTGCGGTCATGGTCTTGGTCTCCGGAAGGCCCTCATCTATGGCCGATAGGCCGCAGGGGCAAGGCGGCCGGTCACATTGCGTGCCGGCGCGATCCGCGCCATATGGAACCGGAACCCGCCGCCGGCCAGAAGCGCCGCCAATCCGGACCCTTGCATGACGAGCCCCGCCGCCCCCAGGGAAAAGGCGCGCTACACCACCGGCTCGACCATGCGGCACGTTCTGGTGCTCGCCTCGACCAGCGCGATCGGCCTCGTCGCCATCTTCCTGGTCGATTTCCTCAACCTCTTCTACATCTCCCTCCTCGACGACCCGAGCCTGACCGCGGCGATCGGCTACGCCTCGGCGCTGGTCTTCTTCTTCGTCTCGCTCTCGGTCGGGATGATGATCGCCGCGACCGCGCTGGTCTCCCGCGCGCTCGGGGCCGAGGACCGGGCGCATGCCCGCGAGGTGGCGGCCTCGGCGCTCGCCTGGCTGACCATCGTCACCGGCGTCGCCACGCTCCTCTGCCTCCCCTTCGTCCGCCCGATGCTCGCACTGATCGGCGCCACCGGCGCCACGCTCGACACCGCCGCCGTCTTCACCTTCATCGTGCTGCCGACGACGCCGCTCCTTGGCCTCGGCATGTGCGCCACGGGACTGCTCCGCGCCGTCGGCGACGCCAGGCGGGCGATGATGACGACTCTGTGGTTCGGCGGCATCATTCTCGTCCTCGACCCGCTCTTCATCCTCGGCCTCGGCCTCGGCGTCCCCGGGGCGGCAGTCGCCACCGCCATCGCCCGGATCGGCATGGTCGCCTACGGCCTTTCGGTCCTGATCCGCCGCCACGACCTGGTCGCCCGGCCGACATGGGCCGCCATGCGCCGCGATTTCCGCCCGCTGGCAGCGATCGGCGTGCCGGCGATCCTCACCAACATCGCCACCCCGGTCGGGAACGCCTACATGACCGCGGCGATCGCGCCCTATGGCGACGCGGCGGTCGCCGGCTGGACGATCGTCTCGCGGCTGGTGCCGGTCGCCTTCGGCGGCCTCTTCGCCCTCTCCGGCGCCGTCGGCCCGGTGGTCGGCCAGAATTTTGGCGCGCACCTCCATGACCGCGTGCGGAAGGCGCTCGGCGACAGCCTGACGATCAGCACGCTCTACGTCGTGGCCGTCTCGGCCATCCTCCTCCTCGCCCAGCACGGCATCGTCGCCGCCTTCGGCGCGACCGGCGAGGCGGCCGACCTCGTCCTCGTCTTCTGCCGCTACCTCGCCATCACCTTCATCTTCGCCGGCGGGCTCTACGTCTCCAACGCCGCCTTCAACAACCTCAACTACCCGGCGCTGTCGACGCTTCTCAACTGGGGCCGCGCCACCCTCGGCACGGTCCCCTTCGTCCTCGCCGGGGCTGCAATCGCGGGCAGCACCGGCGCGCTCGCCGGCTTCTTCATCGGGGGCATTCCCTTCGGCATTATCGCCATGGTCTTCGCCTATCGCATCGTGTCGCGGCTCGGGCGGGAACCGTTGACGGTCGCCCCGGCCACCGCTCGCACCTCCGTCAAGGCCTGACGCCTGCGATTCAGATTGCGCTCGTCCGCCGCGAACCCCAAACCGTCACTGGATTCCCGCGTGCGCGGGAATGAGCGGGTGGGGAGGTTCGTGTCTTCACGGCGATGATCGGAACGCGTCACCGACCCGCCGCCATCCTTGCCTCGATCGCCGCCGCGATCTGCCGCTTCACCGCGTCCTTGCCCGGCTCGCTCATCCTGATGATCGCCGCGGCCTTGGTGAAGTCCATCGGCCCGAAATCGCCGGTCGGCGGGTTGATCAGCACGTCGGGCCGCGCACCGTTGCGGAGCTTCTCCTTCAGAATCGTGTTGAGCACCAGCACCACCGATCCGAACGCCGCCTGGACCGGCCCCGGCACGCGGTGCGGACCGCCGCGGGGGAGCGAGACCACGTCGCTCGCGATGACGAAGTCGACGCCGCCGAGGCGGTCGAACGGCACCGGGTTGACGCAGCCGCCGTCGATCATCACCCGCCCGTCGAAAACCACCGGCTGGAACAGGATCGGCACCGCCGAGGAGGCCGCGATCGCCGGGATCAGCGGTCCCGTCCGGATCACCACCTCGGTCCCGGCATAGAAGTCGGTCGCGATCGCCGTGAACGGCACCGCCAGCCCCTCCACCGTCTCCGGCAGGAACGGCGGCAGGAAGGCGCGGAGCGTCTTCTGGAGGTCGAACTGGCCGAGCCCGAGCGAGACCTCGCTGATCCGCCGCGGCCGAAGCTGCCAGAGGCGGCCGAGGAAGTCGCTCCGCCGCCGGAACAGGTTGATGGCGAAACCGCGGATGTCGTGCCCGCTCATCCCGGCGGCATAGGCCGCGCCGATGATCGCCCCCATCGACGTGCCGGCGACCGCGGCCGGCTTCAGGCCGAGCTCGTCGATCGCCTCGAGCACCGTGATATGGGCGAAACCCTGCGCCGCGCCGCCGCCGAGCGCCACGCCGATGCGGAGCGAGGGCGACGGCGCGTGCATGATGGTCCTCAAGTCTCCGGCGCGCCGACCCGCACCACCACGCGGCTGTCGCCGCCGAACAGGCGCTTCGAGACGCGGCGGATGTCGTCGATGGTCACCGCGGCGATCAGGTCGTTCCGCTCGTCGATATAGTCGATGCCGAGATCCTCGAGCTGGATGGCGAGAAGCTGGTTGGCGATGGCGCCGGAGGTGTCGAAGCGGAGCGGGTAGCTGCCGATGAGGTAGGCCTTGGCCTCGGCGAGCTCGGCTTCGGTCGGGCCTTCCTCGGCGAAGCGCCGCACCTCGTCCTCGATCAGCGCCACCACCGTCCCGGCCTGGTCGGCGCGGGTCGAGGTCGAGACGAACCACAGCCCGGCATGGTCGAGCGGGATCAGCCCGAGCCACACCGAATAGGCGAGGCCGCGCTTCTCGCGGATCTCCTCGTAGAGCCGCGAGGAAAAGCCGCCGCCGCCGAGAATGTAGCTCGCTACCGACGCGGTGATGAAGTCGGGGTCGTCGCGCTTGAGCCCGTTGCCGGCAACCTGGATGATCGCCTGCGGGATCGCCATCGGCACGTCGATGGACTTGGCCTCCCGGGGCGCAACGTCGGCAATGCCGACGCGGTTCGCCTTGACCGGAAGGTCGCCAAAGATCCGGTCGAGCATCGGGCCGAGCTCCGCCGCATTGATGTCGCCGACCACGGCGACCTTTAGGTTGTCGCGGGCCAGGATCTTGTTCCGGTAGGCGTCGAGGTCGTCCGCCGTGATCGCGGCGACGCTTTCCGGCGTGCCCTCGCTCGGCGCGGCGTATGGGTGGCCGCCGAACACCGCCTCCATCATCGCACGGCTCGCGATCTCGCCGGGGTCGCGCTCGCCCGCCCTGATTCCGGTGATGATCTGGGAGCGGATGCGCTCGACCGGCTCCTGGTCGAAGCGCGGCTCGGTGAGCGCCAGACGCGCGAGGCGCACGGCCTCGTCGCGATGCGCGCTGAGGGTCCGGAGCGATCCGGAGAAGGTGTCGCGGGACGCATCGAACGACAGGCCGATGGAGTAGTCGTCGAGCGCGGTCTGGAAGGCCCGGCTGTCGAGCGGGCCGGCCCCTTCATCGAGCAGGCCCGACAGCAAGTTGGCGACGCCGGCCTTGCCTTCGGGGTCCTGCGCCGAGCCGCCCTCGAAGGCGAAGGAGACCGCGATCACGGGCACGGTGCGCTCCTCGACCAGCCACGCCTCGATGCCCTTCGGGCTCACGACGCGCTGTATGTCGACCGCGCCCGCGCTGCCGGCAAGCGCGAGCGGAGCCAGGAGAAAGCCGAGGGCTACGGCCAGTCCGGTCAGTTTCATGGTGTCCGATGCTCCGGGGATCAGGAGGGGCTCTGCGAAGCGTCGCCGACCAGGTAGCCGGTTACCGATCGCCTGATTTCGAGGTACTTCCGCGCCGCCGCGTTGACCGCATCGACGGTGACGGCGTCGATCGTCGCCGGCCAGGCCTGCGCTTCGGCAAGCGTCGAGCCGGAGGTCAGCGCCATGCCGAGCGAACGGGCGAGCGCGCTGGCGCTGTCCTCGGCATAGATCGTCGCCGCGAGCAGACGCCGCTTGGCGCCGGCGACTTCGGCCTCGGTGACGCCGTTCGCCACGAGCGCGGCGATTTCGGCGTCGATGGCGGCCTCGACCTCGGCGAGCGTGCCATCGTCGCGCGGAACACCGTAGAAGCCGAACATCGCGTCGCCGAGCGTGCCCGACTGGTAGAAGGCGCCGGCCGCAGCGGCGATCGCCTGGTCGACGACGAGGTTGCGATAGAGCCGGCTGATGGTGCCGCCGCCGACAATCTCGGAGAGAATGTCGAGCGCGGCGCCTTCGCCCGGCTCGCCACTCGCATAGGAGGGCGCGAGATAGACCCGCTGCATCGAGGGCTGGGTGACCTGCGGGTCGGACAGCGTCACGGTCCGCGCGGCGAGCGGCTCCGGCTCCTCGGCGCGGTCCCGTGGCGGCGGATCGAAGCGCCGCCGCACCTCGCCGTAGGTCACCTCGGCGAGGCTCCGCACCTCTTCCTCGGTGACGTCGCCCGCGACGATCAGCACCGCGTTGTTGGGGGTGTAGTAGCGGTTGTACCAGGAGAGCGCGTCGTCGAGGTCGAGTTCCGCCATCTCATGCGCCCAGCCGATGGTCGGGATGCCGTAGCGGCTGTTCTGGTAGAGCGCCGCCCGCACCGCCTCGCCGAGCTGCGCGCGCGGGTCGCTGTCGATCCGCGAACTACGTTCCTCGAGGATGACCTCGCGTTCCGTCGCCACCGCCGCCTCGTCGAGGACGAGGTTGGCCATGCGGTCGGCCTCGAACGCCATCATCGTGGCGAGGTGCTGTTTCGCGACATCCTGGTGATAGGCGGTGACGTCGTCGCTGGTGAAGGCGTTCTCGTTGCCGCCGACCGAGGTGACCACCTTCGAGAACTCGCCCTCGGGGTGGTCCTTCGTCCCCTTGAACATCAAGTGCTCGAGGAAATGGGCGATGCCCGATTCCCCAGGCCGTTCGTCGGCGGCGCCCGCCTTGTACCAGACCATGTGGGTGACGATGGGCGCGCGATGATCTGGGATGACCACCACCTCCAGCCCGTTGCCGAGGGTGAAACTGGTGGCGTTCTTCGCGAATTTCGGGACTTCCGCCGCCGCAACCGACAGCATCAGGGGGACCGCCAGGACGAAGGCGAACAAACGGGCGGTGGACGTCATGCGGCGATGTTCCTCTTTCATACGGCACTCCGGGCCACGGTCCTGCGAGATGACGGATATAGCCGCAATCTAGCCCGCAGCGAGGCAACGGAACATTACAAGTGCTTAATCCCGTCGGCGAGGAGTCGCTGCAGCGGCGGCCGACTTTGCCCCCGGGCCTCCACGGGATAGAATAACGGTGGCGGATCCGCCGAACAGAGGGGACGCAGATGTGCATCGTGTGCAGCCCGGCGTTTGCCGCCGCCTTTCGCCGGCTCTCCTATCCGTCGCGGCGGCAGTTCCTGCATGGCGCCGGCGCGCTTGCCGCCGGCCCGTTCATCGCGGAGGCGGTCGGCCCCGGCGCCGCGCTGGCTGACGGGACGTTGAACGAGACTGTTGCCGACGGCCTGTCGCCGGACGTCGTCGCGATCTACACGGCCGCCAAGATCCTCACCATGGAGGCCGACAATCCGACCGCGACGGCCGTCGCCGTCTCCGGCAAGCGGATCGTGGCGGCGGGAAGCCTCGACCAGGTCAAGGCCGCCCTCGGCGACACGCCCTACCGGATCGACTCGACCTTCGACGGCAAGGTGGTCCTGCCCGGCTTCATCGACCAGCACCTGCATCCCGTCCTCGGCGCGCTGACGCTCGCCGTGGCAGTGATCGCCAACGAGGACTGGGTGCTGCCCGGAGTCACTTACAAGGCCGCCGCCAGTCCCGAGGACTATCAGGCGCGGTTGCGGGAGGCGGAGGCCAAATTGACGGCGCCGGCCGACTGGCTGCTGACCTGGGGCTACCACCCGCTCTGGCACGGCAAGCTCGATCGCACCAGCCTCGACGCGATCAGCACGACGCGGCCGATCGCGGTCTGGCATCGCTCCTGCCATGAGTTCTTTCTCAATACCCCCGGCCTGGCGGCGCTCGGCCTGACCGAGGCGATGACGCAAGGGAAGGGGCAGCCGAGCGAGCAGTCGAACTGGGCCGAAGGTCACTTCTGGGAGGGCGGCCTCAACCTGATGATGGGACCGATGTTGAAGGTGCTGGCGACGCCCGAGCGGCTCGCCTTCGGACTGAAGCAGATGGTCGCCTACGAGCACCTTAACGGCGTCACCGCCTACAACGAGCCCGGCGCGCTCTACACCCCGGACATGTGGGCGCTCTACGAGCAGATTCTGGGCGCCCCCGACACGCCGATGTACAGCACGTTCCTCGCCGACGGCCGCGGCATCGTCGACCGCGTCGGCCTCGACAAGGCCCTCGACGCGACGGCGGAGCAGATCGCCGTCGCGCCCGCCGGTCCGGGAAAGAAGCTGATGTTCTTTCCCGGCCAGGTGAAGCTCTTCGCCGACGGGGCGATCATCTCGCAGCTGATGCAGATGAAGGACGGCTACCTCGACGGCCATCACGGCGAGTGGATTCTCGAGCCGGACGAACTGGAGAAGCGCGCCAGGCTCTACTGGAATGCCGGCTACCAGATCCACACCCACGTCAATGGCGACCTCGGCCTCGACGTCGTGCTCGGCATCCTCGAGAAGCTGATGGTGGAGCAGCCGCGGGCCGATCACCGCTCGGTCATCGTCCACTTCGCCAACTCGACCGAGGAGCAGGTCGGGCGCATCGCCCGCCTTGGCGCCCTGGTCAGCGCCAACCCGTATTACACGGTGGGCTTCGCCGACAAGTACGGCGAGTTCGGCCTCGGCCCGGCGCGCGCCGACACCATGGTGCGGGCGAACTCGGTGCTCGCTGCCGGCACGCCGCTGTCCTATCACTCGGATCTGCCGATGGCGCCGAGCGCCCCGCTCTATCTGGCGTGGTGCGGGGTCAACCGGATCACGCCGTCGGGCCGCGTCGCGGCGCCGGAGCAGCGGATCAGCGTCGAGGCGGCGCTCCGCGCGATCACCATCGAGGCGGCCTATTCCTGGCGCCAGGAGGACTGGATCGGCAGCATAGCGCCCGGCAAGATCGCCAACTTCACGGTGCTGGAAGCGGACCCGACGGCGGTCGATCCGACGACGCTGAAGGACATCCCCATCTGGGGCACGGTTTTCGAGGGCCGACCCTTTCCGATCCCGGAGGGCGCACGCAGCGGCTAGCGGTCCGCCTCCCCAACCCGGCCGGCCCCCGCGATTTGCAGACTTGCGCCGCCGCCGCTGGCGTCCACGCCCGGTGCGCCTGGAGACGTCCCGTGATAGTTGCGAAGACTCTCGGCCTGTTCCTGGTCACCGCCATCGCCGAGATCGTCGGCTGCTACCTGCCATACCTGTGGCTCCGGAAGGACGGCTCCGCGTGGCTGCTCCTGCCCGCGGCGGTTTGCCTCGCCCTCTTCGCCTGGCTCCTGACCCTCCACCCGACGGCGTCGGGCCGCGTCTATGCCGCCTATGGCGGCGTCTACGTTGCAGCCGCGCTGGTGTGGCTGTGGTGGGTCGACGGCGAGGCCCCGACCGGCTGGGACATCGCCGGCGTCGCCGTGGTCCTGGTCGGCATGGGCATCATCGTCTGGGGCGGCTGGCAGACCTGACCACCACCGCCGCATGCCGGCGGCGAAGACTGGGCATCGGTCTCTTCTCCCAAGGACCACGCGGCGCAAGCGACAGGGCTGAGGAAGAGGGGGGCGGCTTCGGTCCCGTGGCTATGCCGGCTGGTATCGCCGGCTCCGGCGGAAGAACAGGAGCGAGACGAGCCCGACGACGATCAGCGCCACGATCCCGCCGGCGATGGCGACGAGCCAGGGGGCGGCGCCGAGGATCCAGGGCGGTGGGCCGCCGGCGCGGAGCAGCGCGACGGTTGGTTCGTCGACGCTGATGTCGGGGTTGCCGAAGCGCGACGTGACGTAGGTCGCGACGGCGGCGATCTGCGCATCGGTCAGTTCCGCGCCGAAGGTCTGCATGAAGGCGTGGCCGTCCGCACCTTCGCGGTCGACCCCGGAGGCGATGGTGAGGACGAGGTTGGCCGGACTGGAGGCGCCCACGGTGGCGTTCGCCGTCAGCGAGGGGAAGGTGCCGTCGGGGGTGCCGGCGCCATCGATGCCGTGGCAGGTGGCGCAGGCGGCGTTGAAGAGGATGGCGCCGTCAAGCGTGGTGGCGTCGGCGAGGTCGGCCTGCATCGGGCCGTTGCCGGGCTCGAAGGTTGTGACGGCGATGGGCCGCGCCTCGGACCAGCCATAGGCCGGGCGGGTCAGGCCGGGATCGGCGACCGGCGGCACGGTCTTCAGGTAGGCGGCGATGGCGCGGAGGTCGTCGTCGGTGAGGTGGCGGAGCGAATGCTCCACCGCCTCCGCCATCTGGCCGCCGGCGACGCCCCTGCCAGGCACGTCGCCGTCGCGGAGGAAGGCAACGATCTCGTCCTCGCTCCAGCCGCCGATCCCCGCGACCGGGTCCGAGGTGATGTTGGGCGCGATCCAGCCGCCGACCGTGCCGCCGCCGAGGAACCGCGACCGCTCCTCGCCCATGAGCAGGTTCCGCGGGCTGTGGCAGGTGCTGCAATGGCCGAGGGTCTCGACCAGATACTGGCCGCGTTGGACCTGTCCGCCGGCACCGGGCGAGGGCGTGAAGCCATGGCCGCCGTACAGGAGGTTCCAGCCGATCATCAACGCGCGGTAGTCGAAGGGGAAGGGAAGCTCGGTTTTCGGTGGCGACGTATCGACCGGCTCGACGCTCAGCATGAAATACGCGTAGAGGGCGGCGATATCCTCGTCCGAGACGCCGGCATAGGCGGTGTAGGGCATCGCCGGGTAGAGGTGCGTGCCGTTGGCCGCGATGCCTTCGCGGACGGCGCGGGTGAAATCGTCGAGCGTGTAGTTGCCGATCCCATGGGTCTTCGACGGCGTGATGTTGGAGGAGACGATCGGCCCCATCGGCGAGGGGATGTCGTAGCCGCCGGCGAACGGCGCGCTGCCCGCCGCGGGCGCGGTGTGGCAGGCGGTGCAGTCGCCGGCGCGGGCGACATAGGCGCCACGCTCGACCAGCGCCGGGTCGGGCGCCTGCGCCAGGGCAGGGGCGCTGATCACGACGGCGGCGAGCGCGAAGGCGAGGCGGCGCACCTCAGACCTCCCGCGCGATGGTGTCGGCCATGCGGATCGACAGGGCGACGCCGGTCAGCGTCGGGTTGATCACGCCGGAGGCGGGGACGACGCCGGTGGTGGCGAGGAAGAGGTTGGGGTGGTCGAAGGTGCGGCAGTCGCCGTCGACCACCGAGTCGGCCGGGTCGGCGCCCATGATGACGCTGCCCATCAGGTGGTCGCGGTTTTGCCAGCCGGTGTCGTCGACCACCACCTCGCCGCCCATGCCGCGGACGAAATTGCGGAAGTCGTTCATGGCGACGGGGCGCGCCGCCTTGACGTAGTCGTCGATCTCGTAGTGGACCTTGAGCATCGGGATGCCGAGCGCATCCTGCCGGTCGGGGTTCGGCTGCACGCGGTTGTCCGGGGAGGGCAGCATCTCGAATACGGTCGAGATGTCGACCCAGCGCGAGGCCTCGTCGCGGAGGCGGCGGTCCAGTTCCGAGCCCATGACGCCGGCCGCGAGCAGGCGCTGCGCGACGGCGGTGTTGGGGACGTAGTTGCTCGGCGCGTGCTTGATCGCGGCATGCCGGGCGCGGAACGGCCCGTCGCGCCAGTTGAAGATGCCGCCCTGCTGGATCTGGCCGCGGCCCTGCCACAGGGGCTCGTCGGCGAGGAACTGGAGGCCGATGCCGGAGTGGTCCATCAGGTTCCGGCCGACCTGGTCGGAGGAATTGGCGACCTCGGACATGAGGAGCAGCTTCGGCGTCTCCAGCCCATGGCAGGCGACGACGAAGTAGCGGGCGGTGAGGCGCACGTCCTCGCCTGTGGAGCTGCGGTAGTGGACGGCGGCGATGCGGCCGGCCTCGCCCTTTTCCAGCCGGTAGGCCGTGGCGTCGGTGCGGAGCTCCGCGCCCGCCTTCTCGGCATGCTCGACATGGACGTTGCCCGAATACATCGCCCCGATCGGGCAGACGGGCATGCAGTTGTTGTTGCCGGCGCAGGCCGGGCGGCCGTCATAGGGCGCGGTGACGCGGGCGTTCGGCTCGTGGATGAAGTTGTAGCCCATCTCGCGGAGCCGGGTCTGGAGGCGCTGGAAGAGATACGTCTTGCCCTCCGGCTCGAGCGGGTAAGGCGTCGAGCGCGGCGGGTAGGGTTCCCCGCCCTGGCCGCGCTGGTCCTCCTCGCCGGTGCCGGCGACGCCGAGGGCGACCTCGGCGCGGCCGTACCACGGCTCGAGGTCGTCATAGTCGATCGGCCAGTCGCGCCCGACGCCATAAGTCGAGCGGAGCTTCATGTCGTTGGGGATGTAGCGCCAGGCGGCCGCCGCCCAGTGCCACGTCGTGCCGCCGACGAGCTTCAGCATGCCGGGCCGGAAATCGAAGCTGCCGGTGTTGTCGATATAGGCCTCGTCGTAGGAGGTGTGGGCCCAGGCCTCGTTGGGATAGGGGGCGTTGTAGTTCCCCTTCTTCGACGAGTTGCGATAGTTCGCCACGATCTTCCAGCGCGGGATGCGGACGCCGGCCTCGAGGATGATCACCGACTTGCCCTGCCGCGCCAGCTCGTAGGCGGCATTGGCGCCGAGCGCGCCCGAGCCCACCACGATCACGTCGGCGTCGAACTGCGTCTCCATCGTTTACGGTTCCGTCGCCGGCGGCTCGGCGGGTGGGTCCTCCGGCATGGTGGCCGGCGCCTGCGGGATCGCGCCGACGCCTTGCGGCGATGCGCGGCCCCATGACCTGATGCCCTCGGGCATCGGCGGCGGGGTGACGAAAGGCGGCGGCTCGACCCAGTAGTTGAGGCCGGCGCGGGCATAGGTCGGGCGGAGGGTGGCGTCCATCGTCGGCTCGAACTGGAGCGCGCCGGTGAAGGTGACGAAGCCGGTATCGTCCTCGGCGCGGAGCGCGATGGGCGTGCCGGTGTAGCCGAGATACCAGGCCGAGACGACGGTGACGGCGGTGGTGCGGAGGGCGAGGTCGCTCGAGGCGGGATGGGCGAGGAAATCGTCCATCGAGGGCGCGTCGGAGGTCGCGACCGCGGAGGCGAGGACGCCGGCCTTTTCGGGGAAGCTCGCGTCGAGTTCGGTGAGCTGGCCGAAGGCGCGCGCCGCGATCTCGGCGTCGAGGCCGGGCGCTCCGGTGAGGAAGGCGCTGAGGGTGCGGAATGCGTCCGTGTCCGCCGGGGCCGCCGCGGCGGTGGCGACGAGCCACCGCGTACCGGCCAGAGCGGTGAGGGCGAAGGCGCCGGAGACGAGGAAAGCGCGGCGGTCGAGCGCCCCGCCTATCGCAGCCTGCTGTCCTTTCCCGGTCCCCGCAGTCTGACGCTCGGACACGAGTCTGCCCCCACTTCGAACGGTTCCCAAGTGGGGAGCTTTCCCGAGGCGATGTCAACCGGATTGCAGACCGCCTCACGCGGCGCGGGTGACGCCGCCGAATTTCGGTTCTAGCATCTTGCGCATGGTCACCAGCCTGAAGCGCAGCCCGCCGGGAAGCGCGACATCGGCGTGGCTGCCCTCCGTGTAGCCGAGCGCGCGGTAGAACGGGATGCCGGTGATCGTCGCGGCGAGCTGGAACTCACGACAGCCGGCAGCGGTCGCCTCGCGCTCGGCAAGCTGCATCAGCCGCCGCGCCAGTCCGCGCCGCGCGTAGCGCGGGTCGACGAAGACGCTGCGGATCCAGGAGACCAGCGGCGCATCGTGCGCATGCCCGAGCGGGTGCGCGCCGCCGAGGTGGGGCAGCCGGCGGCTCCAGCCGCCGCTGGCGGCGAGGCAGCCGTCGATCTCGATCAGGGAGTAGGTCCCTTCGTGGAGGAGGAAGTCGTCCATCGTCGCTGCATTGGCGAGGAACGTCTCGATCTCGGCATCGGTATAGTCGCCGCGGCCGAGCACGCGGAGCGAATGCGCCTGCATGCGGCGGAGACGGTCGCGATCGGCGATGCGGGCGCGGCGTATGACGGGTTGATCGCGGTTTGAGGCACTCATCGTCGTGTTCCTGTGTCGTCGTCCAGGCGCGCGCCGCGGGGGGACGAAAGCGGCAGGGGTTGCGCCGCGGCGCGCGAGGCGCCGCGGCGCGCCGTCTGGGGGACCGGTGCGCCAGTCCGTCCGGACGGAAACGGCTTCAGCCGTGGCGGAACACCGAGGCGCGGGAGATCGCCTCGATCTGGTCTCGACGGACGCCGATGTCGGCGAGCATGCGGTCATCGAGGTTGCGGAGGACGCGAGCCGTGCGACGCGCGTGGCGCGCCTGGCCGGAGAACGGGACGAGGTGGCCGGCGAGTGCGCGGCCGGGAATCCAGGAGAGCGAGTTCACGACGGTGTCTTTCTCTGAAGGGGATGTGGTCGGGAGGAGGGCCTCCGACCGGGTTGCCGCGATATCGCAACCACGACCGCGGCGGTCCAATTGGGTGTGCTCATGGGAGCCATAAGCGCTGCTTTCGGATCCCCCGAGAGCCCCGCGATTCCGCCATCTCCGGCGGCAACGGCGCTGCGGGCGGATGTGAACGACGTCACAGCCGCGAGCGTTGCGGGGCCCTATCCGCCTTGCTCCGAGTCCTCGCGACGACGAGCGGCCATCATGCGCAATCTCAACCTCGATCAACTGCAGGCGCTCGTCGAGGTCGTCGAGCTCGGCAGCATCTCGGCGGCGGCCAGGCACCTCAACCTGACCCAGCCGGCGGTGAGCCTCCAGATCCGCGAGCTCGAGCAGCGTCTCGGCACGCCGCTCCTCCGCCGGGCCGGGCGGCAGGCGACGCCGACCTCGGCCGGCCGTGAGCTCGCCGACCATGCCCGCGCCATCTTCGAGACGACGCGCCGGGCGCTCACGGTGGTCCGGCGGCACCGGGACGGAAGCCTCGGCCACGTGCGGATCGGCGTTGGCAACGCGGCGCTCCGCTACTTCCTCCTGCCGGTACTGCAGCGGCTGCGGCGCGATCATCCGGCGATCGAGCTGGTGGTGAGCACCGGCAATACGCCGGAGATCGTCGAGCGCCTCGATCGTAACCTGATCGACCTCGGCTTTACCGGCCTGCCGGCGGGCGGCGGTCCGTTCGAGACGACCCACATCCGCGACATGAACCTCGTGGCGATCCTGCCGGCGCGCGACGTGGACTCGCCGGAGGCGATAACGCCGGCCGATATCGAGGGGCTGCCGCTGATCACGCTGCCGCAGCAGTCCAACCTCGCGCAGATCACCCGCGACTGGCTTCGCGCCGGCGGCGTCGAGATGCGGCCGGCGATGGAGATCGACAGCCTCGATGCGATCCGGCAGGTGGTGGCGGCAAGGCTGGGCGTGGCGCTGGTGCCGGAGGCGACGCTCACGAAGGACGAGCCCGTGGAAGGCCTCGCCTTCCGGCCGCTCGCCCCGCCGCTCGCGCTTCGCCTCGGGCTGATAAGCCGACGCAACGCGCCCGACGACCCGGCACTCGCGATCGTCCGCGATGCGATCCTGACGCTCGCCGGGGACGCGCCGGGGCGGGACCTCGACGCGGCAGCCTAGGCCGCGATCACCCACGCGTCGGCGACGAGACCTGCGAAGAGGATCAGCCCGTAGTCGCGGTTCGAGCGGAAGAGGCGGAGGCAGTTGTCCGCGTCGTCGCTGCGGAGCGTCGCCACCTGCCAGGCGAGGTGGGCCGAGGCGAGCGCGAGGCCGGCGAAGGCGAGGGGCCCGGCGCCGGCGGCGGCAAAGGCGGCGGCGAAGAGGAGCGTGGCAAGGAGATAGAAGCCGGCGAGATACGGTTTCGTCCGGGCGCCGAACAGGCGGGCGGTGGAGCGGACGCCGACCATGGCGTCGTCCTCCTTGTCCTGGTGGGCGTAGATCGTGTCGTAGCCGACCGTCCAGGCGACGCCGCCGAGATAGAGGAGCACCGGCGCGAGCCCGAGGCTGCCCGTCGCCGCCGCCCAGCCCATCAGCGCACCCCACGAGAACGAAAGGCCGAGGCCGAGCTGCGGCCAGTCGGTGACGCGCTTGAGGAAGGGATAGATCGCGACGGTCGCGAGCGAGGCGATGCCGAGGAGGATGGCGAAGCGGTTGAACTGGACGAGCACGAGCAGCCCGACCAGCGCCTGGGCGAGGAGGAAAATCTTTGCGTTGCGGACGCTGACCTGGCCGCTCGGGATCGGCCGCAACCGCGTGCGGGCGACCTGCGCATCGATGTCGCGGTCGACGATGTCGTTATAGGTGCAGCCCGCGCCGCGCATGGCGACCGCGCCAACCAGGAACAGGACGAGATGCCACGGGTCCGGCCAGGGCTGGCCGAGGGCGCCGGCGGCGAGCGCGGCCGACCACCAGCAGGGCAGGAGGAGCAGCCACCAGCCGATCGGCCGGTCGAGCCGCGCCATCCGCGCATAGGGCTTCCACGCCTCCGGCAGGAGGCGGTCGACCCAGTTGCCGCGGGGCGCGTCGGGGACGGCGGTCGAAGGATTGGGCGGCGGGCGCATTCCGGGGGTAAGTAGCGCGAAGGGCGGCGAGAATGAAGCGGCCTTCGGGCTTTTGGGAAAGGAGCGGAACGATGGCGGACGACAAGGCGCGCGGTGGCGAGGGGCCGGCCGAGGATTGGGCTGACGACATCCGCGGTGTCGTCCGGGAGGAGCTCGGCATGCTCGGCATCGATGTCGACAAGGGCCTTACCATTCACGGGCAGCCGATCGCCGTCGGCCAGACCCTGGTCCTTTCGGCGGCGCAGAAGGTCTGGGCGATCGTGCTCGGCGTCGCCGCGCTGCTGGCGTTCCTCGCCACGTTCGCGCAGGGCTGGGCCGCGGCCTTCACCTGGATGTGCAACGTCGGGTGGATCACGACCTGGTGCGCGGGCGGGTGATCGTTGCCGGCCGCCTCAGGCGGCCTGGGTCGGCAGGTTGGCGGGTTCGATGATTCTCAGGGTCGCGCCCTCCAGGTCCTCGCGCAGTCCGGGGTCCGCGCGAATGACGTCCTCGGTTCGAGGAACGGGAATCCGGTCGCCGTCGGCGTGCATGAGGTCGATATGGCCAGCCAACGCCTCCGCAGCGTTGATGAGCGCTTCGCGCATCGTGTCGCCGGCGGAGATGCAGCCGGGGAAATCGGGGAAGCTGACACCGAAGCTCGTGCCGGCGTCCTTGTGTATGAGTGCGACGTAACCGCGGGTCTTCATCGCTTGCTCTCCACCAAACCTGCCTGACGATAGATCGACCTGACCGTCTTGGGATGCAAGTCCGTCCTGGGGTGCGGGATGGTGACTCTGCCTGGCTTGATCGGGTGCTTGAAATGATGATGGCTCCCGGTCACGCCCACGGGATATCAGCCGTCCGCAGCCAGATCACGGACTATGCAACCAGATCACGGACTATATTGCCCGAGTCCTTGCCCGAACACTGCCCTCCCGGCCCGGAGCACAATCGCAGAGTGCGGGCTTGGCGTCACCCGCCGGGACCGATGGACAGCCCGGCCGCAACTTGGTAGCGCCGGACGCAATTCGGGTGGCGGCGAGACGACATGAAGACCATTCTCCTCATCGGTTCGGGCGGGCGCGAGCATGCGCTGGCGTGGAAGCTGGCGCAGTCGCCGGGGCTCAGGAAGCTCTATGCCGCGCCGGGCAATCCCGGCATCGCCGAATGCGCCGAGCTCGTTTCGCTCGACATCGCCGATCATCAGGCGGTGGCGGCGTTCTGCCGCGATACGGACATCGACCTCGTCGTCGTCGGCCCGGAGGGGCCGCTGGTCGCCGGCATCGCAGACGATCTCAGGGCCGCGGGCATCGCCGTGTTCGGTCCGTCGAAGGAGGCGGCGCGGCTCGAGGGATCGAAGGGCTACACCAAGGCGCTGTGCGCGGAGGCGGGCATCCCCACGGCGGTGTGGGCGCGGTTCGACGACGCCGTGGCGGCGGCCGCACACGCCGTGGCGCGGGGTGCGCCGATGGTGGTGAAGGCTGATGGGCTCGCGGCGGGCAAGGGCGTCACCGTGGCGATGACCGTGGCGGAAGCCGTGGCGGCGATCGAGGACTGCTTCGCCGGGCTGCATGGGGCGGCCGGCGCTTCGGTCGTCGTCGAGGATTTCCTTGAAGGCGAGGAGGCGAGCTTCTTCGTCCTCACCGACGGGACCACGGCGCTGCCGCTCGCCACCGCCCAGGACCACAAGCGCGCGCACGATGGCGACACGGGGCCGAACACCGGCGGCATGGGCGCCTATTCTCCCGCGCCTGCGATGACGCCGGCGCTGGTCGCCCGCACCATGGCCGAGATCATCGAACCGACGCTTGCCGAAATGCGGGCCCGCGGCGCGCCGTTCCGCGGCGTGCTCTATGCCGGGCTGATGCTCACCGCCGATGGGCCGAAGCTGATCGAGTACAACGTGCGCTTCGGCGATCCGGAGACCCAGGTGCTGATGATGCGGCTCGAGGGCGACCTCGTGGAGCTCCTCGCGGCGAGCGCCGCGGGCGACCTCGCCGCGATC
>JALHRF010000061.1 GCA_022841545.1 Bauldia sp. | reverse complement strand
GCGGCGCGGGCCGCGTCGGCCGCCTCGTCGGCCGCGGCTTCTGCCGCGTCCTTCTCGGCGGCGTCCTTCTCGGCCACCGCCCACCACGCGATCAGCTCATCCTCGGCCTTCTTCGCCGCCGCAACCTCGCGCATCGCATGCAGCGCCTCGAGATTGGCGGCGGATGTGACCCGCGCCTGCCGCGCCTCCTCGGCGAGGCGGGCGGCCCGCTCCTCATCCTCGAGAAGCTTGCGCTTGACCCGATTGAAGTAGGCGTTCTCGAGCCTGGCCTGCTCTTCGAGCGCGAGAATCTCCTGGAGCCGGGCCTCCTTGCGGATGTTGAGGTAGGAGTTGAACTGGAGCACGTCGACAATGCGCTCCGGCGCGCCCAGCGGACCGCGGAAAACGATGCCGACCTGGGGCGGGATGTCGCCGCCGAACCTGTCGTCGCCGGAATCGAGCGTAAGGCTGAAGTCGCTCTCGACCGTCATGGTGTTGAGGTCGATGGCGGCGCTGCCCGAGGCGCGGGTTTCGGCCGCGTCGACGATGATGTTCTGGAACCGCACCGTGCCGGCGGCGATGGCGAAGGGCGCCTCGACCTCGGGGAAGGTGAGACTGCCGTTGTCGATATAGCTGCCGAACAGGTCGCGGAGCGCGTCCTCGGTGAACTCCTGGCCAAGATCGGAATCGCGGATGACCAGCACGCCGGCCTTGGGATTGAGGTAGCGCGCCTCGCCCTCGTGGATGGCGAGCGTGCCGCCGCCGGTCAGCGACGCGATCATCCCGGCCGGCGAGCGCCCGGTCGCCTCGAAATTGGTCGAAAGGTCCAGCGTGCCGTTGGCGACGGCGCGGCCGGCGCGCTGCCACACCACCGAGTCGAGCGCGCCGCCGATCAGGCTGAGATTGCCGGTCAGGCTGGCATTGCCGCCGACGTTGCGGACCGAGAAGCCGCCGGCCACGGTGCCGCCGAGGGCGTCTCCCGACTTGACGTCGAAGTCGACCCGGTCCCTGGCGAGCCCGAGGCCGAGCTTGCCGTTGCGCACCTGGAGCGTATCGCTGACGATCAGGCGCTCGGTTGCGATGTCGATCTTGGCGTTCAGCGCCCGGAGCGCCACGTCCCCGAACGGCTCGGTCGGCCATGGCTCCTCGGGGACGCCGGTCGGCATCGGCGCCGAACCGAGGCCGAGCGATGCGATCCAGCCGAGGTCGACCTGGTCGATGTCGAGGCTGCCCGTATCGAGGCGGAGGCCGCCGTCAGGGCCTGCGGTGAGGCGCAGGCTGCCGCTGACGGTGCGGTCGGCGAACGCCGCGTTGGTCCAGTTCACCTGCCCGGCCTGGCCGGTGGCCGCAATGTCGGCCTTGACCGTGACGGGGAAGAATTCGCCGACACCGGGGACCTGAACATTCAGAAGTCGAAGCGCCGGGGCGATGTCCTGCTCGCTGAGCTCGACCGTCCCCGCGAAAGACGGCGGGCCATCTGCAGGAAGCGTCGCCGTTCCGCCGGCGGCGACATTGAGCCCGCCGAACTTGATGCCGAGGGTGGTCGCGACGCCGCCGGTGGGCGAGCCCGAGGCCTTCAGGTCGAAGCGGGCCCCGCCCTCGATCGGAACGTCGCCGGCGACCGGCCCCATCTGCCGCGCCAGTCCGACGGCGTCGTGCGATGTCAGAGTGGCTGCCAGTTCCACATCGCCGCTTCGCCATTCGGAAGGAGGGCCCTTGAGACCGAGCGACAGCTCGCCCTTCGTCGCGGCGAGGCTGCCGGAGATTTTGAGCGTCGACTCCGTCCGGTTGTCGACGGGCTGGGAATTGACCTCGACCGTCAGCGATACCGGGGCGAGGAAAGGCGCCGACCGGCGGAACCAGTCGATCGCGTCGGCATCGGGAAACAGGCGGGTCGCGAGATTTGTGAGTCCGTCGAGCGTCGGGGCGGAGACGTCGGCGCGGATCGAACCGACCGGGCGCGAGAGGATGTCGGAGATCGTGCCTTTCTTGATCTCGACGCTGGCGCCGCCGATGTCGGCGATCCTGATGACGTTGACGGCCAGGCTGCCTTCGGCAAAGCCGGCGTCGGCCTCGACGCCGAGCATGCGGGTGCCCTCGAAGATCAGTTCGTCGGCGGCGAGCTTGATCGTGTAGGAGTCGGCGAGCGAGCTGGCGTCGCTGAGATCGCGCCCGCCCAGGAGGTCGGCAAGGGCGCGGACCTGCACGAAATCGAGCCGGTCGGCCTCGAGGTCGGCGCCGAGCGTGCGTGCGCCGCCGGCGGCGTCCGTCCACGAGAAGCCGCCCGTGATCGTCGCGTCGCCGATCCGAGCCGTCATCTTCTCGACCCGGAGCCCGTCGAGGGTCACCGTCGCCTTTTCCGACGTCAGGTCGAAGGGCGAGAGCAGGCGCCCGGTGCCGGCCTCGCTCTTGCCCCGCCACCACGAGGCAAAGGTTGCCGGCTGGTTCACCGCAAGCTGGACCTTGCCGCCAAAGCTCACCGTCTCGCCCGTCAGGAGGTTGCCGTCGGCGGCGAAGGTCGACGCGCCGGGCAGCCTGGCCCGGAGCCCCTCGATATACCAGCCGTTGTCGGCGGGGCTCGCCGCGAAGCTCACGTCCTGGATCACCGCGCCGCCGACCACGATCGCAGGGACGTTGAAGCGGACCGTGCCGGCGATGCCCGGCACCGGGATGCCGCGGAGCCACTTGACGAACTCGTCCGCCGCGGTCGCCATCTCGATCGGCTTTTTCGGCCCCTCGCCCAGCGAGCGGTCGAGGTCGAGCTGGCGGGCCTGGACGGTCGCGAAGAAGCGCGACGCGGGGCCGAGCGTCAGCGTCATCGATCCGGCAAGGCTGGACGGCCGGTCGAGCGGCCCCTCGGAGAGCACCGCCTTGTCGACCACAAGCTGGTCGCGGGTGAGCTTGAAGCTGCCCTCGCTCCGCCAGCCGGTGACGTCGCCGCGCCCTTCCTCGCCTTCCGTCGCGGCGGGGAGAACCTGCGTGAGATTGTAGGTCCCCGCATAGGACGGGCCGCCTTCGCCCTGGGTGACGACGCCGTCGGCGCCGATGGCGATCGGCCACTGGCCGGGGGTGACGTCGGCCTTGACGCGGAGCGAGCCGTCCTCGAGGCGGCGGCCCGTGGACATCTGGAACTGGGCCGGAGCCCCGTCGGTGGTGTAGCTGCCCTCGACCCGCCAGGGTCCGGCCAGCGAGCGGGCCTCGACGGTGGCGGCGATGTCGGTGATGGTGACGGAGGCGCCGCTTCGCGCATCGTCATAGACCAGCGTGCCGTTGGAAATCTCGACGCCGCCGAGAACCACGTTGTCCGGGTTGAGATCGCGCGAGGCCTCGCCCCGTATCGTCCAGTCCACCCGGCCCGCGTCGTCGACCGCGACCCGCACAACCGGCTCCTCGAGCTTCATCGCGATGACGCGGATCTCGCCCTGGATCAGCGGCATCAGCTCGATGGTGACCGAGAAGCGCTTGACCGACATCATCGGCTGGCCCTCGGTCTCGCCGACCTCGACATCGGTGAAGGTGAGCGAGGGAGAGGGCAGGATGCTCGCATCGGCCGTGCCGTTCACGCGCACCGGCTGGCCGAGAACGCGGGTGGCTTCGGCCTCGAAATTGGTCTTGTAGTCGTCCCAGTTGATGAACCACGGCGCAATCAGCGCCGCGAACAGCGCGACCGACACAAGGCCGCCGATGATCAGGTAGAGGCGGTTCAGGGTCCTACTCCTCTTTGTCGCCCCCGGTTCAGGTGACGGCTACGATCTTGCCCGGATTCATGATGTTCCCGGGATCGATCGCGCGCTTGATCGACCGCATCACGTCGAGCCCCTTCCCGTGCTCGGCGGCGAGGTACTTCATCTTGCCCTGGCCGACGCCATGCTCGCCGGTGCAGGTGCCGTCCATGGCGATGGCGCGGAGGTTGAGCCGGCCGACAAAGGCCTCGGCGCGGAGCACCTCGTCGGCATCCTCGAGGTCGACCAGCATCGTGACGTGGAAATTGCCGTCCCCGACATGGCCGACGATCGGCCCGACCAGCCGCTCCCGCTCGATGTCGGCGGCGGTTTCGCCGACGCACTCGGCGAGCCGCGAGATCGGCACGCACACGTCGGTCGCCACGACCTTCGCGCCGGGGCGCAGCCCCATGCAGGCCCAGTAGACGTCGTGCCGCGCCTTCCAGAGCTTGTTGCGGGCCTCCGGCGTCGTCTCCCAGAGGAATTCGCCGGCCCCGAACTCGGCGGCGATCGCGCCGAACTGCTCCGACTGTTCCTTGACCGAGGCGGGCGTGCCATGGAACTCGAGGAAGAGGGTCGGGGTCTCGGGCAGCGACAGCTTCGAGTAGGCGTTGCAGGCCTTCACCTGGAGGGCGTCGAGGAGTTCGATCCGCGCCACGGGGATGCCGCTCTGGATGGTGAGGATGACGGCGTTGCAGGCGGCCTCGACGCTCGGAAAGGGGCAGACCCCGCCGGCGATGGCCTCGGGGATGCCGTAGAGCTTGAGGGTGAGTCCGGTGATGACGCCGAGCGTGCCCTCCGAGCCGATCAGGAGCCGGGTGAGATCGTAGCCGGCGGACGACTTCTTCGCCCGGTGGCCGGTCTTGACGACGCTGCCGTCGGGCATGACGGCGGTGAGGTTGAGGACGTTGTCGCGCATCGTCCCGTAGCGGACCGCATTGGTGCCCGAGGCGCGGGTCGCGGCCATCCCGCCGAGCGAGGCTTCCGCGCCCGGATCGATCGGGAAGAACAGGCCGGTGTCGCGGAGGTGCTCGTTGAGCATCTGGCGGGTGACGCCGGGCTCGACCACGCAGTCGAGATCCTCGGGATGGACGTGAAGCACCCGGTTCATGCGCAGGAGATCGACCGAGATGCCGCCGCCGGGCGCGTTGGTGTGGCCCTCGAGCGAGGAGCCGACGCCGAAGGGGATCACCGGCACGCCGTGGGCCGCGCAGGCCTTGACCACGTCGACAACGTCGGCGGTGGATTCGGCGAAGACGACGCCGTCGGGCGGCTGGTTGGCGAGCCAGGTGAGGGTATGCGCGTGCTGGCGCCGCACCGCCTCGGAGCGGACGAAGCGCGGGCCGAAACGCTCGGCAAGGATCGGCAGCACGGCGGCGAGGCCGGCTTCATTCCGTGAAACGGGTTCGACCGCGACCTGGATGGTCATCCGACTGACGTGTGCCTCCTCGGGAGCCTGGGGAGGACACCGTAGCAAAATGGCGAATGTGAGCCAAAGAAATCGTGACCTTGGCAGCGGCGCCCAGGCATGCCGGCGGGGGAGGGGGCGCAGGTCGGTGCCGACCCTTGCAAGATTCGGAATGCGCACCGAGGGGACCGTCCCTAAAGTGGCCGCTCCGCCCGCTCCCGAAGGCCTCCATGCCGCCGGCCGCCATCCACAAGAGCATGACCGGGACCGAATGGGCGCTGCTCGTCCTCCTCGCGACGCTGTGGGGCGGTTCGTATTTCTACATAGGCGTCGCCGTACAGACCCTGCCGCCGCTCTTCATCGTCGCCTTCCGGGTGACGCTCGGGGCGGCGATCCTCTATCTCATCGTGCGCCTCTCCGGCCATCGCATGCCGACGACGGCGGCGGCCTGGGGGGCCTTCTTCGTCATGGGCCTCGCCAACAACGTCGTCCCCTTCAGCCTGATCTCCTGGGCGCAAGCGCATGTGCCGAGCGGCTTCGCCGCCATCCTCAACGCCACGACGCCGATCTTCGCCGTGATTCTCGCCAACGTGATGACCACCGACGAGAAGATGACGCCCGGCCGCCTCGGCGGCGTCGTGCTGGGTTTCCTCGGCGTCGCCGTGATGATCGGCCCCGATGCGCTGGAGGGCGCCACGGAGCATCTTCTCGCCGATCTGGCGCTGCTTCTCGCCTCGGTCTTCTACGCGTTTTCGCCGATTTTCGGACGCCGGTTCTCCCGCGCCGGCCTCGTGCCGATGGTCGCGGCGACGGGCCAGTTCACCGCGGCGGCGGTCATGATGGTGCCGCTCACGCTCGCCTTCGACGCGCCGTGGACGCTGCCGATGCCCGCCCTGCCGGTTTGGGGTGCCCTTCTCGGGCTCGCGGCGGGGTCGACCGCCTTCGCCTACATCATCTACTACCGCATCCTCGCCACCGCCGGGGCGGTGAACCTGATGCTGGTCACGTTCCTGGTGCCGGTGTCGGCCATCATCCTCGGCGCGCTGTTCCTCGGCGAGCGGCTGGCGCCGATCCACTTCATCGGCATGGCGGTGATCGGCCTCGGCCTGGCCGCAATCGACGGCCGACCGGCGGCGTATCTCCGGCGGAAGCTGGCCTGACGCTGGCGGCTGAACCAGCCGTCAGGTCCGTGTTCGTCGCCGCCCGAGCTCAGTATGGGCCGCGGCAGACGTGCTGGTAGCCGTCGTAGCCGGTGAAGGTGTTGGTCGCCGGGTTGTACGAGCGGTAGCGGTCCAGGCACCATTCGATATGCGCCTCGGTCCAGCCGCGGTCGTAATAGACCGGCGGGGGCGGCGGCGGATAATAGGCGCGGGGCGCGGGATAGTAGACCACCGGCGGCGGAGGCGGTGCATAGTAGACCGCCGGCGGGGGCCGGTTGATGAGGAGACCTGCGCCGACCCCGAGCGCTGCGCCCGCGGCGAAGCCGGCGCCGACGCCGGCCCAGTTCGGGGTGTTGTTGTAGCGCGCGTTGTTGTTGTAGTGCGGGTTGTGGATGCGCTTGCCGTTCCTGTAGGAGTCGGCCGAGGCGGCGGTGGCAGTCGCGAGTATGGGCGCGGCGCCGATGACGGCGGCGAGCAAGGCGGTCGCGATACGGTTCATGGCAGTCTCCAAGCGGGTACGCAGCTTGAAATGATCCGGCAGGTCGTCCCGTTCCCTGCCTCTGGCGGAGAGAATGGCGGCGACATGATGAACAGAGACTGAACGGCCTATTTCAGTCGACTGCGCTTGACCCGACGGGGGATGCGGTCCACTCAGCATTTCCACTTGCGCCCGGATTCCCGCAAACAGACATGTCCCGCCGCTACGCCATCCTCGATGTCTTCACCGACCGGCGGCTCGCCGGCAATCCGCTCGCCGTCGTCCTCGATTGCGACGGCCTCGACGACGCCCGGATGCAGGCGGTCGCGCGGGAGTTCAACCTGTCCGAGACGGTGTTCGTCCTGCCGGCGGCGGGGCCGGTGCACAGCGCCGCGCTCCGCATCTTCACGCCGGCGCGGGAACTTCCCTTCGCCGGCCATCCGACCGTCGGCACCGCGGTGCTGCTCGGGCTGGAGCGGGCGGCCTCCGGCCTCGGCAATGGCGAGATGGTGCTGGTGCTCGAGGAGACGGTCGGGCCGGTCCGCTGTGGCGTGAGCCTCCGCTCGGACAGCGTCGGGCACGCGGTCTTCGACCTGCCGAGACTACCGGAGGAGGCCGGGGAGGCCCCAAGCAGGGACGCGCTGGCCGCGGCCCTCAACCTGATCCCTGCCGAGATCGGCTTCGAGAACCATCATGCCTCGATCTTCGAGGCCGGGGTTCCCTATGCCTTCGTGCCGGTGCGCGACCTCGGCGCGATCGCCAGGGCCAAGGCCAACCACGCCGCCTGGCAGCCTGCCTTCAAGGGCGCCGCCGCCTATCTCTATTGCCGCGAGGTCACCGAATCGGGCCGGCATTTCCACGCGCGAATGTTCGCGCCGGAACTGGGGATCACCGAGGATCCGGCCACCGGCAGCGCGGTCGCGGCGCTCGCCGGGGTGATCGCCAGGTTCGACCAGCCGCCGGGCGGGAGGCATCGCTATGTCATCGAGCAGGGCTTCGAGATGGGGCGGCCGAGCCTGATCGAGCTCGAGATGGACATGGATGGCGGCGTGGTGGCCGAGGGCCGGATCGGCGGCGAGGCCGTGGTGGTGGCGCGGGGCACGCTCGACGCGTGATGGCGTGGGGCGCGCCGCACCGGCTCGACTCATGCTAGGGTGATCGACCACGGCGATGCGACATCGGGGCTATCGGCCATGAACGCGTTCATTCTGTTCCTGCACTTCTTCGGTCTGATGCTCGGTGCGGCGGGCGGGTTCGCCAGCGGCATCATCATGCGCCGCGCCATCAGCATGCCGCCGGAGCAGGCCAAGACCGTCCGCAGCCTCGGGCCGCTGCTCGCCCATGTCTCGGCGATCGGGCTGGTGGTGCTCTGGGTGACCGGTCTGATCCTGGTCTGGAGCAAGTGGAACGGCCTCGGCAGCCTGCCGACGCTGTTCTGGGTCAAGTTCGTGTTCGTGGTGACGCTCACGCTGGCGAGCGGCGCGATCCACATGACCTATGCCGAGATCCGCAGGACCGGCAACGTCGCGCTCGGCGCCCGGCTGGCCAAGCTCGGACCGGCCGCGGGCGCCTCGGCGACGCTGGCGGTGCTGTTCGCCGCCTTCGCCTTCAACTGACGGCGGAAAGGACGGGTCTCGCGAGGCCATGGCGAAGGACGCGACAGCGCTGGCTCGAAAGCCCACGCAGGCCGAGCGAATCCGGGCGAGCCTCGCGGACGCGATCGTGCGCGGCGAGCTCGGCCCCGGGGTCGCGCTCGACGAAACGACGATCGCCGAACGGTTCCAGGTATCGCGGACCCCGGTGCGCGAGGCGATCCGTCAGCTCGAGGCGATCGGCTTCGCGGAGGCGCGGCCGCATCGCGGCGCGGTGGTGCCGCACTTCACGCCCGAAAAGCTCAACGACATGTTCACGGTGATGGCGGAAATGGAGGCGCTCTGCGCCCGCTACGCCGCCTCCCATATCAACGCGGCGGAGCGGAAGGAACTCCTCGCCCGCCATGAATCCTGCGCCGAGGCGGCGCGCATCGGCGATGTCGAGACCTACTATGCGCGCAACCTCGACTTCCACGACGCCATCTACCGCGCCTCGCACAACCAGTATCTGGTCGAGGTGACGCTGGGGGTCCGCAACCGCCTTGCCCCGTTCCGCAAGCTCCAGTTCGAGGGGCTCGGCCGCCTGGCGAAGTCGCTCGCCGAGCACGACGCGATCCTGCAGGCGATCTTCCGCGGCGACGGCGAGGGCGCCGCGGCGCTGATGCGCCGGCACCTGCAACTGGTCCGCTCCTCGGTGGGGCAGGTGTCGCCGGGGCTCCGCGAGGACCCGGCGCCGGCGCAGAGCGCCGCCGCCGGTCAGTCGCAGGAGACTGCCTAGGGGAGGCAGCCGATCAGGCTCAGAGCCCCTTCACCGACTCGATGTCGAGGCCGTCCCAGGCCTTGATGACGATCTCGTCGGTGAGCACGGTCGAGAGGTCGATCGGGCCGGCGAGCGCCTGCTGCTCGCCCTCGCCGAGCTGCAGGAATTCCATGTAGGTGGTCCAGGCCGCCGGCAGGAAGGTGCCGTGCATGGTGACGCTGTCCGGCGCGGTGTAGTAGGTCTGCACCAGCTTCCAGAAGTCCTTCGCCACCGGGTTGTCGCCGAGCGAGGCGGCGGCGTACTTGGTCTTGAGGAGCTCGAAGGCCTTGTCCGGGTTGGCCATGCCCCAGGCCCAGCCCTTGAGCGTGGCGCGGACGAATTTCGCCAGGAGCTCCGGGTCCTCCTCGAAGGTGTCGAGGCGGACCGAGAGCGCGTCGCCGGGGAAGGCGGCGATGATCTCGGGCGTGATCGAGCGGACCGGCAGGCCCTGGGCGGGGATCAGGAGGATGTCGCGCTTGGCGCCGGCATAAGCCTGGATGCGATCCTCGTTGAAGGAGCGGACGGTGGTGGGGTCGCCCTCGCCGGCGACCACCAGCTTGACCTCGGCGCCTTCCTTGAGCCCGGTCGAGACGATCGAGGCGCGGGTCATCGGCACCTCGCCGCCGGCGAGGTCGGAGAGGCCGATGGTCTTGCCCTTCATGTCGGCCATCGTCTGCACCGGGCTGTCGGCCGGCACGACGATGTCGAAGGTGTCGGGATAGTAGATCTGCATGATCGCCTTGAGCGGGAAGCCGCGCTGCACGGTCTGCATGGTGGCGGCCGACGAGAAGATGCCCCAGTCGACATTGCCGGCGGCGAGCTGGCGCGCGGCGTCGGACGAGCCCTTGGAATAGTTCAGGGTCACGTCGAGGCCTTCATCGGCATAGAAGCCCATCTCCTGGGCGATGAAGACCGGGAACATCTGCGCCGTCGGACCGCCCTGCGCGGTGACGCCGTCGAACTTGATCATGTCGGCGAAGGACGGGCCGGAAAGGGCGGCGAGGAGGGCGGTGCCGAGAACCGCCGCGCGGAGCGGCGGCTTCAGCCTGGCGAAGGTTGTGGACATCGTTTTGGTTTCTCCGATGATGGGAACAAAGCGTCCCGTCGCTTGCGCCGGCGAGCCGGCCCGCGTTTCCACCCTGGTCCTGTTTGATCGGCGCCGGTCTTGGTGCGGCGCCTTCCTGCGTCAGAGCTGCTTCCAGAAGACCACCTTCGACTCGGCCCATTCGATCAGTTGGTAGACGATCAGCGTGAACACCGAGAGGAGGATGATGAGCGCGAAGACCCCCGCGATATCGAGCTGGAAGTTCATCGCGTAGATCAGGTAGCCGATGCCCTCCGAGGCGCCGACGAACTCGCCGACGATCACGCCGAGCACGGCGAGCGTCCAGCAGAGCTTCACGCCGGCCATCATGATCGGCAGCGCGTTCGGCAGGAGGAGGTAGCGGAACGTCTTCCAGCGTCCGGCAGTCAGCGAACGCATCAGCTTGACGGCGTTGGGGTCGACCGAGGTCAGCCCGGTCAGCGTGTTGAGAAACATCGGGAAGAAGCTCATCACCACGGCGATCGCGATCTTCGAGGCCTGGTCGAAGCCGAACCAGGTGATGAAGATCGGCGCCAGCACGATCTTGGGCGGCGCCTGGATCGCGACGAGATAGGGATAGATCGTGGCCCGCACCGGCTCGAACATCGCGACGCCGACGCCGAGCACGACGCCGCTCGCAAGGCCGATGGCGAAGCCCCAGAAGATCTCCTGGAGCGTCACCCAGGCGTTGGGGATGAAGTAGTCGGCGCTCATCACGCGGCCGAAGGCGAAGAACGTGTCGACCGGGGAGGGGACGATCAGGGCGTGGACGAAGCCGAACTCCGTCGCGCCCCACCAGATGAGCAGAACGAAGATGCCGAAGCCGGCGGCGAGCAGGCGGTTGACGATGCGCTTCCGCGTCTGGCGCGCCTTCTCGGTCGCGAGGAAATGCTCGACCGAGCTTCGCGTGGCGACGGGATCGACGGTCGGGGCATCGGCATCGAGGGCGAGGGTCACGACGGCTTCCTTCCTTTCCGCTCGGGCCGCGATCTAGTGGTCGACGCCGAGCATGCGGCGGATCTCGAACACGATCTCGGCGTAGCGCGGGTCGCGCATGATCTCGGTGGTGCGGGGCCGCGGCAAGTCGATCTCGACGATGCCGGCGAGCCGGCCGGGGCGCGGGGTCATGACGAAGACCCGGTCGGAGAGAAACACCGACTCGCCGATATTGTGGGTGACGAAGACGACGGTCTTGCCGGTCCGCTCCCAGATGCGGAGGAGTTCGACATTCATCGCCTCACGGGTGAACTCGTCGAGCGCGCCGAAGGGCTCGTCCATGAGCAGCACGCGCGGGCCATGGGCGAGGAGGCGCGCCAGCGCCACGCGCTGGCGCATGCCGCCGGACAGCTCGTTCGGGTAGCGGTCGCCGAAGCCGTCGAGCCCGACCATCTCGATCAGCTCGTCGCAGCGCCGCGCCTGCTCCTTCGGGTCGAGGCGGAGGATGATGCCCGGCAGCCGCACGTTCTGCCGGACGGTGCGCCACGGGAACAGCACCGAGGTCTGGAACATCATGCCGATGTCGGTGCGGGGGCGGACGAGATCCTCGTCCGCCATCTCCAGCGACCCCTCCGTCCGCTCCTCGAGGCCACCGAGGATCGACAGGAGGGTCGACTTGCCGCAGCCGCTCGGTCCGACCAGCGAGACGAACTCGCCCTCCGCGATGGTGAAGGACACGTCGGTCAGCGCGACCAGCGGCCCGGTCGCGGTGCCGTAGACCTTGCCGATGTTCCTGCCTTCGATCAGGGCACTGTCCATTCCCTTTCGCTCCCGGCCTGGCGTCGCACGAAATTGCATGCAATTCCGCATGCAATGCATGTGCCATGGGAAATCGCATTGAAATTATTGGCGAAAGCGATCGGCCCCGGCGCCTGTCGCACGAATTCTCGGCGCGTTCGCTGCATTCCTGTGCGTTTGGTGTCGGACGATCGCCGGGCGGGAAGGCGGAAGGAAATTCGCCGCGGTTGCGAATTGGACTTGCTCAAGGAACGGCGGTTTGGCTAGAACCGTGCCATACGCGGGCCTCGAACCGAGCGGTTCGGGTCCGGCGCATGGTTCGGAGCCGGCATGATCGCGTTCGATCTCGATGTCCTCACGGCGGCGGCCTCGGCCGGCGGCCGGCGGACTCTGCCCGGCTCGGCGCTCCTTCTCGGGCTTACCCTCGCGCTTAGACGCCCCTGAGCGTCGGCTGCCCTGATCGGGCGGGCTCTCAGGGGACGGAAAGCGAGACGATCCCAGGCGCCGCCCGCGCATTCGACCGGCGGGCAACAATTCGAGAAGGACTGCAGACATGAATACCGAGACCGCGACGCCCGCCAAGCGAGACCGCGTCGTCATCTTCGACACCACGCTCCGCGACGGCGAGCAGTCGCCCGGCGCCTCGATGACGCTCGAGCAGAAGCTGCAGGTGGCGGAACTCCTCGACGAGATGGGCGTCGACATCATCGAGGCCGGGTTCCCGATCGCCTCCAACGGCGACTTCGAGGCCGTCTCCGAGATCGCCAAGCGCGTCAAGCGCGCCGTGGTCTGCGGCCTCGCCCGCGCCGGCAATGCCGACATCGACCGCGCCGCCGAGGCGCTGCAGCACGCCGAGCGCCGGCGCATCCACACCTTCATCGGCACCTCGCCGCTGCACCGCGAGTTCCAGCTCCAGCTCGACAAGGACCAGGTCCACGAGCGGGTGGTCAGCTCCGTGACGCGCGCCCGCAACTACACCGACGACGTCGAGTGGTCGCCGATGGATGCGACCCGCACCGAGCATGATTTCCTCTGCCGGGTGGTGGAGACAGCGATCAAGTGCGGCGCGACCACCATCAACATCCCCGACACGGTCGGCTACGCGACGCCGGACGAGTTCCGCGAGCTGATCCGGATGCTCGTCGAGCGGGTGCCCAACGCGGATACGGTGGTGTTCTCGACCCATTGCCACGACGATCTCGGGCTGGCGGTGGCCAACTCGCTCGGCGGCGTCACCGGTGGCGCGCGCCAGATCGAGTGCACGATCAACGGCCTCGGCGAGCGCGCCGGCAATGCGGCGCTGGAAGAAGTGGTGATGGCGATCAAGACCCGCGCCGACATCCTGCCCTTCTATACGGACATCGACGCCACGCTCCTGATGCGCGCTTCGAAGCTGGTGGCGGCGGTCTCCGCCTTCCCGGTCCAGTACAACAAGGCGATCGTCGGCAAGAACGCCTTTGCCCACGAGTCCGGCATCCACCAGGACGGCGTGCTGAAGAACGCCCAGACCTACGAGATCATGCGCCCCGAGGACGTCGGAGTGAAGTCGACCTCGCTGGTCATGGGCAAGCATTCGGGCCGGCATGCCTTCCGCGAGAAGCTGATCGCGCTCGGCTTCGAGCTCGGCGACAATGCGTTGCAGGACGCCTTCCGCCGTTTCAAGGACCTCGCCGACCGCAAGAAGCACGTCTTCGACGAGGACATCGCGGCGCTGGTCGAGGACGAGATGACCCAGCAGAGCGAGACCATCCGGCTCGTCGCGCTCACCGTCATCGCCGGCACCGGCGGCCCGCAGAAGGCGATCGTCACCCTCGACATCGACGGCGCCCACCAGACCAGGGAGGCGACCGGCGACGGTCCGGTCGACGCCATGTTCAAGGCGATCAAGTCGATCGTGCCGCACGAGGCGACGCTGCAGCTCTACCAGGTTGCCGCGGTGACGGAGGAGTCAGACGCCCAGGCCGACGTCTCGGTCCGGCTCGGCGAGGGCGACAAGATCGTCACCGGCCGCGGCGCCGACACCGACACCATGGTCGCCTCGGCCAAGGCCTATGTCTCGGCGCTGAACAAGCTCGTCACCCGCCGCGGCAAGTCGAAGCCCGAGGCCCTCAAGGCGGGGTAGGGCGGCTGGGGGCGGCGCTGCGCCGCCCCGACTACTTGCCGGAGGATCGCCCATGGCAACGCTGCACATCGAGCACGCCATCACCGATTTCCCGACGTGGAAGGCGGCGTTCGACCGGTTCGCCGCCAAGCGCGCGGAGGCCGGCGTGACCGCTCATCGTATCCACCTTCTGCACGACGATCCGACCTTTCTCGTCCTTCAACTGGACTTCCCAACGGTGGCCCAGGCAGAGTCATTTCGGGATTTCCTCGAGACGCGGGTGTGGTCGACACCAGCCAATTCTCCAGGACTGGCCGCAACTCCACGGGCCCGTGTGCTCGACGCCGCTCCGGATCAGTAGTTCACGGCCGTCGCGTCCGGGCGGTCCGCCCATGACCCGCCCGAACCTCGCGGTCATTTACATGCGGGTATGCGTAACGTGCCATGACCCACGTCAGCATCCGTGACTTGCGGAAGCTGTCCGCCGAGAAGATCGGCGCGCTGCCGGGACCGACCGCGGTGAAGTCCGGCGACAGGACAGTGGGCCTGCTCATCCCGGTGAAAGCCGCCGATCGAGAGCGGCTTGCGGCGGTGCTGGAAGAGGCGGAGGCGCTCGCGAAGCAGCGTGACCCCAACGAGGACGATGCCGCCCTCGCGGAGTTCGGTGAAGTGGATCCCGTCAACTGGTCCGAAGAGGCTGTCAAAGACCTCCTGGCATCAAGAACGAGATGAAGCCTCCGTCGTCGACGATCGTTGTCGACGCCGCGATCCTCGTCGCCGCAGTGCGTGGCAGGACGTCCGCGGTTCTGATGCGCCTCGAGATCGGTAGCGATGATCACGACGGAGCGAGCCGTCGCCGACGCCGCCCGGCGCATCGAACTTGGGCTCAAGCAGCCCGCCATGCTTTCCGTGCTCGACCGAATCGCGGAGGCCATGTTCGTGGTGCCGCTTGCGGGCCTGGCGCCTCAGCTTCCTCATTGTGAGGCTGCTTTGAGGGACGCGGTTCCGAGTCGGAATGGATCGACCAGCGATGCGCACCTCCTGGCTCT
This sequence comes from Bauldia sp., assembly GCA_022841545.1. Lineage (GTDB taxonomy): Bacteria > Pseudomonadota > Alphaproteobacteria > Rhizobiales > Kaistiaceae > Bauldia. The sequence goes on along the minus strand of JALHRF010000061.1, from coordinate 12,234 downwards.
CGCCTGGAGCACCGGCGACGACATCTGGACCCACGACCGGGACTTTGCCGGAACCGGCGTCGCGACGTGGTCGACGGCGAACCTGACTGTGGGCCGCGAGATGATGGCCCGGCAGGCGCAGACCTGAAAGCATGAAGGGCGGCCTTTCGGCCGCCCTCGGTGCGGTTCGGGTCGATCGCCGCAGTCACATCGGCATGTCGAGCTTGCCGAGCGGCAGGAACTGCGTCTCGCCGGAGTGATCGTCGACGCCGTCATTGTCGGTGATGACGAAGGCGTTGCCGTCCGTGTCGACCGCGAAGCTCTCGACCTTGTCGAGGATGAAGCCGCCCGGCGCCGCGAGGTCGGGAAGGAGGTCGCGGAGGTCGGTCTTGGTCAGCACCGGGATTTCCGAGACGCCGAGTTCGGCCGGCGTGACGTCCTTGACCGACACGTGGGTCAGCTTCTTGACCTTTGCGTCGCGGCCGACCTGGTTGTCGCGCTCGATGACGACGAAGCCGTCGCCGACCGAGGTGATCTCGGAGAGGCCGATCCAGCCCTTGCCGGCCGGGTCGAGCGGGTAGTGCACCACGCCCCAGTGCTTGTCGGCCGGACGGTAGGCCAGGATCTTGACCTTACCCTTGGGGTCGTCCTTCCATTCGCGCTGCACGGCTAGCCAGACCGTCTCGTCGGCGCCCGAGCCGGTGACCGTCACGCCCTCGAAGCCGAAGCGCGAGGCGACCTTCTGGAGCGATTCCGGCAGCGCCACGTCCTCGACGATGGCGCCATTCGCATCGACCTTGACCAGCGTCGACCAGGTCTTGTTCTCCTCGCGCTCGGGGTTGCCCTCCGAGGCGAGCCAGAAGCCGCCGCCATTGGCGAGCGCGATACCCTCGAGGTCGAGGCGTTCGGCCGGCGCGCCGTCCCTGGTCACGGTGGTGCGGTCGGTGATCACGGCAGGCGTTTTGGTGGCGTCGATGGTCAGGATGTAGGCCTCGTCGAACGCGCTGTCGGTGACGGCGTAGAGCTTGCCCGGCGTCGTAGCGTCGGCGACTGCGCCCGAGATCGCCGCCCACGGGATCGGCTTGCCCGATGCGTCGTCGGCCGAGACCAGCGTCGGATAGGCCGCCGGGGCGTCACTCCGCTCGTAGACCGTCACCAGCGAGCCGATCAGGCCGTCGGCGCGGAGATCGTTCTCGCTCGCAGAGACGAACAGGTTGCGCTCCGGGATGGCGAGCAGGCCCTCAGGCCCGATGCCGCCGGGGAGCGACTGGAGGAACGTCGGCGGATTGCCGGCGCCCTCATCCTTGTAGACAGCGACCAGCGAAGCGCGCTCGGAGCCGACGAAGATCAGGCGCTCTTCGCCGAAGGTCGCAACCTCGGCGCCCTCGGCCTCGTTGCCCTTCTTGTTGCGGAACTCGGGATAGTGGCCGAGGCGGACGGTCAGGTACTCGAGATCCGTGCCGCTCGCGAAGTCGACCGAGCCGTCTTTGTTGAAGACAGTGAAGCCGCGCGTGCCGCCCTTCCAGTCGCCCTCGTCGGCGGTGACGAAGCGGCCATCGTCGATCCACTGAACGCTGTCGGGCTCGCGCGGGACGGCGGTCATCGAGCCGGAGAGATCGATGATCGCATTCTTCTCGGTATCGATGCCGGCGAGGTCGACCGTGCCGGCGGAGAAGTGGGCGGTAACCTTGCCGGTGGCGAGGTCGACGATGGCGATATGGTTGTTCTCCTGGAACGTGACGACGGCCTCATTCAGGCCGTTGATGTCGACGAACTCCGGTTCCGGGTCTTCCGGCACGACTTCGGCGAGGTCGGTCAGGTCGACCACCACCTTGGCCGCGCAATCGGGATTGCCGTCGGCGAGCGGGAAGATGGTCAGATTGCCGGGCGGGAGCTGCGGGATGGCGCCGTCGTTGATCTCCTCGTTGCGCTCGTTCTCGATGACGACTGCGAGAAACGCCCCGTCGGCGCTCTTGGCCACCGAGTCGGGCTGGCCGCCGAGATCGCAGGTCGCGACCACCGCCTTGGTGGCAACGTTGACCACTGCGACGTGGCCGGTTGGCTTTTCATACGACTCCGACGTGACGACGCCGACGAGGGCGTTGCCGCCGGCGACGACCACCGAGGTCGGTTGGCCGTCGAGGGGGGTAACCCCGGCCGCTTTTGGCGCCTTCGGATCGGCAATGTCGATGAAGCCGATCCGCTTTCCGAGCGCGTCGGTGTAGACCAGCGTCATGCCGTCCGGCGTGGCGGTGACGATTTCGGCGACCGTCTCGCCCTCGGGATCGGCATCGGCGGGAAGATTGTCGACCACGTGGAACGTGGCGATGCGATTGAACATTTCGGCGGCATGGGCGGGTGCGGCGGCAGCGATGGCGAGAAGAGCAGCGCTCGCGGCAGCGCCGGTGCGGACGATGGTCATGGCGGGAATCCCTGTAATTCGCGGAAGGAGACAGCCGCGGATAGGCCCCGCCGATGACCTCGCAATTACGGTCATGTGATGGATCGATGACGGCTGTGGATTACGCCCGGGCTATCGCTGCGGCGGCGGCGGAATCCGGCCGAAGGCCGACGCCTTCAAGCCGGCGAAGCCGAAGGCCATGTCGCGTCGGGCATAGGGAACGGCGTGAGCCAGCGGGAAGCCGATGTCGCGGATCAGCGCCGGCAGCCGGCTCCCGGACTGGAACATCGGCGTCAGCCACCAGCTTGCCGCCTGGTAGAAGCGGACGTGCCTTTGCCGCGCCGCGGCGTAGGCCGCGAGCCCGGTCGCGAGGTCGGCATGGCCGGCGATCGCATCGGCGAGCGCCGCCGCATCGATCAGCCCCATGTTCGCCCCCTGACCGAGCTGCGGGCTGGTGGCATGGGCGGCGTCGCCGATCAGCGCCAGCCGCTCCGCCACCGGATGGCGCACCGTGGCGTGGAGATAGAAGGCCGGCGTCAGCCGGTCCGGGTCGTCGATGCCGGCGATGAGGTTGGCGGCTTCCGGCCAGACGGCGGCGACCTGATCCTTCCATCGCGCGAGGCCCGCCGCACGCCACGCGTCGACGCGGTCCGACGGGATGCTCCAGAAGAATGCGGCGTGGGGGCCGGAGGCGCCGGGAGCCCCGCCCACCGGCATGACGCCCGCCATCTGCCGCGCGGCGATGTAGCGCTGGGCAAGCGCGGCGGTGTCGAAGCCGGTGCCCGCCACCGGCACCGTCGTCCACAGCGCCCCGAAACGGAACGGGCGGACCGGCCGGGTTGTCCCTCCAGCATGCGGGCGCAGGACCGACTTCGCGCCCGAGGCGTCGACCACCAGGTCGAATGGGCCGTGCCGCCGCCCGGCGGCTTCGACGAGAAGCGGTCGGCGGTCGGCGGCGCGGTCGATGTCGACGATGCCGGTCGCCGTGGCGACGGCGATCCCCTCGGCCTCGACCGCGGCATGGAGCGCGCCGAACAGGCTGGCCCGGTGGATGCCGAGGCCCGAGAGGCCGGGGGCGATCTCGTCGTAGCCCACGTCGAGAATGCGCCGGCCGCCGGGATGGGTCAGGCCATGGAGCCGATCGATCCGCGCGCCGGCGCTGCGGATGCGGAGGCCGACGCCCAGTCGATCGAGGACCGCGAGACCGAGCGGCTGCAGAAGAAGGCCGGCGCCGACCGGCCGCGGCGCGTCGAACCGCTCGACCAGTTCGACGCGATGGCCGAGGCGCGTGAGGAACAGCGCCGCCGCCATCCCTGCTATGCCGCAGCCGACGATCGCAATGGAGCGGGAAACGCCACGGGAGATCATAGGCCAAGGCTATGCCGCGACACGCACTTTTCGCAAAGGGGTCGCGTTTGGCAAAAGGAGGTGGTAACTGAAATTTGGGGGTTGTCGCGCGCCTTGCGTGAGAGGCGGCCAGGGAAGGATCCGTTTCAGGTGGCAGGACCCGATCTTACGGCGGTGATCGGCAAGACGATGCTGTTCAGCGGGCTCGACCCGGACGATCTCCGCCGGCTTTCGGGGATCGCACGGGAGTCTTCGCTCGCGACGGGGCATGGGCTGTTCGAGCAGGGCGACGAGTCGGACGGGCTCTACATCATCGTCTCCGGCATCATCCGCATCTACCTCACCGCGGAGGATACGCGCGAGGCCACCATCAACCTGCTGGAGGATGGCGAAGTCATCGGCGAGATGGGTCTCCTCGACGGCCTGCCGAGGAGCGCCGGCGCGGCCGCGCTCACCGACGTGAAGCTGATCTTCATCCCGCGCGAGCCGTTCATGTCGCTCCTCGACAATTCGCCGAAGCTCGCCCGTTCGATCATCCTGATGCTGTGCGAGCGCCTCCGTGCGGCGAATGACCAGGTCGACCAGGCGATCTTCCACGACCTCCGGCATCGGCTGATCGTGCTCCTCCGTCACCTCGCCGTGATTCATGGCCGGGTCGAGGACGACGTCTCGATCGTCGACATGGAGCTGACGCAAGGGACGCTCGCCCAGATGCTCGGCGCGAGCCGCGAGGCGGTCAACAAGCAGCTCCGCGCGCTGGCGAAGGACGGCAAGATCGCCGTCAAGGGCGCCCATATCGAGATATTCCGTTCTACAAAAGCGTAAGTCCTCGCCCTATCTGTCGATGTGTACGGAGTGCTGGACATCGGGCGCGCCGCCTTCTAAAAGGGCCGCCAGCCGGCTTTCGGGTGTATAGCTCAGTTGGTAGAGCAGCTGACTCTTAATCAGCGGGTCACAGGTTCGAGCCCTGTTACACCCACCAACAAAATCAAACAGTTGGACAAAATATCCACTGCCCGGACTTGCGGCGGACCCAGGCTTGCGGACCTCGTGCGGACCCGGTGGGAAGGACACCTTATTTGGGGAGTCACCCATGTTCCTGGGTAGTCCCACCCACCCTCCGCCAGCGACATCTGACGGACCGCTCCGGTAGCACGATTGGTGCCGTAACGCCGCGAAACTGCGGCAGTTCATACTCTGAAAGGTTGAGCGGCCCTCAAGCAAACCAGGCTTCCAAGCGCTCGTGTGCGCAATCGCTTCCCTCTATATCCGGGCGACTGCACCGGGATTTGACGCAAAAATGCGCATACGTGTGCATGGACGGCGAACTGTTCTTCCTGTACCATCGAAGCGGAGGAGTGTGGCGCATTGAGAAAACTCCGACATGCGATATCCAGCGGCCCGATTACGCCGGGGCTGCGATGACGGGGCGCCCCACAGCGTCGCTGGGAATGGTGACGACGAAGGATGTGGCGCGGGTGGTCGGCGTCTCGGCGTCAACGGTGGCGCGGGCGCTGAGAGACAATCCCCGGATCAGTGAACAGACCCGGTTGCGGGTGCGCGATGCCGCCCGCGAAATGGGCTATGTGGTCCACTCCGCTGCCCGACTGATGCGCGGCGAATCAAGCACCGTGATCGGTCTTGCAGTGCCCGACATCCAGAATGACTTCTACGCGACGCTTGCCCGCGCGGTGGCGGAGGTCTGCCGCGAGAGCGGCTTCCAACTCGTTCTTTCGATCACCGAGGACGATCCCGACGCGGAGAGTGAGCATCTGCGGGCAATGGTCGGTGCGCAGGTGGCCGGCACCGTCATCGTCCCCACGGCAAAGCCGCTTCCCGCTTCCCTGGCGCTTCTGGATCGCCTTCCCTCGACCCAGGTGATCCGTCACGTTTCGAGTATCGACAGCGATTGGTTCGCCATCGACGACGAGCGCGGCGTGTACGAGGCGACCAAGCACCTGATCGACGGCGGCCATCAGCGGATCGCGTATGTCGGTGCCAGCGATCAACTGAGCACCGGCCAGGCCCGCCTCGATGGATACCGGTCTGCGCACGCCAGGGCAGGCTTGCACGTTCGCCCCGAACTGATCGCGCTCGGCTCGCCCAGGGTGGATTTTGCGCGAGCCGCCCTCACAGCGCTCTACGCAACGTTTCGCCCGACCGCCATCGTCAGCGGCGGCAGCCAGATCACCGTCGGTATTCTTCAGGCGCTCTCCGATCTCGGCATCCGCATCCCGGAGGACATGTCTTTCGTCGCCTACGGCGACTCCGCACTCTACCGGAGCTGGCCGACGCCGCTCACCGCCATCGCCCTGCCGGTCCGCGACATCGCGCTGGCCGGATGCACCTCGCTGATCCGGCGGATCCGTGGCGGGAGACAGGTGGATGTGCACGAGCCAGCTCCGCATCGCGCACTCTATCTGCCGAGACTGGTCGTGCGACGGAGCACGACCCGACCTGCGTTCAATGAGGATCCGGCGATCGCCGGAACCTGAATCGCTTGAGGCGGCCGTCGCGATCGGGAGGTCGGCGTCGCCGGGTGGACAAGGAGGTGAAGCGGGGCGACCGGTCGCCCTTGGGAGGTGAGTGTTCGTCGTTTCGCGCCCGTGAGGCCGCCTGTCAGCAAGCGGATCGTGCGGGGAAGAGCCAAAAGGGAGGAAAGAGAAATGTCGTTCATCCGACGCGTAACGCTTGCCACGGCCGTCGTCGGCCTGGGCTTGGGACTTGCGACCTCGGCCTTTGCCCAGGTCGCCATCAAGATCGGCACCACAGTACCTGAGGGAGACAATCCCCAGACTTACGCCTTCAAGGCGATGGCAGAGTACATCGCGTTCCGCAGCGGCGGCGAGATGACTGTCGAGGTCTTCTACGGAGGCGCCTTGGGCGGCGACCGCGAACTGCTCGAGCAGGTCCAGAACGATACGCTGCAGATGACCGTCGTCGCCGACGGTGCCGTCGCCAATTTCTTCCCCGACATCCAGGTCGTGGCGATTCCCTACTTGTTCTCTTCAACCAACCATGCGCTCACCTTCTTCAACACCAGCCCGTTCTTCAAGGACGTAGCGGACCGGATGGAGAAGGAAACTGGCCTCAAGATCCTGAGGGCGGCGGAAAGCGGCTTCCGTAACATCACCAACAACGCCAAGCCGATCAAGTCTCCGGCAGACATGGCGGGGCTCAAGATGCGGACCATGGAGAGCCCGGTGTTCATGGAGCTCATGCGTTCCGTCGGCGCCGCGCCGACGCCGATCGCGTTCAATGAAACGATCCTCGCGCTCCGTCAGGGCGTGGTGGATGGTCAGGAGAATGCCGTCGCGACGGTCCGCATGTTCGGCGTCTGGGAAGTGCAGAAATACATGTCGATCAATGAGCACATCTACAGCCCCGGCCTTGTCGTCACCAGCGCCGCATTCTGGAACGGGCTGACCGAGCCGCAGCGTCAGATCTTCAAGGACGGCGCGTTCGTCTGGGCGACCGTCTCCAACTCCGGCTACATCGCCAACTACAACCAGGACATCCAGTTCCTCAAGGAAAACGGTGTCGAGATCTACGTCAACACCGCTGAGGAGAAGGAGCAGTTCAAGCAGGCGATGCAGCCGCCGGTGCTCGCGTTCATCGCCGAGCGCATCGGCCAGGACAAGGTCGACGCGTTTGTTGCCGCCGTCGAAGAGACTCGGAAGCAGATGTACGCCACCAACTGAGCGGCCTGACTGACTGCGGGCGGGCGCCGCGGCGCCTGCCCGCTTCCCCAGGACTCCCTCAAAACCGGCAGGATTGCGTTCGTCATGCACGCGTTGCGGCACGGCCTTCACAGGTTCTGCGTCATCCTGACAAGGGTGACCGAGGCGATCGCGGCAGTCCTGCTCGCCTTCATCGTCGTCGTCAATTTCCTCGGCGTCTTCTACCGCTACGGACTTCGCGATCCGATCGGATGGACCGAGGAGGCGATGCGCTACTCGATCGTCTGGGCCACCTTCCTCGCCGCCAGCGCCGCCCTCTATCGCGGCGAGCACATGGTGCTCAACCCCTTCGAGAAGACGCCGATCGTCTGGCTCCGCTGGACCATGCACATCGTCGTGCTGTTGTGCATCGGAACGTTCTGCTTCGTCGTCGTCTGGCAAGGCTGGCCGGTCGCCGTCCGCAACTGGAATCAGGTCTCGCCGACGATGAACCTTCCGATGTTCTGGCCCTATGTGGCAGTGACGGTCGGTTTCGGGCTGATGCTGCTAAAGACGATCGCGCTGCTGCTGATGCCGCCGGGCTATGCCGCCTCGACCTTCGCGAGCGACGTGATCGTCGCCGATATCGCCCGGTCCGACACATGATCTGGCTCGGCGTCGCCTTCGCGGTCCTCCTCGTCATCGGAGTGCCAATCGCCTTCGCGCTCGGCCTCGCCGGCATTGTCGGCATGCAGGCGGGAGGGCTCAACCTGGTGAGCGTGCCCCAGCGCATGTTCACCTCGGTCGACAGCTTCGTGCTCCTTGCCGCGCCGTTCTATATCCTTGCCGGCGAAGTGATGAATCGCGGTGGGCTGACCGACCGCCTGATCAAGCTTTCCATGGCCATGGTCGGGAGGCTGCGCGGCGGCACCGCCTATGCCAACATCGTCGCCTCCATCTTCTTCGCCGGCATCTCCGGCACGGCGATCGCCGATACGGCGGCGCTCGGCCAGATTTTCATCCGCGGCATGCCCAAGGAGGGCTACACCAAGAAGTTCGCGGCGGCCGTGACCGTGGCCTCCTCGATGATCGGACCGATCATCCCGCCATCGGTGATCATGGTGATCTACGCCGCAATCGCCCAGGTCTCGGTCATCAAGTTGTTCATCGCCGGCATCATCCCCGGCCTCCTGATGGGCCTCGCCTGCGCCATCGTGGTCTTCGTCTACGGGCTCCGCGTCGGGCTTCCCAAGCGCGACTACCGGCTACCCCGGGACGAATTCATCCCGCTTGCACGCGACGGCATCCTGGTCGCCAGCCTCCCCGCCTTCATCGTCATCGGAACGCTGACGGGAGCTTTCACAGCCACCGAGGCCGGCGGCATCGCGGTCATCTACGCCATCATCCTCGGCTTCCTCGTCTTCCGGAACCTGACTGGCAAGGGGCTTTGGTCGGCGCTCGTCGTCACGGCCCGGACGACCGCCACGCTCTTCCTCATCATTTCGTGCGTCTCTATCGCGTCCTATGTCCTCACGATCGGGGGAATAGGCCAGGTCGCCGCCCGCATGGCCGAGGTCTTCGACGGCCAACCTATCATGTTCATGCTGATGGTTGCCCTGGCCCTCCTGATCCTAGGCGCGGTGATCGATCCGGGAGTGCAGATTCTCCTGTTCGTGCCGATCCTCATGCCGATCGCGCGGGCGATGCAGATCGACGAGATCCAGTTCTCGATGGTCGTCCTTCTCGTCGGCAATCTCAGCCTGATCACGCCTCCGGTCGGTGTCGTCCTCTTCGTCGCGTGCCGTATCGGCGACATCCCGGTATGGACCATGTTCAAGGCAGTGTTTCCCTTCCTCATCGCCGAGTTCGCGGTGGTGCTCCTGCTCATCTTCTTTCCGGTTCTTTCAAACGGGCTACCGAATCTGCTCTACACACGCTAGGCCACGCGAGGCGACCAATCCCATGAAGGTGACCATCGGCAGCGCCCCGGACTCGTGGGGGGTCTGGTTCCCGAACGATCCCCGCCAGACTCCCTGGCATCGCTTCCTCGACGAGATCGCGGAAGCGGGGTACGCGTGGATCGAGCTCGGACCGTATGGATACCTGCCGTCGGACCCCGACGTGCTCGCTGCCGAACTCGACCGGCGCGGGCTCAAGGTCACCGGGTCGTTCGTGATGGGAGACCTCGCCAATCCGGAGCGCTCGTGGCCGGATATCGAGCGGCAGCTGCGCGGCTGGGGGCCTCTGTTCGGAGCTCTGGACGCCAGGTTCCTGGTCCTCATCGACGACTCGTACACGAACCTGTTCACCGGCGAGCAGCTGTCGCCGGCGCGCCTCGATCCCCGGGCATTCCGACGGCTCGTCGATACCACGCGCCGTACGGCGGAGATCGCGAAGGCGGACTATGGGCTCAGTCTCGTCTTCCATCCGCATGCACAAACCCATGTCGAGTATGAGGACCAGATCGAGGCCCTTCTCGATGCGACCGAGCCCGAGCTCGTCTCGATGCTCCTCGACACCGGCCACCATGCGTATTGCGGCGGCGACGTCATCGCTTTCATGCGGAAGCACCATGCTCGCATCCCCTATCTTCACCTGAAAAGCGTCGACGGCGGCCTGAGATCGAAGGTGGCCGATGAGGGCATCCCCTTTGCCAAGGCCGTGGCGATGGACGTCTTCGTCGAGCCGGCGGCCGGGATGGTCGACTTCATCGCCTTCCGCGACCTTCTCAGGGAACTGGACTACGAGGGCTTCGGCATCGTCGAGCAGGACATGTTTCCCGCGCCGTTCGACAAGCCGCTGCCGATCGCGAAGCGAACGCGCGCCTACCTGCGCGACATCGGAATCGGCTGAAACAAGCCACGACACCAACTGCCTGCGCGGAGATCGAGAGCGAAATGTCGAAGAAAGTCCTGGTGATGGTGCATCAAACGGCGACCCGGCCGGCACCGTACTTTGATCGCCTCCGGGAGGCGGGGTTCGAGGTGGTTCATTCCGGTCTTGACCGGCTGCCGAACGAGGCCGAACTGATCGACCTCCTGCCCGGCGTCTACGCGACGATCGCCGGTGGCGAGCCCTACACCGAGAAGGTGTTTGCGTCGGCGCCCGAGCTCAAGATCGTGGCGCGCTTCGGCGTCGGCTACGACCAGGTCGACGTCGCTGCCGCCACCCGGCATGGTGTCCCGGTCGCCATGGCTTTCGGCGGCAACCACGAATCCGTGGCCGACGGCGCGTTCGCGCTGATGGCGGCCATCGCCACCGATTTCCCGAACAAGCACGCCCTCGTCGTCTCCGGTGGATGGGGCAACGGCTTTCATACCGGCCTGTGGAAGAAGACGCTCGGCATCATCGGCATGGGCCGCATCGGCCGCGCCCTTGCGAGGCGCTGTGCGCGGGGCTTCGACATGCGGGTTCTCGCCTACGACCCGGTGCCGGACCGCGCCTATGCCGAGGCCAACGGGATCGAGCTGGTCGATCTCGCGACCCTGTTGCGCACCGCGGATTTCGTCAGCCTCCATATCCCGCATGTGAAGGAGAACGAAAAGTTCATGAACGCCGAGCGGTTGGCCCTGATGAAGCCATCCGCGTTCCTGATCAACACCGCCCGTGGCGTGCTCGTGGACGAGCAGGCGCTCTATGATGCGCTGAAGAGCCGCCGCATCGCCGGCGCGGGGCTCGATGTCTATGCCAAGGAGCCGCCGATCGGTTCCCCTTTGCTCGCGCTCGACAACGTGGCACTCCTGCCCCACTCCTCCGGCATGGACGACAACGGCGAACTCGGCATGGTCACCAAGTGCATCGATGCCATTCTCGCCTATGCGCGCGGCGAGCACCCGGGCGCCGAATACGTCCTGAACCCGTCGACGATTCCAGCATCCTTCAAACCAAGGACATCGTGATGTCAGCGCGCAGTCTCGCTCTCAAGGAGCGTTTGCGGTCAGGTGAGACGACGTTCGGCGGCTGGCTCAGCGTTGCCAATCCGGTTGTCGCCGAGATCGTCGCGGGCGCGGGCGCCGATTGGGTGGTTATCGATACGGAGCACGGGGGGTTTGGCAACGAGGGCCTGCAAACCTGCCTGATCGCGTTCAACGGATCACCCACCGTTCCGATCGTCCGGGTGCCGTGGAACGATGCCGTCCGCATCAAGCAGATTCTCGACATGGGGGCAGATGGCATCCTGATCCCGATGGTCAATAGCGTCGAGGAAATGAAGCAGGCGGTATCGGCTTGCAAGTACCCGCCCGTGGGCACGCGCGGCTTCGGTCCGCGTCGTGCTTCCGACTACGGTCGCAACATCGACCGGTATGTGGCCGAGGCCAACGACTCGGTGATCGTCATCCCTCAGATCGAACACGTCGACGCCGTCGCCATCATCGACGAAATCCTTGCCGTCCCAGGTATCGACGTCGTCTGCATCGGACCGACCGATTTGTCCGGCTCGGCCGGGGTCTTGCGGCAGTTCGAGCACCCGGTGGTGGCAGACAGCATCCGCAAGATCATAACGACGGCAAGAAAGCGACACATTCCGGCGTGCCTTGGCGTCATCCGCCCCGACGATGAAACCCGCCGCTGGATGGAACTCGGGGCCAACTTCGTCTTCACTTTCGAAGACGTCTCGACGCTTGCCTCCGCGCTCACCGGGGCGCTCGTCCATATGCGATCGCTGGCAGGCAAGTAGCCGACCGGTCTGCACCCAACGATAGGCATCCAGCCGGTCGTATCCCGTACGCTCCGCGCGAGGCGGCTCCCGGGCTGGATGCAAGGGGCTACCGCGACGCGCCTCGTGGAACGCGGTCATCGCGGATGACAACGTGCACTGCGACATCCACCACCGAACGGGACCGCTAT
>JALHRF010000060.1 GCA_022841545.1 Bauldia sp. | reverse complement strand
ACGAGGATGAGGACGACCAGGATCGCGCCGGTCGGGATCGTGTTGCCGAGGAGCGCGATGGCGACGTTCCCGCCGGCGAGCCGCTCGGCCATGATGCCCGAGCCGACGACGGTCGCGAGCAGGAAGGCGGTGCCGACGGCTTCCGACACGAGCCGGCGGCTGACCGTCGCGTCGTTCATGCGCGCTACGACGCCTTGCTTTCGGGCGCAGCCTTGCGGCTTGCGCCTTCCATCTCGCCGATGTCGCGGAGCCGCTTGCCGAGGGCGAGGCTGTCGATCGAGGCGATCGGCAGATTGAGGAAGACCAAGATGCGGTTCTTGAGGAAGCGAAAGGCCTGGACGAAGGCGGCTTCCTTTTCGAGGTCGGTGCCCTCGACCCTCGCCGGGTCCTCGATGCCCCAGTGGGCGGTCATCGGCTGCCCCGGCCAGACCGGGCAGGTTTCGCCGGCGGCGTCGTCGCAGACGGTGAAGACGAAATCCATCGCCGGCGCTCCGGGCGCGGCATAGATGTCCCAGGCCTTCGAGGAAAACCCGTCGCTCGGGTAATCGGCGGCGGCGAGCACCTTGAGGGCAAACGGGTTGACGATGCCCTTGGGGTGGCTGCCGGCGGAGTAGGCGTTGAAGCGGCCCGCGCCGTCCTTGCGCAGGATGCTCTCGGCGAGGATCGAACGGGCGGTGTTGCCGGTGCAGAGGAAGAGAACGTTATAGGGGCGGTCGGCCATGGCTCAGGCTCCGGGAAGGGCTTCGGCGGAAAGGGATTCGAGGATCGGCGCGCAAATCTCCGGGCGTCCGCAGCAGCAGTCCCGGGTGAGGAAAGCGACCAGCGCGCGGAAGCCGTCGAGATCGGCGCTGTAGAGCATCGACCGGCTCTCGCGCTTCTGGACGACGAGACCGGCGCGGGCGAGCACGGCGAGGTGTGTCGACATCGTGTTGTGCGGCGTGCCGAGGATGCGGGCGAGCTCGCCCGCCGCCACCGGCTCCGGGTGGGCGCGAACGAGATGACGGAAGACGCTCAGTCGGGTCGACTGGGCGAGGGCAGTGAGGCTTTCGATCGCGGCGCGTTCATCCATATGTCGGGACGTACCGACATTATGTGACGGCCGGATGACGCGACGTTCGGTTGGAGCGCAGACGAGCGACCGCCTTCAGCGCGGGAAGCCGTCGAGGCGGGCGAGGAGCCAGGCGACGGGGTCGTTCACCCAGGCGCGCGTGACGAGGTCGTCATGGTCGAGGTCGGGGTTGGTGGCGAGGAACGCGACCGTTCCGGGCGTCAGATTGCGCGGCGCCCGTCGGGCGAAGTCGATGCCGGCGTCGGAGAGGAGCTTTCTGAGCGTCGCGTTGCTCGCCGCGGCCGACTTCGTATAGGCGCTGAAGAAGAAGGCGTGGCTGCGGTTCTGTTCGATCCAGCCGGCGAACTTGTCCTCCTCGGCGTAGAGCGCATCGATGAGGATGATGCCGCGAATGCGATCCCCGGCGTTGCCCAGGGCGGCGGCGTAGGCGGCGGGATTGTAGCCGCCGCTATAGGCGAGGAGCACCACCGGCATTTCCGCAAAGACGGAGCGCGCCGAGGGGTCGCCGTAGACCTCCGCCATCTTCGCCGACGCCTCGTCGAGGTAGCGGGCGAAGAACCCCGGCGTCCAGAAATTGCCCGAACTCGAATCCGGAGCATCCGTGGCGAATTGCGGCGCAAGCAGCACCGCGTTCAGCCCGGACTCGGCAAGTTGCCGCGGCACCTGCTGGCGGGCGACGACGTCGCGCTCCAGCGTGGCGCCGTTGCCGTGGAAGTAGACGATGATGACGCCCGGTATCGCGAGGTCGAAGCCCGCGGGGAAATAGACGATCGAGCGCCGGTCGCTGTAGGTCTCGTCTTCCCAGTAGACCTTGCCGGCGCGCGGCACGGTGTGGCCGCGGCGCCCGGCCTCGGTGACGTCGATGAACGGGATGTCCTTGATCGGGATCATGCCGTCATAGGGAAAGGGCGCGTTGGCGAAGGCGACGAGCCCGCCCTTGCCTTCGGCGAGCGGGGCGGCGGTCGCGCGAGTTGCGGTCATGGCGAGGGCGAGGGCGAGGCCGGAGGCGGCGAGGCGGAGGGAGTCGCGGCGCGTGATCATGCCGGCGCCAGGGCGGCGTCTGGCCGCCGCGGGCGGAGCACGGCCATCAGCGCCGGGATGGCGAGGAGGTAGGCGACGGCGCTCACGTCGAGGACGGCGGCAAGCCCGAACGCGGTGGCGACGATCGGCACCAGCGCCGCGCCGACCACCGAGAAGCAGCCGTTGATCCCCCAGGCCCAGATGAACATGCCTTCCTTTCCGAGCCGCGTCAGCCACGTCATCCCGACGGCCATGGGGAAGCCCATCAGGAATGCGGGCGGCGCGATGAGCGCAAAGGTAATCACCAGACGCCAGCCATAGGCAAGCGCGCCGATGCGGTCGAGCACCGGATCGAGGAGATGTCCATAGGCGAAGATGAGCCCGGCGATCACGAGGAAGACGACCGGCATCACCGTCCTCGCCCGGTCGATGATCCTGGTCGAGACCAGGCTGCCGAGGCCGGAGAAGACCAGCATGCCGGCGATGAGCACCGTGGCCGAGACGGTGGGGTTGGCGAGCGCCAGCGAGAAGCGGCCGATGAGGCCGACCTCGACCATGATGTAGCCGAGGCCGAGGCAGGCGAAATAGAGGATGGTGCCGGGCTTGCCCGGGTTGTGGCTGAAGGCGGTCCGCCAGGCGAAGATCATCGGCAGCGCGACGAGCGTGGCGGCCAGCGCGCAGGCGATGGCGAAGGTCGCCCAGAGGAGGAGGTAGCCCCACTCGTCCTGGAACAGCTCCAGCCGGTCGAGCGTGCGGTGGAGGTCGGCCGGCTTCACATAGGCGGCGAAGTAGGGGCTGTCGTTGGTGAGCGGCCGCGTGTCGAAGACGTAGGAAGCGGCGATGTCGTCCGCCACGTTCCCCATCAGCGACTGCCAGTAGAGGCGGGCGAGCTTGATCGAGGGAAGGAGGCCGTCCTCCTCGGTGCCTGCGGCGGGGGCGTCGGTGGTCGGGTCGTAGTCATCATCGACCGGGTCCGCCGGGCCGTCGACCGCGGCGGCCTCGCCCGTGCCGAAGATCGATCCGCGGTATTCGTCGAGGACCGTGCCGGCCTCGTCCGGGTCGTAGGCGAAGCCGGGCGAGTAGATCTCGTCGAACGACATCTCCTCGGTATAGACGCGGAGCCGCTCGACCTCCGCGGGCGTGAAGCCGCCGCGCTTGTAGAGGACGGTCGTGGTGGAGAGGTAGCTCGAGGCGACGAAGAGCGAGTCCGGGGCCATCGGCGCATCGAAGGCGTTGGCCGCCTGCGCCATCGTCGCGTAGAGCTTGAGGACCGACTTCGGCGGCTCCTCCTTGTTCCACAGCGTGATCGCCAGCACGCCGCCCGGCGCCAGCGCGCGCATGTAGCTGAGGAGCGCTTCGCGCGTGTAGGCGTACCGCTCGACGATGGCGAAGCCGCCGGGACTCGAGAGGCCGACCGAGTCGGCGAGGCTCAGGTCGATGACGTCGTAGCGCTGATCGGTGTGGGCGAGGAACAGCCGGCCGTCATAGGGGATCACGGTGACGCGCGGGTCGCGGAGCACCTCGCCGGTGAACGCGCGGAGCACCGGGTCGTCGAAGGCGGCAAGGACCGCCGGGTTGGACTGCGCGACGGTGACGCTGGGGGCGCCCGCGCCGAGCGCGGCATTGGTCGAGATGCCGCCGCCGAACTGGACGACGAAGGTGTCCGGCTTCTCCTTGACGATGTAGGGATAGAACATCGGCAGGTAGAAGAAATAGTCGCGCTCCTCCTCGCCGAGGGTGCGCATGATCCCTTCCGGACCGTCGCCGTCGATGTACATCCCGACATAGGTGTTGGCGGGGAGGTCGGGGAGGTTGAAGGCGGCGTTGTCGGAGAGGCCCGGCGCGAAGTGCATGTAGGACGAGGAATAGACCTGGAGGTCGCCGAAGGGCGAAACGCTCCGGAAGATGCGCGCGGCGTCCGGGAAGTTCCGGGCGTAGGCGATGCCCTTGTAGGGCGAGACCGCGATCGATGGCGTGAGCGTCGCGACCGGCAGGACGAGGTACACGGCAAGGGACGTGGCGGCGGCGGCGACCAGCGCCGCCGGGCCCGTGCGGCTCCCGGTGCCGACGAACCACAGCACGCCGCCCAGCGCCCACAGCACCAGCGGGACGGTGACGATCTCCTCCGGCGCGAAGACATACATCGCGCCGAGCACCAGGAGGCCGGCGATGCCGGAGCCGGTGAGGTCGGCGAAGTAGACCCGAGGAAAGGCTTCGCGCGCCTTGATGAAGACGACGCCGAGGAAGAAAGCGGCGGCGAGGAACGGCGTCAGGTAGAGGAGGAAGTTGGCGAGGAGCCGCCACTTCTGTTCCGGGTCCGAGACCAGGAACACCGGGTTGAAGGGAATCGTCTGTGCGATGAGCGTCGAGGCCACCATCAGCGGTCCGAACACCAGCAGCGATACCGCCGCGACGGATCGCCAGTGGCGGGTGAACCAGTCGTTGGCGATGCACATGATGACGCTGGCCAGGCCGAAGCCGAGCATGGCGAGGCTGACCACCACCGAGCCGAAATGCGACCAGCTGCCGACGGAGAACACCCGCATCAGGCCGATCTGGAGCACGATCACCGCACCGGCGACGAGCGCCACCGCCAGGTAGAGCGCGACCCGGCCGGGGCCGGCAAACGGGGCATCCTCGCTGGCGGCGGTCGCGGTCATGGGTGTATCCCGGACCGCTGGCACTGAATTGCGGGCCGCCGCCTCGCGTCAGTCGCGCGGCCGGCCGGTTGCCGCGCGCGCAGTCCGCCCGTGTGGCCAGAGGAGAAGAGTCCGTCCATGCCAGCCTTTACCATTCGGGACGAGCAGGAGCGTGACGCCGCGGCCATCCGGGCGGTGACCCTCGCCGCCTTCGCGACCATGCCATACAGCCAACAGACCGAGGCCGCCATCGTCGATGCGCTCCGTGCCGCCGGCGCGCTGGCGGTGTCGCTCGTGGCCGTCGAGGGGGACGAGGCGGTGGGGCATGTCGCCTTCTCGCCGGTCTCGATCGATGGCGTCACGGCGCCGGGATGGTACGGCGTCGGTCCCCTCTCGGTGCGTCCGGACCGGCAGAGGCGCGGGATCGGCTCGGCCCTCATGCGCGAGGGGATCGCGCGGCTGCGGGCAATGGGCGGGAACGGATGTGTCGTGGTTGGCGATCCGGCCTACTACCAGCGCTTCGGGTTCCGGGCGCAGCCGGGTGCAACGGTGCCGGGCGTCCCGCCGGAACATGTCCGGTTCCTCGCGCTCCGATCGGACTGGCCCGCCGGCGCCGTCGCGTTCCACCCCGGCTTTGACGCGCGCGACGCGTGACGCCGATCGTTGAGCCGGGGCTCGGCGTCATTCCGTTGGCGCGCTGCCGTCGTGCGTGCCGACGATCTCGGCGCCTTCGAGCTTGGTGAACGGCACGAAGGGCACCACCGATCCGCGGTAGATGTCGGAGCGGACGATCCGCTCGCCGCCGAGGACGCCCTTCTTCTTCACCACCTTGAGGACGTGCTGGGCGCCCGGCGGTCCGACCGGGATCACCATGATGCCGCCGGACTTGAGCTGGCGGAGAAGCGGCGGCGGAATGTGGTCGATGCCGCAGGTGACGATGATCTTGTCGAACGGGGCGAACTCTTCCCAGCCGTAATAGCCGTCGGCATTCTTGGAAGTGATGGAGCCGAATTCGGTATAGCCGCGCCCGATCAGCGTGTCATAGAAGCCGCGGGTGCGCTCGGCGAGCGGCTTGATGATCTCGATCGACCAGACCTTGTCGGTGAGATTGGCGAGATAGGCGGACTGGTAGCCCGAGCCGGTGCCGATCTCTAGCACCTTCTCGCCGAACTGGACGTCGATCGAACTGGTCATGCGGCCGACGAGGTTCGGCCCCGAGATCGTGACGCCGAAGCCGATGTCGAGGAAGGCGCGGTCGTAGACCCGCGGCAGGTTCACCGGCAGGCAGAACTGTTCGCGTGGCGTCATCAGGAAGGCGCGCCTGTCGCGATCCGTGAAAAGGTCGTTGTGGCCCAGCATGTGCTGATAGCGTCCGTAGCGCTGGCCCAGATAAAGCGGGTCCTCGCCACGGTTGGCGACCATCCAGGCGACGAAGGCGTCGGTCGAATCGGTCGGTGGCATGGCGCGCCAGTCGTACGGCTTGGGCACGACGTTGTCCGGCGCGGCGGCCGCCGCTGCCCCGGCGGCGCGGGGGAGAAGGGCTTGTCCAAGCACGGCGGCCGAGCCCAGGGCAAATTCGCGTCGATTCACGGCGGTCGGTCCGATTTTCACGTCAGGTTTGATCCAGGGTAAGGCACCAGCCCTCGAAATTGAACGAAAATAGGGCCGGCAACCGAGGTTTCCAGGCGGCGTGAGCTGATTCGGCGCGACATCGCGGCGTCTTACGTGGCGGGGCTCCCGGTCCTAATTCGAAGTGTCAACAAGAGGTGACGCCATGATGCTGAAATCGATGCTCGCGTTCTCCCTGATCGCCCTGTCGGTGCCGGCCTTTGCCGGGGACCCCGAGGCCGGCGCGCAGGTCTTCAAGAAGTGCCTGGCCTGTCACGCGGTCGGCGAAGACGCCAAGAACAAGGTCGGCCCCGAACTCAACGGACTGTTCGGCCGTACCGCCGGTTCGGTGCCGGACTACAACTATTCCGATGCCAACAAGAACTCGGGGATCGTCTGGAACGAGGAGAACTTCGCCGAATACATCAAGAACCCCCGCGCCTATATCAAGGGGACGAAAATGGCCTTTGCCGGCCTGAAGAAGGAGGTGGAGATCGAGAACATCACCGCCTACCTCGCGCAATTCAACGCCGACGGCACGATGAAGTGAATCGAGGCCCCCGAAACGGTCACGCCGCCCGTTGCGGGGCGGCGTGACGCGAGGGTGCGGGCTACGCAAGCACCAGATGCCCGCGACTCGATGCCGGGGCGGAACGAAGCGCGATTGGACTCTGCGCTCGATCTCCGCTGCGCCGGGAACTCGTGACCGCCTGGCGCGGTGAACGAGGGCACTATGGGCCGGTTGTGGTTAATGTAAGGTAAAGCAAATACGAAATATTGGATGAGCGGTCCAAGTATTCCGTCGGCGTCGGCAGCATTAACGAAGGATTTACGATTGAGGCGCGCGCGTTAACCGCTTGCTTACCATGTCACCGGATGATCGCGATGATCGAGTCGGATACCCGGCGATGGCCAGCACGCACAGCGCAAGCATGACCCGCGCCGAAACCGACGTTCCCGCATTGCTGGCGTCGGTCGCGCGGTCGCTCCCATATCTTCTCGTGATTGCGGCGATCGTTGCGGTCGTGGTCTTCCTTGCTCTCGGCCGGTCGACGCCGCTTTACCGTGCGGAGGCGAGGGTCCTGGTTGGAGTCGGCGACCTGAGCCCCGCCGTCGCCCGGAGCACCATTGCCGGGGAAATCCAGCTCATACAGTCCCGCGACATCGCGCGGGGGGTGCTGTCCGCGGTTGGGCTTGCCGCTTCACCCGAATACCTCCAGGCGATCGAAGGCGGCGCCTGGCTGGAAGGCGTCCTCGTGTCCCTGGGTTTGGCCCGGAATCTCGACGGTTCCTCGGTTGAGGAGCGCGTTCTCGCCCGCTATGACGAAAACCTTACGGTCTATGCGGTAGGCGGCTCGGCGCTGATCGTCATCGCCTTCAGGGCCGCCGATCCCGACCTCGCCGCCCGCACGGCGAATGCCATCGCCGATGCCTATCTCGCGCTCCGCAGCTCCGCGACGGACGAGACCGTCGCGATGCTCCAGGCCGAGATCGACCGCCTGCGGGGAGCGCTTGCCGAGGCAGTGCTGCGCGCCGCGGCGGTTCGCGACGACGTCGCCGGCCTGCCGCCGCCACTCGCCGGGGCGGAACGCGCCGTGCTTCAGGCCGAGTTCGAGGCCGCCGAGCAAGCCGCCGACCGCGCGGGGGCGGACGCGGTGGCAATCCGCGCCGCCCTTGCCGGCGGCACGGTGCCGGATACGCAGGTGGTTCAAACCGATTCGGGCGTGCGCGCGCTGGTCGCGGAGCAACAGGCGCTCCGGGCCGACCTGGCCCGGGAAACGGTCGCGAACCCCCTCGGGAATCCGAGGGTCGCCGAGATACGCGCGCGCCTTGCGTCGATTGACGCGGAGTTGCGGGCCGCTGCGGAACGAATCGCCCGCGACCTCGAGGCTGCGTTCGAGCGCGATCGCGCGCGGGCGGACGAACTCGGTCGACGCCTCGCCGAAGCCGATGCAGCGACCGCTGCCGCTGAAGAGCTCGCAGCGATCGAGCACGAGATCGCGGGCTACCGCGAAAGGCTCGACGCGGCGGTGCGAAGACAGGACGAACTCAAGCAGAGCGGGGTTCTCCCGGGCGATGTCCAGCTTCTCTCCCGCGCAACCGTGCCGGCAACGCCGGAGGGGCCGGACGTGCTCGCTCTGACCGGGCTCGCCTTCCTCGCCGCATTGATCCTCGGCGTGGCCTTCATCGTCGTTCGTGGTCTCAGGACCGGCCGGGCGACGCGGCAAGTGCCCTTCGAGCCGCTGGCCGAACTGGACGTGCCGCCACCCGCCGCCGCGCGCTTCCGCAGGGTCGGCAACGACGACGTGCCGCGGGCGATGCAGGACGAGCCGACTCTGGCGCCTGCGGTCGAGGATATCGGCTGGTCGCTCGGCGCGGTCGCCGACAGCATCGCCGGACAGCGGCGTGTCGTGGTGACGCTCGCCGAAGATTCGGATCGCGATGGCCGTCCGCTCGCGGCCGTCGCATTGGCCCGGGCGCTCGCCGGCCGGGACCGGAGCGTGGTGCTCCTCGACCTCCGGGACGACGGCGCCGACAGCCTGGCGATGGGGGAGGGGACCGACCTTCCCGGCTTCGCCGACCTCCTCGCGGGAGAGGCCTCCTTCGCCCAGGTGATCTTCCGCGATCGCCGCTCCCGGGCGCACTTCATCCCGGTCGGAGCGGGGCCGATCGAGCCGGAGGCGCTGGCAGGGGAGCGGCTGGCCACGCTCCTCGCCGCCCTCGATCACACCTATGACCACATCGTCCTCGACTGCCCCGACGATGCGATCCCGCACATCGCGCCGGGCGCGGACGCGGCGCTCGTCGCAAGCGAATATGGCAGCGCCGACCCGCGTACGGTGCGCGCCGTGAGCCGTGTCGCCAAGGTGTCCGCGGCACGGATATTCCACCTCAGGGTCGATCCGGGGCGGAAACCATCCAGTCCGGACCCGGAGACCGCCGAGGCGGCCTGACTAACCGGGACGCCTGACTAGCCGGGACGCTCGGGCTCGCGCGGTGGCCGCTGCATCCAGTAGATGACGGCGCCGGCAGGGATGACCCAGAGCAGGCCGCCAATGGCGAAGAACAGCGTCTGGGTCAGGGCGGAGGTGCCCGGGAGGCGCACGGCTGCGATGGTCATCGCGACCAGCGCGTAAAACGGCACGAAGACCACGAGAAAGACGGTCCCGATCAGCTTCCGTGTCCTTTGCTGCATAGCCATCATCCCCGGGGCGCGACGGCGTGTCGCCGGTTGCCCCTTTGGCCCGTGGCCTATATCGGTGGCCAGCGGAGCACAAGCGATGACGACGATCACCGGCGCGACCGATCTTCGCGGGGAAGGGACCCGGAGCCTCGCGCCCGTCCGGGTCTGGCTCACCGCGATCGCGGTGCTGATCGTGGCCATGATCATCGTCGGCGGGGCGACCCGGCTCACCGATTCCGGCCTCTCGATCACCGAATGGCAGCCGATCCACGGCACCATTCCGCCGCTCAATGAGGCCGAGTGGCGGGAGGAGTTCGAGAAGTACCAGCAGATTCCGGAGTACCAGCTCATCAACCGGGGCATGACGCTCGCCGAGTTCAAGGGCATCTTCTGGTGGGAATGGGCGCACCGGTTTCTTGGCCGCTTCATCGGCGTCGCCTTCTTCGTGCCGCTGGTATGGTTCTGGGCCACGGGACGCATCGGCCGGTCGCTCGCGCCCCAGCTTGCCGGCATCTTCGTGCTCGGCGGTCTGCAGGGTGCGGTTGGCTGGTGGATGGTGGCGAGCGGGCTGTCGGAGCGCACCGACGTCAGCCAGTACCGGCTGACGGTCCACCTCACGCTTGCCTTCGGCATCCTTGCGCTCGTGGTCTGGGTGGTGCGGGGCCTGTCGACGCGGGCACGCCCGGCAAGCGGCGCGGGCAGGGGAGGCGCCACGCTGATCCTCGTCCTCCTGTTCCTTCAGGTCTTCCTGGGCGGGCTGGTGGCGGGGCTCGATGCGGGTTTCGTCGCCAATACCTGGCCGACGATGGACGGCGAAATGATCCCGCACGGGCTGCTCGTGATGGAGCCGTGGTGGCTGAACCTGTTCGAGAACCCGGTGACGGCGCAGTTCGACCATCGCATGGTCGCCTACCTGATCCTTGTCGTGGCCCTGGTCCATGCGATCCGGATGCGGGGCTCCGATGCGTTCCGGGGCGCGCTGGTGCTCGCGCTCGTGCTCTTCGCGCAGGCCGCGGTCGGTATCGCGACGGTGGTGCTCGAGATGCCGCTCCATGTCGCGCTCTTCCATCAGTTCGGCGGTGCGGTGGCGATGTGGGTGGCCGTGGTTCACCTTCGCGACATGACGCCGTCGCGGGTACGGGCAACCGTCATGGGGACGTCGTGATGCGGATCAGCAAGGTGGGGACCGCGGCGGACGAGATCGCGCGGGCGCGGCTCGCCGGCGAACGACTGGCCCCGCTGCACCCGTTCCTCCGGCCGGCCGACGAGGCGGCGGCCTATCAGGTGCAGGCGGCGCTGCACGAGCGGCTCATGCCGACCCTCGGCCGCCGCGTCGGCTACAAGATCGGCTGCACCACGCCGGTGATGCAGCGGTATCTCGGCATCCCGAGCCCGTGCTCGGCGGGGGTCTTTGCCGGGGGCGTTCACAAGAGCGGCGTCGTGCTTCGCTTCGACGACTTCCGCCATGTCGGCGTCGAATGCGAGATCGCGGTCCGGCTCGGGCGGGACGTGCCCGCGGACGGCGCGCCCTTCACCGCCGACAGTGTCCGCGACGCCGTGGTGGCGTACATGGCGGCGATCGAGATCGTCGACGACCGCTATGCCGACTGGCGCTCGACCGACACGCCGACGCTGATCGCCGACGACTTCTTCGCCGCCGGCTGCGTGCTCGGCGAGGCGGTCGCCGATCCGGGCGACCCCGCTGCGCTGGTCGGCACCACGACGATCGACGGCGTCGAGGTCGGTCGCGGCCTGGGCGCCGACGTGATGGGCCACCCGCTCAACGCGCTGGCGTGGATCGCGTCGTCGCTGGCCGGGCGGGGAACATGCCTCCGCGAAGGCGAGATCGTGCTCCTCGGCAGCCTGGTCGAGACCAGGTGGCTGGCGCGGGGCGACCATGTGGCGATCGCCATCGACGGGCTCGGCCGGGTGGAAATGACGGTGACGTGAGGTAGAAGCGCCCTGCTGCGCGGGCAGCGCCCTGGACCGCCGGAACCGAGATTCGCTGGGGAGTTCCGCGCCGTTGGCGGGAAGCCCCATGCAACGACGCCAGACCCGGCATCGATATCAAGAGCCGGTCGTCGCCCCCCGCCATGCCGCGACCATGGCCTTGGCCCGCGCGCCCACTTCCGCCGCCGACAGGCCCGGCTTGTAGAGGCTCGAGCCGATGCCGAAGCCGGCGACGCCGGCCGCGAGCCAGGCGCCGATGTTGCCGGCGTCGACCCCGCCGACCGCGAGCCGCGGCACGTCCTTCGGAAGGATCGCGCCGAGCGCCTTGGCGCCGGCGGGGCCGAGCACCTCGGCCGGGAAGAACTTGAGCGCGTCCGCTCCGGCGCGGATCGCGCCGAGCGCCTCCGTGGCGGTGAAGACGCCGGGGAACGAGTCGAGCCCGGCTGCCTTGGTGGCGCGGATCACGTCGTCGTCGCGGCTGGGCGAGACGATGAGCGTTCCGCCCGCGTCGGCGACCGCCGCCACCTCCTCGACCGTAAGCACGGTGCCCGCGCCGATCCGCGCCCGGCCTCCGGCGCGCTCCGCCATGATGGCGATGCTTTGCAGCGGCTCCGGCGAATTGAGCGGCACCTCGATCAGCCCGATGCCGGAGGCGATCAGCGCCTCGAGCACCGCCTCCGCTTCGTCCGGCCTGATGCCGCGAAGAATGGCGACGAGCGGCGGATGCCCGCCGAACACGGAATGGGTCATCGCCGGGCCTCGGCGGGCAGGAGATCGGCGATGCGGGCAAGACGGAGCAGGCCCGCGACGACGAGGTCGGATCCGTCGAGCGCCTCCGCCTGATAGCCGGAGAGGTCGAACGCGCGGGCATAGGCGCGGGCCAGCGTCCGGCTGCCGATGATGCGGAGCGTCCGCCCCTGCCACAGCCGTCCGCTGTCGCGTGCGGCGGCGATTTCGCCGCCGATCACCAGGCCGGAGAGATAGGCGAGGTTGCCCTCCGGGGCGACGCCGTCGAGCAACTGGCGGGCGCGGACCGAGAAGATCGCGGCGAGGAAGGGCAGGCCTTCCGCGACGGTCCGCCGGATGCCCAGCGCGAACTCGGGGTACGTCGACAGCTCTTCCGCGCCGTCCTTCACCGAGTGCCGGAGGAAGGATTGCTGCGCCAGGAGCCCGAACATCTCGCCGGTGAGGTAGGTCTGGAAGTCGGCGATGCCGTCCTCCATCACCGTCGCCCATTTTGAGTGGGTGCCGGGGAGAACCACGACGCCGTCGAAACCCGTCTCGTCGGCGAGGAGGCCGATGATCTGGGTCTCCTCGCCGCGGATCACGTCGCCGTCGCGGTCGGGGCTCCGCACCATCACGCCGGGCACGATGGCCATCGGTCGGCCCCCGGCGGTGGTGAACCGGAGGATGCCCGCGGCGATCGCCTCCGGCGTCGCGGGACACGAGACGTAGACGGCCTCATGCCAGCCCTGCCGGCTGCCCACCATGCCGGCCATGATCGCGGGAACGGCCGGCCAATCCTCGACCAGCCGCTCGAACGCCGCCTCGTGCTCCCCTGGCTTGAGCCTGGCGATGCCGTCGTCGCTGTCGACTTCGGCGAGCACGCTCCCGGCCGCATCGAGCAGCATGGCGCGGAGCCGGCTGGTGCCCCAGTCGACCGCAATCAGGACACCGTCGGCGGGCGCCGCGCGCGCTCCCGCGGCTCGGGGCGGCGGTTCAGTTCGCGTCGTCATCGGCGAGCGAACGGAGCTGGAGGACGCGATCCTTGACGAGGCCGGTCATCATGTCGTTGACGGTGATGCGCATCATGGTGCCGCGGTCGACGGTGAGCAGGCTGCCGAGGAAATTCGACTCCGCGTCGCGGAACCGGATCCACTCGCGCTGTGCGGCGCGGAGCAGCTCCGCCTCCTCGGGCGAGAGCGAGGCCATCAGCGACCGGTACGCCTCGTTGAGCGCTCCGTCCCAGGCGTCGTACGCGGTCCCGATGCATTCGACCATGCCCTGCGTCGTCATGCCCTCGGGCGAGTCGAGGCATGTGCCGAGCTGAACGTCGATGGGATCGTCCTCGGCGATGGCCGGAGCGGCGACGACGGCGCCGGCAAGCAACAAGACGACAAGGCGCCGTCGCAACATGGATGGGTGCTCCGCAACAGTTGACGGCCGACCCTAGCGCACCGGTGCGGGTCCGGTCGAGGCGCGGATGACGAGATCGACCGGCCACAGTTCATGGATGCTCGCGGCGGGGCGGCCGTTCAGCATCTCGATCGCGAGTTCGGCGATCCGTGTGCCGGCTGCCCGGATCGATGAGCGCGTGGTCGACATCGTCGGCACCATGCGGTCGGGATTGAGGAAGGGGAAGACGTCGTCATGGGCGATCATCGAGATATCGCGGCCGAGCTCCAGCCCCGCGGCGCGGATGGCGCGGAACGCGCCGAGCGCCATCATCATGCTCGACGCCACGAGCGCGGTGGCGCACGGCCGCTCGGCAAGGAAGCGTTCGGCGAAACGGTAGCCGACCTCGTCGGTCATCGCGCCGGATGCGATCCACTTCGGGTCGGCGGCGATGCCGCGGCCCGCGAGTGCGGCGCGATACCCCTTCTCGCGGTCGAAGGCGTAGGTGAAGCGGATGTCGCCGTTGATCAGCCCGATCCTGGTATGGCCGAGGTCGAGAAGATGCTTGGTCGCATGGCGGAAGGCGCCTTCGTTGTCGATGTCGAGCCAGGCATGCGGGATGGGGCTCACCGTCCTCCCATGGAGGATGGACGGCATGCCGAGCTCGGAGAGGAGCTTGACCCGCCCGTCCTCGATCAATGGGCTCGACAGGATGATGGCGTCGACGCGCGTGCCGGAGGCCATGCGCCGGTAGTTGGCGATCTCGTCGTTCCGGGCCGGGCTGAGCACGATGTCGAGTTCGTCGTCGGCGAGTCGCTCGCCGAGACCGGCGAGGAATTCGGCATAATGCGGGTCGAGGAGCTGGGTGCGGTTCGACTGGAGCACGGCGCCGATCGCCCCCGCGCGGCCGGTGGCGAGCCGCCGTGCGCTGGCATTGGGGCGGTAGTGGAAGCGGCGCGCGGCGTCGAGCACCCGCTCGCGCGTCGCCTCGCTCACCTCCGGGTAGCCGTTGAGCGCGCGGCTCACGGTGGTCGGCGACAGGCCCAGCTTGTGCGCCAGGTCCTTGAGCTTCATCACGGTCGCGATTTCCTCCTGTTGCCATTCAAAGCGCTTTCAAGCCTCGAAGCAAGTGGGGCACCTCGATGCCTCCGATAGGCGTGGGGTGGCGCGCGGCGTCGGTCGTCGGACCCGACGGGACGTGCGGTGCCCGCTTGCGCAGGGATAACCCGCAGTGCTTGACAGGGGTTGCGTTCCTCGCCAAAGATAACTTCAAAGCGCTTTGGAATTTGGATTGCAGTGAGAACGATCCAGGCGCTTGGGGAGGAAGGACAGTGCCGAGGACGACCAGCATTGGGGCAGTGCCCCGGATGCGCCGTCCTGCCTCCCGGTTCACTCGATTTGACGAACAACGGGAGGTTCGCACGATGAAACTTCGCCATACCCTACTCGCCTTCGCGGCCGGCCTTGCGCTGACCGCCGGCGCCGCAAGCGCACAGGACTTCAAGTTCCCGATCGGGGAAGACCAGAAGTTCAACTGGAAGAGCCTCGAGGACTTCAAGGCCGCCCACGGCGACCTTGCCGGCCAGACCCTCACCATCTTCGGCCCGTGGCGCGGCGAGGACGACACGCTGTTCCGCAGCGTGCTCGCCTATTTCACCGAGGCGACCGGCGTCGAGGTGAAGTACTCCTCCTCGGAGAACTACGAGCAGCAGGTGGTCATCGACACCCAGGCGGGCAGCCCCGCCGACATCACCATCCTGCCGCAGCCTGGCCTGATCGCCGACCTCGCGTCGAAAGGCTTCCTGGTGCCGCTCGGCGAGGACACCCAGCAGTGGCTCCTCGACAACTACGCCGCCGGCCAGTCCTGGGTCGACCTCTCGACCTACAAGGGCAAGGACGGGGCCGCCGCGCTCTACGGGTTCCCCTACAAGATCGACGTGAAGAGCCTCGTCTGGTTCGTGCCGGAGAATTTCGAGGACGCCGGCTACGAAGTGCCGACGACCATGGAAGAGCTCAAGGCCCTCACCGAGCAGATCGTCGCCGACGGCGGCACGCCGTGGTGCATCGGCCTCGGATCGGGCGGCGCCACCGGTTGGCCGGCGACCGACTGGGTCGAGGACATCATGCTCCGCACCCAGCCCCCGGAAGTCTATGACCAGTGGGTCACCAACGAGATCCCGTTCACCGACGAGCGGATCGTGGCGGCGATCGACGAGTTCGGCTGGTTCGCCAAGAACGACAAGTTCGTCGACGGCGGCGCGGCGGCGGTCGCCTCGACCGATTTCCGCGAGAGCCCGAAGGGCCTCTTCTCCTCGCCGCCCAAGTGCTACATGCACCACCAGGCGTCGTTCATCCCGTCCTTCTTCCCGGAAGGCACGGTCCTCGGCGAGGATGCCGATTTCTTCTACATGCCGGCCTTTGCCGACAAGCCGGACCTCGGCAAGCCCGTCCTCGGCGCGGGCACGCTCGTGCTCATGTCCAGGGACACGCCTTCGGCGCGGGCCTTCATCGACTTCCTGAAGACCCCGATCGCCCATGAGGTGTGGATGGCCCAGTCGAGCTTCCTCACCCCGTACAAGGGCGTCAATGTCGACGCCTATGCCAACGACCAGATGAGTGGCCAGGGCGAGATCCTGCTCAACTCCACCACCTTCCGCTTCGACGGCTCGGATCTGATGCCGGGCAAGATCGGTGCGGGCGCGTTCTGGACCGGCATGGTCGATTTCGTCGGCGGCAAGGACGCCGCCACGGTCGCGGCCGAGACCCAGAAGGTTTGGGACTCCATCAAGTAGGGCCTGCCTTTCCGACAAGAAACCAGACCCGGGCCGCATCGTCGGCCCGGGTCATGGCAAAACCCGGCAAACGGGTTAAGGTGGGGCGGTAAGCACCGTCTGGCCAAAGGGACCGCCTCCCAAGAAGGGCGGTTCGGGGGGAGGGGATGGAGCAGCAGCTCTTCGGCGCATTTGTCGCGATCGTCGTCGGTGTCGGCGCCTGCGCGCTCTACTACTTCGCCTCGAACATGGTCCTCGACATGGCGCTGCCGTTCCGCAAGGGCGGCGCACGGGCGGTGCGGAACCAGAAGCTCGCCTCGGTCGTTCGTCCGTGGCTCTTTCTTCTCCCCGCGATCCTCATCCTCGGCGTCTATCTCGTCTACCCGGTGATCGACTCGGTCCGGCTCTCGCTGTTCGATCGCGCCGGCGAGAATTTCGTCGGCTTCCAGAACTATGTCTGGGCGGTCAACGACGACGAGTTCCGCCAGTCGATCTTCAACAACGTGCTGTGGCTGGTGGTGGTGCCGGCGCTCTCCACTTTCTTCGGCCTGGTCATCGCCTTCCTGACCGATCGCATCTGGTGGGGCAACATCGCCAAGACGCTGATCTTCATGCCGATGGCGATCTCCTTCGTCGGCGCGAGCGTGATCTGGAAATTCATCTACGACTACCGGAGCGAGGGCTCGACCCAGATCGGCCTGCTCAATGCCATCGTCCAGGGCATCGGCCTCGAGCCGCAGGCGTGGATCACCATCCCGTTCTGGAACAACTTCTTCCTGATGGTGATCCTGATCTGGATCCAGACCGGCTTCGCCATGGTCATCCTCTCGGCCGCGCTCCGCGGCATCTCGGAAGAGACGATCGAGGCAGCGATCATCGACGGCGCCAAGGGCTGGCAGCTCTTCTTCTACATCATGGTCCCGCAGATCTGGGGCACGATCGCCGTGGTGTGGACGACCATCACCATCACCGTGCTCAAGGTCTTCGACATCGTGCTCGCGATGACCAACGGCCAGTGGGACACCCAGGTGCTGGCGAATCTCATGTTCGACTGGATGTTCCGCGGCGGCGGCGATTTCGGCCGCGGCGCGACGATCGCGATCGTCATCATGCTCGCCGTGGTGCCGATCATGATCTGGAACATCCGCCGCGCCAACGCCGAGATGGAGGGCCGCTGATGGCCGCCGCCGGAGCACGCAAGTCGGGCGGCCTTGCCACCCACCTCCTCGTCGCCCTCTTCGTGGTGGTGTGGACGGTGCCGACCCTCGGCCTGTTCATCAGCTCGATCCGCGACAAGGACCAGCTCTCGGTGTCGGGCTGGTGGACCGCGCTGACCACGAGCGAAAGCAACCTCACCGGCCGTGCCCCGCCCGCCTCGGCGCAGGTCGAGACCGATGGCAGGTTCGTCATCAGCGGCAATCTCTTCGAGGGTGGCGGCCGTGGCACCGTGCTCTCGTTCGGGACCAGGGTTCAGGCGCCCAACGAGTTCCCGGCCGGCCAGACCGCGCCGTTGCAGGACGGCTCGCAACTCACCGTCGATGCCGACGGCACCTTCGTGATCGCCTCCGACAAGGCCCTCGAGAACACCCGCGGGCAGCGCATCTTCTACCGCGCCGCGCTTCCGCCGCGCTTCACGCTCGACAACTACCGCGAGGTGCTCAGTTCCGCGGGCATCGGGCAGTCCTTCATCAACTCGCTGACGGTGACGATCCCGGCGACGATCATTCCGATCCTCATCGCCGCCTATGCCGCCTATGCGCTTGCCTGGATGCGCTTCCCCGGCCGGGCGCTGCTCCTGTCGCTGGTCGTCGGGCTGCTCGTCGTCCCGCTCCAGATGTCGCTGATCCCGCTCCTTCGTCTCTACAACGAGATCGGCATGTTCTTCGGCGTGCCGGCGAAGACCTATGTCGGCATATGGATAGCGCATACCGCCTTCGGCCTGCCGCTCGCGATCTATCTGCTCAGGAACTACATCGCCGGGCTGCCGCGCGAGATCATGGAGTCGGCGCGGATCGACGGCGCCAGCGACTTCGACATCTTCGTGCGCATCGTGCTGCCTCTGTCGTTGCCGGCGCTCGCCTCGTTCTCGATCTTCCAGTTCCTGTGGGTGTGGAACGACCTGCTCGTCGCCATCGTCTTCCTCGGCGCGCAGAACGACCAGCTCGTGCTCACCGCGCGGCTCGTCAACCTCCTCGGCTCGCGCGGCAGCAACTGGGAAATCCTGACGGCATCGGCCTTCATCACCATCCTCGTGCCGGTGATCGTCTTCCTCTCGCTGCAGCGTTTCCTGATCCGCGGCATGCTTTCCGGATCGGTCAAAGGGTGATGGTCAAGGATCAAGCAAATGACCGCGGTTGAGCTCACCAAGATCAAGAAGTCGTTCGGCAATGTCGACGTCATCAAGGGCGTCGACCTCGATATTCAGGAAGGCGAGTTCATCGTCTTCGTCGGCCCCTCCGGCTGCGGGAAGTCGACGCTGCTCCGCCTGATCGCCGGCCTCGAGGACATCACCTCCGGCACGCTCAAGATCGGCGGCGAGGTGGTCAACGACGTGCCGCCGTCGAAGCGCGGCATCGCCATGGTGTTCCAGTCCTACGCGCTCTACCCGCACATGAGCGTCTACAACAACATGGCCTTCGGCATGAAGCTCGCCCGGGCGAGCAAGGACGAGATCGACAAGCGGGTCAAGAACGCCGCCGAGATCCTGCAGCTCACGCCCTATCTCCACCGGCTGCCGCGCGCGCTCTCCGGCGGCCAGCGCCAGCGCGTCGCCATCGGCCGCGCCATCTGCCGCAACCCCGAGGTCTTCCTGTTCGACGAGCCGCTGTCGAACCTCGATGCCGCGCTCCGCGTCGCGACCCGCATCGAGATCGCCAAGCTCAGCGAGAGCATGCCCAACACGACGATGATCTACGTCACCCACGACCAGGTCGAGGCGATGACGCTGGCCGACCGCATCGTGGTGCTCAATGCCGGGCTGGTCGAGCAGGTGGGCTCGCCCATGGACCTCTACCTCCATCCGGACAACCTGTTCGTCGCGCGCTTCATCGGCTCGCCGGCGATGAACACCGTGCCCTGCGTCATCGAGAGCGGCGGGTCGACGCCGACGGTCAAGCCCGAGGGCGGGACCTCGGTCAAGGTCGACATCGACATCCCCGATGGCGCCAAGGGCGCCAAGGGCACCTTCGGCGTCCGCCCCGAGGACCTGACGCTTGCCGAGGGGCACGAATACATCTTCCACGGCAAGGTGCAGATCGTCGAGAAGCTCGGCGAGGTGACGCTGATCTATGTCGACTGCGGCGACGCCAGCGAGCCGGTGCTCGCCAAGCTCGACGGCATCGTTCCGCTCAAGAAGGGCGAGTCGGTGAAGCTCGGCGCGCCGACCAGCGCACTCCACGTCTTCGACCAGAACGGCAAGGCCTTCCGCCGGCGGGGCAATTAGGCGCAGGCAAGGCTGCCGCGCGCCGCGACGGATGCGCTGCGGGCCGGCGCTATCCCGTCGGATCCCGGCGCATCAGTTCGACGCGGCGCGCACGCCGCCGTCTGGCGCGCTCCGGCGGTCGCTGTCCGTGAGGTCGGAGTAGAAGTCGCGCTTCGCCTCGTACATGGCGCCGTCGGCGCGGCGGACGACCTCCTCCATGCGCTCGCCGAAGGCGCTGGTGGCCGCGCCGAGCGACAGGCTGAGCGTCATCCCTGGATAGAACTGGTTGTTGAGGTCGGTCAGCCGGCGAATCTCTTCCATGAGGATTGCGCCGCCATTCGCGTCGACGCCCGGCAGGAGGAGCGCAAATTCGTCGCCGCCGATCCGGGCGGCACAGGAGGGCTTGTCGATCGCCTTGCCGAGCACCTCGCCGACGCGGCGCAGCAGCGCATCGCCGACCGCATGGCCCCACTGGTCGTTCGCCGCCTTGAGGCCATTGAGGTCGGCCATCACGATGGTCACCGGGCGAATTCCCTTGCGCTCGATGCGGTTCAGCTCATCCACATAGAAGGCGCGATTGTAGAGCTTGGTGAGGACGTCGTGGGTGCCGAGGAACTCGAGATAGGTCTCGGCCTTCTTGCGCGCGGTGATGTCGGTCAGCGCCACCTGCACCAGCGACCAGTCGTGCTCGTGGCCGGGCAGCACCGAGAACTGCATGAGCACATGCACCTCGCTCCCGTCGAGCGCGTAGTTCAAGACCTCGCGCCGCTGGAAGAGCTTGCCGTTCCAAAGGTCGATCAGCTGCTCGCGGAACGAGCGTTCCATGTCGTCTCGAAAGACTTCGCCGAGGCGGTTGAGAAGGGTCGGCTTGTCCGGCGCCTGGAACAGGTCGAGCGTTTCCTGGTTGACGTCGAGGACGCGGATTTCGCTCATGCAGCGCTGGACGAATTCGGGGTGCACGTCGGTGAAGACGCGGAGGTCGTCGATGCCGAGGTCGCGGATCTCGTCGACAAGCGTCTTGATCCCGCTGAAGTCCTCGACCCAGAGCGATACGGGCGAGTGCTCGAACAGGCCGCGCGCGTAGCCCTCGCTGATGGCATGCCGGCGGCGGGCATTCTCGCGCTCGGAAACGTCCTCGATCGCGACCAGCAGTCGCCCGAGGCCCTGTTCGTGGCCAGGCAGCACCGTGCCGGTGACCTGGATGTCGATCCGCCGGCCGGTCAGGCTGTAGTTGACGGAGTGGCTGAAGAACCCGAGTCCGCCGTTCCACAGCGAGACCAGCTCCTCGGCATGGCGGTCGAGCATGTCGTCGCGGAAGACCCGGCCGAGGTTGGCGACGAGCTCGTCGAGATCGGCGGCCTCGAACAGCGCCAGCGTCCGCCGGTTGACCTTGAGCACGCGGATGCTTTCGGCACACGCCTTGATCCTGGACGGATCGGCGCGGAAATGGCTCGCGAGATCGGTTACGCCTTCGCCGCGCCAGACGTCGAAGAGCCGTCCGACGGCGCTGTAGTCCTCGAGCCATAGCGAGACCGGCGCGAGATCGAACATCTCGGCATCGTCGTCGCTCTGGGCAACTTGGGTCATTGCCAATCTCCGACTGTCACGGTCACCATAGCACTCGCGGAGCGCGAATGCCCAACGTCGATGGGTATATTCGGACACAAATCTGAACGCCGGGTTTTGCGTTCTGCGGCATTTTGGGTGGCTTGCCGGTGGCGAAAGCTCCGGGCGATGGCTTGGGAGCGCCATGAGAACCGGATTCCGGCCGTCCAGCGCTTCGCCTCCTGGAATCTTTTTCTCCGGGAGCGGCAGAGATTGGAACCGTCATCTTCGCCGGTTTCGCCGCGACTCCTTAAGTCTCGATGCGTGACAATGCCGCTCCGGCATGCGCCCTGCATGCCGGAGCCGGCATGGAGACGGATATGACGGAAATCCGCCGCAAGCTCGGGGTCTTTCCCGCCTTCCACAAGGTGGAAGGTCGGCGCGTCGTGGTTATCGGCGGGGGTGCGGAAGCCGCCGCCAAGGTTCGGCTCCTGTCCGAGACCAAGGCCGAGATCGTGGTCTACGCCGCCTCGCTCGACAAGGAGACCGGGGCCGACGTCGTCGCCGCCCATGCCGACTGGCGCGGGGCGTGGCCGGGCGTCGCCGATCTCGCCGGCGCCGCACTGGTCTTCGCTGCCACGGGCGACGAGGACATGGATCGCGCGATCTGGTCGCTGGCGCATGAGGCGGGCGTCCCGGTCAACATCGTCGATCGCCCCGAACTCTGCGATTTCTACACGCCGTCGATCGTCAACCGCGCGCCGCTTGCGGTCGCCGTCGGCAGCGAAGGCGTTGCCCCCGTCCTCTCCCGCCATGTCCGCGCCCGGATCGAGGCGCTGCTCGCCCCGGCCTTCGGCGACCTTGCCGGCCTCGCCGACCGGCTGCGGGACCGGGTGTCGCGCGCGCTGCCCTCGGGCGCGCAGCGCCGGCGCTTCTGGGCCGGCTTCTTCTCCGGGCCGGTGGCCGAGAAGGTCTTTGCCGGCGACATGGGCGCCGCCGAGGGCGAGGCGGTGCGGATGCTCGAGATCGGCCCGAACCTTTCCGGCCACGTATCCCTTGTCGGCGCGGGACCTGGCGCGGAGGACCTGCTGACGCTGCGCGCCCAGCGCGCCCTGCAGGAGGCCGATGTCATCGTCTACGACCGGCTCGTGCCGGACGCGATTCTCGCCCAGGGCCGGCGCGATGCGCGCCGCATCTATGTCGGCAAGGCGCCCGGCAACCACGCGATCAGTCAGGATGCGATCAACGCGCTCCTCGTCGACGAGGCGCGGCATGGCAACCGCGTCGTCCGGCTCAAGTCCGGCGATCCGCTGGTCTTCGGCCGCGCCGGCGAGGAGATGGCGGCGCTTCGGGCGGCGAACGTCTCCTTCGATGTCGTGCCGGGCATCACGGCCGCCTTTGCCGCGGCGGCGGAGAACGAGATCCCATTGACGTTCCGCGACACCGCGTCGGCGATCGTGTTTGCCACCGGCCATGATGCGGACGGCGAGACGCTGCCGGGCTGGGCCGGGCTGGCGGTTTCGGGCGCCACGGTCGCGGTCTATATGGGCCACGCCGCTGCGGCAAAGGTATCGGCGCGATTGATCGAGGCGGGCCTCGCCGCAGCGACGCCGGTTGCTGTCGTCGAGAATGCGTCGCGTCACGACCGCCGCGCCTATGCGGGGCGGCTCGATGAACTGGCGCGCATCGCCGCGCGGCCGGAGCTGAGCGGGCCGGTGTTGATCATTATCGGCGAGGTCGTCGCCGCGGGCGCCATCGGGGTGGAGCCCGGGGCGCTTGCCGAGCTCGCCGCCTGAGGCCCAAGGACAGGATCAAGCCATGTTCAAAGCTGCCAAGGCCGGCCCCCGCAAGGCGATCACCGGCAACCGCCTCGACGACGGACGGGTCGTGTTCCTCGACGAGGACGGCGGCTGGGCGCAAGACTTTGCTGCGGCGCTTCTGGTCTCCGACGGGCCGGAGCTCGATCAAGCGACTGCCTATGCGCAGGCGCAGCACGACGCACGGATCGTCATCGAACCCTATGCGATCGACGTCGCAGTCGTCGACGGCCGGCCCGTTCCGGCGCGTATCCGCGAGCGCATCCGTGCCGAAGGACCGACGGTGATCTACGGCGAGGCCGAGTATGCCGCGCTCAACCCGCCGCGTGTCGCGCAGGCGGCGGAGTAAAGGCAATGGCCGGGCGGTGCGTCTCCGTCGCTCCGGCCACGGGCACGGGAGTCGGCGGGTCAACATTGACAACAGCGAGGTACCGGCTCAGCACCGCACCACTCCGTGCTGCGGTGCGTCGGGGGACATAGCTCGAGAAGGCAAGTGGTTCAGTCATGTATCGCTACGACGAGTTCGATCAGGAGTTTGTCAACGAGCGGGTCGCGCAGTTCCGCGGCCAGGTCGAGCGCCGCGTCTCGGGCGAGTTGACCGAGGAGCAGTTCAAGCCGCTCCGGCTGCAGAACGGGGTCTATCTCCAGCTCCATGCCTACATGCTGCGGATCGCCGTCCCTTACGGGACGCTGAATCCGGCGCAGCTCCGCATGCTCGCCTTCATCGCGCGGAAATACGACCGCGGCTACGGCCACTTCACCACGCGCCAGAACCTCCAGTTCAACTGGCCGGCGCTGAAGGACATCCCCGACATCCTCGGCCATCTCGCCTCGGTGGAGATGCACGCCATCCAGACCTCAGGCAACTGCATCCGTAACGTCACCGCCGATCATTTCGCCGGCGCCGCGCGCGACGAGGTCGCCGACCCGCGGCCCTATGCCGAGATCCTCCGGCAGTGGTCCTCGCTCCACCCGGAGTTCCTGTTCCTGCCCCGGAAGTTCAAGATCGCCGTCACCGGCTCGGAGCATGATCGCGCCGCGGTCAAGGTCCATGACATCGGCCTCCACCTCAGGCGGAACGAGGCGGGCAAGCTCGGATTCACCGTCTATGTCGGCGGCGGGCTCGGGCGGACGCCGTTCGTCGGCCACAAGATCCGTGACTTCCTCCCCGAGGAGGACCTCCTGTCCTATTCGGAGGCGATCCTTCGCGTCTACAACCAGTTCGGCCGCCGCGACAACAAGTTCAAGGCGCGGATCAAGATCCTGGTCCACGAGACCGGCGCGGCCGAGATCGCGCGTCAGGTCGAGGAGGAATGGGACCGCATCCGGCACTCCGCGCTGGAACTCCCCGAGGGGGAAATCCGCCGAATCCAGGCCTATTTCGCCCTGCCGGCAGCGCTCACGCCGCGCCCGGCCGACAGCGTCGTGCTCAGTCGCGCCCGCGCCGCCGATGCGGCCTTTGCCGCCTGGGTCGACCAGAACATCGTGCCGCACCGGGTAACCGGCCACGCCATCGTCACGGTCTCGCTCAAGCCGATCGGCGGCACCCCGGGCGACGCCACGGCCGAGCAGATGGAACTGATCGCCGACCTTGCCGAGCGCTACAGCTACAGCGAGGTCCGGGTCAGCCACGAGCAGAACCTGATCCTCGCGCATGTCGCACTCGACGACCTGCCGGCGGTCTACGAGGCGCTCCGCGACAACGGCCTCGCCACGGCCAATGCCGGCCTCGTCACCGACATCATCGCCTGCCCCGGCCTCGACTACTGCGCGCTCGCCAATGCCCGCTCGATCCCGATCGCGCAGCGCATCTCCGAGCGCTTCGCCGATCACGCGCGGCAGAAGGAGATCGGCGAGCTCAAGATCAAGATCTCCGGCTGCATCAATGCCTGCGGCCATCACCATGTCGGCCACATCGGCATTCTCGGCGTCGAGAAGAAGGGCGAGGAGTTCTATCAGCTCACCCTCGGCGGCTCGGGCGACGAACACGCCTCGATCGGCGAGATCATCGGCCCCGGCTTTTCGAGCGACGGGGTGATCGACGCTGTGGAAACCCTCGTGGATACCTATCTGAAGGTTCGCGAAGGGCCCGGGGAGAATTTCCTCGCCGCCTATCGCCGGCTCGGCAAGGAGCCCTTCAAGGAAGCCCTCTATGGTGCCGCTTGATGCGCTCGCGCTGAGCCGCGATCCACTGCCACGCGTCGACGCCGAGGCCAGCGCGCTCAACGCGCGCTACGGCCATCTCGGCGCCCATGACGTCATCGCGCTGACGGCGGACGAGCTTTTCCCCGGTCGTGGCGCCCTGGTGTCGAGCTTCGGTGCCGATTCCTCCGTTCTCCTCCACATCGTGTCGGAGGTCGACCGCGACCTGCCGGTGATCTTCCTCGACACCGGGCGGCTGTTCGCCGAGACGCTGGAGTACCGCACCCGTCTCACCGACCTCTTCGGCCTCACCGACGTCCGCACCGTCACGCCCGATCCGTCGCGGCTCGCCTCAAACGATCCGCACCGCGCGCTGTGGATGACCAATCCCGACCTCTGCTGTCATATCCGCAAGACCGAGCCGCTGCAGCGGGCCTTGACCGGCTTCGATGCCTGGTTCACCGGCCGGAAGCGCTTCCAGAACGCCCAGCGCGCCGCGCTCGGCCTGTTCGAAGCCGATGGCGAGCGCATCAAGGTCAATCCGCTGGCGAACTGGTCGATCGTCGACCTCAAGGCCTATGCGGACCGGCACGGCCTGCCCGAGCATCCGCTGGTCGCCAAGGGCTATCCCTCGATCGGCTGCGTGCCCTGCACCTCACGTGTGGCTGTCGGCGAGGATATCCGCGCCGGCCGCTGGCGCGGCCTCGACAAGACCGAGTGCGGCATCCACATGCCGCTCGAGACCGACGGCTCCGGGATTTGAGGTCGCTTCGCGCTTGCCGCACCGTCGCCGATGAAATACTCCCCTGTTCTCCCGCAAAAGTTGGATCGCGGGCAGTGCGTCCTTCGAGGCTCCGCTTCGCGGAGCACCTCAGGATGAGGATGTTGGGCGGTCTCCACGAATGCAGCTCACCGGCAGCGTCCTCGTTGGAGCCAAACCCCGTTCCTCATCCTGAGGTGCTCGATCGCCAGGCGATCGAGCCTCGAAGGACGCACTGACGCCGCCCCAGCACTCAAAGCAGCAACCCGTCATGCCCCTTTGGAAGAACGGAACCTTCGTCGAAGACTCCTGGCAGTTCGTGGCCGACGATGCCCCCTTGCCCGACGACGTGGCCGTCTTCGTCACGCTCAAGCGCTGGCGCGCGGAGCGCGAGGCATTGTCCCAGCGGAACGCCCCCATCGGCCTGGTCTTCGCCCCCGGCAGCGTCTGGACCGACATCGCCGCCGACCTGCCGCGCTTCCCGGCGATCGTGGTCGAGATCCCGAAATACGCCGACGGCCGCGCCTTCTCGATGGCCCGGCTCCTCCGCGAGCGCGACGGCTATACGGGCGAGATCCGCGCCACGGGCGTCTACATCATCGACCAGGTGCCGCTGATGCGCCGCGTCGGCATCGATGCCTTCCAGACCGACAACCCGGTGCTGATCAAGGCCTTCGAATCCGGCGAGTGGCCGGAGGTGCCGCACTACCTCCAGCCGGCGATCGGCGACGTCCAC
Organism: Bauldia sp.; assembly: GCA_022841545.1. Classification (GTDB taxonomy): domain Bacteria; phylum Pseudomonadota; class Alphaproteobacteria; order Rhizobiales; family Kaistiaceae; genus Bauldia. The sequence goes on along the minus strand of JALHRF010000060.1, from coordinate 744 downwards.
GCCCCGGGCGAGTCGCGGCCCTGGGCACGGGTGAGGAAGACATAGACAAAGCGGGACATCGCGCTATCGGAGCGCGTCCTTGACGTTTTCCAAGCCCAGATTCCGTACCAGGGACTCGAAGACGGTCTCGGTCAGCACGTCGCTTTCGCGAACGTCGGGAAGTATCGCAAGCAGCCGTGTCTTGCCAACCTGACGCACTAAATATCTGCCCTTGAACGGTCCCCGGGTCCCGACGGCCTAGCCTTCAATCTCCTTTTCGACGCACCCCTGACGTATGGCCTTGATGATGAACTGCCTGAGCGTCGGTAGGACCACGTGGGCCATATACGCACATCCGCGTGTATCGAAGCTGAGATTGTAGTATTCATAGCCGCCGACGTGTTCATTCACCAGTGAGGGTTGTGACTGCCGTGGAAGAACGCATCAACAGCGAACAGGGGCATATCAGCGCCGTTGTCTTTCAGGAGGGCAACTGGTGGTCGGCCCAATGTCTCGAGTATGACCTTGCGGCGCAGGCACGGACGGTCTCGGATTTGCGCTACGAGTTGCAGCGGGTGATCGCGACCCACGTCGCGGCCAGCCGTGAGCTTGGCGAGGCGCCCTTCGTGTCCTTGAAGCCGGCGCCTCAGAGCGTGTTTGAGAAGGGGCGATGGCTTCATGGCCATCGCCTGATGAGTGTCGCGGTGGCGGCGATTGTGATGAGGGTTTCGGCAACGGCGGTGAGTTGCTCGTAGTCGCGGACGA
>JALHRF010000059.1 GCA_022841545.1 Bauldia sp. | reverse complement strand
ACAAATCGTCTGCTACAAAAACCGGACATGTCGTCTGCTACGGACAGCGACGCGGGTCAGCATCTTGACGTAGCCTTTTAGCTATTTATATTAGCTTTATGGCTATTGATAGCAGGAATACCCCATGACCGCTCTTCTGCTTGCCGACCACGCCGCTCCCGCAGCGCTGCCCGCCTCCCGCACTGGTCCCGCCGCGACATCGACCCTTTACCTCGACCGCCCCGGCGGCCGCATCGCCTATGACGACACGGGCTCCGGCCCGCTGGTGGTCATGGTCCCCGGCCTCGGCGACCTTCGCGGCGAGTATCGTTTCCTGGCCCCCCGCGTCGCGGCCGCCGGCTACGGGTGGTCACCATGGACCTCCGCGGCCACGGCGAATCGAGCACTGGCTGGGCGGACTACTCGACTTCGGCCGTCGGCGGCGACGTTGTCGCCCTCATCGAGCACCTCGACGGCGGGCCTGCCGCCGTCATCGGCACCTCGATGGGCGCCGGCGCGGCCGTCGTCGCGGCTGCTGCCCTGCCGGAACGCATATCGGCGATTGTGGGCATCGGTCCGTTCGTCCGCCACGTTCCGTTGCCGATATCCATGCGCCTCGTCCTCGCCGTCGCCCTCAATGTCGCCTTCGTCGGCCCGTGGGGACCCGCTGCCTGGGGCGCCTACTACGCCTCGCTCTACCCGTCGCGAAAGCCCGCCGATTTCAAGGACTATGCCGCCCGCCTCGTCGCCAGCCTCCGCGAACCCGGCCGCCTCGCCGCGCTCCAGGCGATGCTCCGCGCCTCGAAGGCCGACGTCGAAGCGCGCCTGGCGGAGGTCTCGGCGCCGGCCCTCATCGTGATGGGGACGAAGGACCCGGACTTCCCCGATCCCGCCGCCGAGGCTCGACTCGTCGCGGAGCGCCTGCGGGGCGAGGTCGCCCTGATCGACGGCGTCGGCCACTATCCGCATGCCGAGGTTCCCGACCTGGCGGCTCCGCTCATTCTCGGCTTCCTCGCCCGCCACCACCCGAGCCGCTGATGCCGCGCGCCGGCCTCACCGCAGACGCCGTGATCGACGCGGCCGAAGGGATCGCCGATGGGGAGGGACTTGACGCGGTCACGCTCGCCCGGCTCGCCGCCGACCTCGGGGTCAAGCCGCCCTCGCTTTACAAGCACGTCGCGAGCCTGGAGGCGGTGCGCCGCGGGCTGGCGCTGCGCGGCATTGCCGAGGCGAACCGACGCCTGCAGCTCGCCACCATCGGCAAGGCGCGCGATGAGGCGCTCCACGCGCTGGCCGAGGCCTATTGGCTGTTCGCGCGGGAGCGTCCCGGCCTCTACGCCGCATCGCTTCGCGCCGCGCGGCCGGACGAGAACGACATCGCCACCGCCGGCGCGGCCTTTCTTGGAATCGTGCTCGCCGTCCTCTCCGGCTACGGCGTGGCCGGGGATGACGCGCTCCATGCGACGCGGGGGCTGCGCGCGATCATCCACGGCTTCGTCTCGCTCGATATGGCGGGCGGGTTCCGCTTGAAGCTCGACCTCCAGGAATCCTTCCGGCGGCTCCTTGACGCATTCGCCAGCGATCTCGCCGAACGCGGCGGGCGGCGGCTGGCGGAGTCCGGAACGGCGCGATGAGCCTCACTCGGCTTCGGCGATGTCGGTGGTCTCGAAGTTGTGCCGGCCGAAGGCGTCGACGACAAAACCCGTGACCCCGGCCACTGTGGCGACGGCGATGCCGACATGGGCGATGGGGACGACCGGCATCTCGTCGGCAATGATGCGCTGAGCCTCCGCATAAAGGCTTCGGCGGGTTGCCGGGTCGACGGTGGCCCGGGCCTGTTCGAGCAGGCCGTCGAGCCGCGCACTACACCAGAAACTCCGGTTCGATATCCCGACCGCATCGCAGCCGAGGATCGGCGCGAGCAGGTTGTCCGGGTCGCCGTTGTCGCTTACCCAGCCGAGGACGACAGCGCCGTCGCGGTCGGGGGCGAGGGTCGCGGCCATGAATTCATCCGCCGGCGGCGCCGCGATCTCGGCGGTGATCCCCGCCGCCGCGAGATTCGCCCGGATCATCTCGGCCATTCGCCCAGGGTCCGGATTGTACGGGCGGAGCGCCGGAAGCACCCAGAGCCGGAGCGAAGACCCGGATGCGCCGGCAGCCTCCACCGCGTCCTCGGCCGCGGCGCCGTCATACGGTTCCGGGCCGGCGGCGACGGTGCCCCCCGCCATCAGCGGCGGAAGCAGGCCGGCGGCCGCTGCGGCCGCGCCCTTGTAGACATCGGCCACGATCGCCTCTCTGTCGATGGCGCGCGCCACGGCGCGGCGGACCCGTGCGCCGTCAAAGGGCGGCTCACCGGTATTGAAGGCGAGATAGCTCAGTGCGAGCCCCTCGCCTTCGAGAAGCACCAGCCCGTCATCGGCCCGTATGGCGACGAGGTCGGCAGGGTTGGGTGCCGGGATGACCTGGCATTCCCCGGATTTGAGCTTCTCGTAGCGGACTCCGGGGTCGGGAATGATCTCGAAGAGAAGGCGGTCGAGTGGCGCGCGTTGCCGCCAGTAATCCGGGTTCGCCTCGTAGCGGATGGCCGCGCCGGGACGGTACTCGACGAGGCGGAACGGCCCGGTGCCAACCGGAAGGAGGTCGAGCCCCTCACGAGTACCCGCGGACAGCAGGCGGTCGGCATATTCCCTGGAGACGATGGACGCGAAATCCATCGCAAGATCGGCGAGGAACGGCGCATGCGGACGCTTCAGCACGAAGGTGACCGTCAGGTCGTCGACCTTGCGGATGTCCTCCAGCACAGTCGATAGCGACATGCCCTCGAACCACGGCCACCCGCCGTCGCCCGCATAGTCGTGCCAGGGATGATCCTCGCGCCACTGACGCCCGAAGCTGAAGAGGACGTCGTCGGCATTGAACGCGCGCGCCGGGGTGAAATCTCCGGTCGTGTGGAATCTCACGCCCGGCCGGAGGCGAAAGGTGTATTCGCGGCCATCCTTCGATATCTCCCAGCTTTCGGCGAGCGCGGGGACGACCTCCGCCGTACCCGGCTTGAACTGGACGAGTCGGTTGTAGAGCGCCTGTGACGATGCATCGAGCGTCGCCGGGTCGGTGTGGAGCGCGGGATCGAACCCCGCCGGGCTGCCCTCGGCGCAGTAGACGAGGGTCTTCGCCTCCGCCGCGCCTGCGAGCCCGGCCGCGGCCAGGAGTGCCAAGGCAAGACACGCGATGCGGCGCCCCATCACTCCCCTCGCCCGTCCTGCTCGATCCGCCCTCATGCCTGAAGACAACATCGGACGCGGCCGCACGCAAGCGGCAAAGGCGGCCTCAACGCCCGCCGGTCACATCGAGGATGGCGCCGGTGACGTAGGAGGACTGGTCCGAGAGGAGCCAGACCACCGCCTCGGCCACCTCGTCGGAGGTGCCGGCCCTGCCCATCGGCGTCCCCGCGCCCAGATCGGCCGCGCGGTTCGGCTCACCCCCTCGCGCGTGGAACTCGGTTTCGATGATGCCCGGGCGGATCGCATTGACGCGGATGCCCTCGGCAGCGACTTCGCGCCCCAGTCCGATGGTGAACGACTCCGTCGCGCCCTTGGTGCCGGCGTAGTCGACGCGATCGCCGGCGGCGCCGAGCCGGGCCGCGGCGGAGGAGATGTTGACGATCGAGCCGCCCGCGCCGCCGCGCCGGGTGCTCATCCGCCGCACCGCCTCGCGTGCGGCGAGATAGCAGCCGAGCACGTTGACGTCGATCACCCGGCGCATCCGGTCGATCTCCATGTCGGCCAGCGTCATTTTCGGTCCCAGCGTTCCGGCGTTGTTCACCAGGCCGTGGATCGGTCCGAACTCGCGGGCCGCGGCATCGAAAAGGCCGACGACATCGCTTTCGATGGCGACGTCGCCCCTGACGGCGACAACCTTGCCCCCCATAGCCTCGATGTCGGCTACCGTTCGCGACGCGCCTTCGTCGTTGCTCGCGTAGTTGAAGGCGACGTTCCAGCCGCGCGCCGCGGCGAGCCGCGCCGCTGCCGCTCCGATCCCGCTGCTTCCGCCGGTGATCACGATCGTCTTCTTCATCGCGTTGCTGCCTTCCGGGTGGGCGAATGGTGTCGGGGGAAGGAAAGTGCCCAACTCCAGACCGGCCGTCCAGCGTCCTTTGGCGCCGGAATCCCGGCTCCGGCCCCTGTGCGCCCCCGGTTCAACTTGACTTTGGTCCGCCCGTTCCTAATGTGCCGGCAACAACGGATTTCGAGGATTTTCCCAATGGCCAAGGCCGCGACCGTCAAAATCAAGCTCCTGAGTTCCGCCGACACCGGCTTCTTCTACGTGACCAAGAAGAACTCGCGCACCAAGACTGACAAGCTGTCGATGAAGAAATACGACCCGGTGGTGCGCAAGCACGTCGAATTCCGCGAAACCAAGATCAAATAGGGCCATTCGCCCCGCTGAAACGAAAAAAGCACCGCCCTCGGGCGGTGCTTTTCGTTTGTCCCCTGAAAATAGTGGCCGGCCCAGAACGGTTTTGTACGAGGAGGCCACTCAATCCGTTCTAAGGCCGGCCTACCCTACGGACCCAGGAGATGCGGCGGACCTGAGCACTCCGCAGGGATTCACAAAGCTTGGACTTGTCAGTCGACCGTCTCCGGTCTCTTGCCGCGTCCGGCGGGCGCCTCAACCCGCTACTCCCAACCGATGACCCGACCTTACCGCGTGCCGGGACCGAAGGGAACAATTTAAGCTTCAATTGATTCCAGAACGGCCCTACTTAGTAAAGGGTTAACCCTAATTAAATCTTGGTAAGCCGGGGGCGCCTGGCGTCTTTCCTCGCACGGCCGCGCCAAACCGCGGCAATCCGCCGCTTCTGGGCCTTCGTGTCTCAGGACGCACCCGATCGTTCAAATTCGCCAAGGCAAACTCCCCAAGGCGAAGCGGGCTCCGGCCGCCTTCGTCGCGGCGTCGTCTTTCCTTCATTCGCGCGACACGCAGCCTTTGCCTGAGGGTGATTGGCTACCCGCCGGCGGCGGTAGAGCCGTCGGGTCAGAGAAGGACGGATCTCCGATGAGTCTCACAGTCAAGGCTGCCACGCTGTTCGCCAGTGCCCTGCTTGCCCTTGGAATCGCCACGGCCGCGGTCGCCCAGAGCGAAAAGCCGCTTGCCCATCTCGGGCCGCGTCCCTTCTTCCTGGTCGACGACATGGACGCGGGGGCTTTGAAGGACGCCCTCAAGCAGTGCGAGGCGGGGCCCTTCTACCGGACCAGTTTCTCGATCGGGCATCGCGGCGCCGCGATGCAGTTCCCCGAGCATACCCGCGAATCCTATGTTGCCGCCGCCCGCATGGGCGCCGGCATCGTCGAATGCGACGTGACCTTCACCAAGGACCGCCAGCTCGTCTGCCGCCATTCCCAGTGCGACCTCCACACCACGACGGACATCCTCACCCGGCCCGACCTTGCGGCGAAGTGCACGAAGCCCTTCTCGCCGGCCGATCCGGCCTCCGACAGGAAGGCGGAGGCGATGTGCTGCACCAGCGACATCACCCTCGCCGAGTTCAGGACGCTGAACGGCAAGATGGACGCCGCCGATGCCACGGCGACGACCGTCGAGGCCTACATGGACGCAACCGCGGCCTGGCGGACCGATCTCTATGCCACGACCGGCACCCTGATGACCCACGCCGAGAGCATCGAGCTGTTCAGGCAGCTTGGCGTGAAGTTCACGCCCGAGCTCAAGGCCCCGAGCGTGGAGATGCCATTCGACGGCGACTATACGCAGGACGCCTACGCGCAGCAGATGATCGACGAGTACAAGGCGGCGGGCATCCCGCCATCGGACGTCTTTCCGCAGTCCTTCCAGCTCCGCGACGTGCTCTACTGGATCAAGGCCGATCCCGAATTCGGCGCCCAGGCCGTCTATCTCGACGACCGTTACGACACGCTCGAAGGCTTCGATCCGATGAAGCCGGAGACCTTCAAACCCACGATGCAGGAGCTGGCGGACCAGGGCGTGAAGATAGTCGCCCCGCCGACCTACATGCTGGTCACGCTCGAGGACGGCAAGATCGTCCCTTCACCCTACGCCAAGGAGGCCAAGGCGGCCGGTCTCAAGATCATCACCTGGACGCTCGAACGCTCCGGCACGCTCGCCGACGGCGGCGGCTTCTACTACCAGAGCATCAAGGACGTGACCGGCAACAGCGGCGACACCTATGCGCTTCTCGACGTGCTGGCGAAGGACGTGGGCGTCATCGGCGTGTTCGCCGACTGGCCGGCGACCGTGACCTTCTACGCCAATTGCATGGGCCTCTGACGGGTCCCGGCTCAAAAAAAGGGCCGGCGATCGCGCCGGCCCTTGGCATCCTGGAGGAACCCGCGATCAGGCCGCGAGCTTGAGCGGCTCTTCGGTGAGCTGGATGTCGTCGGCGAGGGGCCGGGCCGGCTTGATCTGCGCCTTCTGGAGCGTGCCGTGATAGGCCTTGACCGCCTCCTCGGGGGTAACGTTCCCCGCCACCACTTCCCGCATCATCCGCACGATCTCGATCGGCGACTCGGCGCGGTGGATCTTCCGGCCGAACAACGCGACGCGCGCCCCGTATTTCTCGGCCTGGTGCAGCAGCTCGAAGGTGTCCCGCGCGGTGCCAGCGGCGCCGCCGAGGATGCCGACGATCAGGTGGCCGGGGTCGTACGAGGCCAGCTCCTCCATGGAGCGCGGGCCGTTGTACTGGAGCTTGAGGAACTTCGGGTAGTCGACCTCCATCACGCCAGCGAGGGTGCGCACGATGTTGTCGTTGATGAACGAGCCCATGTCGGCGCCGCCGGCGAGGCGGATATCGAAGGCCGGATTGAAGACCTCGAGGAAGTGCCGCATGCCGGCCTTGTTCGCGTCGGCGCGGAAGGCCGTATAGGCCTCGGCATTCTCCGCGTCGATATCGCGCTGGTTGGAGAAGGTGACCGAGTAGAGGCCGAGGTCGGCATGCTTCTTCGCCTGCTCGACCACTGCGGTGCGGTGATGGCGGGACGGCTCCTCGCGGTAGCGGCCGCCGCGCGCCGACCAGATGTCGGTGGTGTCGTTGAGGCGGATCGCCGGGGTCACCGGGCTGCCCTCGAACAGGCCCTCCTTCGACAGCCGCTCGCCGGTCGAGGCCGACATCAGCATGATGTCGACGAGGCCCGACTTGGTCATGTCGCGAATGTTCTGGAGATGCGTCGACCGCGGGGTGAAGCGGGTGGGGTCGTCCGGATAGGGGACCGGCGAGGCGCGGCCGAAGCCGATGTCGCCGTCCTTGGCGTCGGCGATGATGAAATCGGCCGGCGTGTACTTGCCGGCCTGGATCGAGGTGAGTTTCTTGTCGAGGGTGCGCATCGGAATCTCCTTGGCGATTTGTCGAAGTCTAGCAGAGCGGGACGGGCAAGGGCGACGGCTCAGCTCATTGAGTCCCGCCATCCCCACCGGTCGGCAAGCGCGAGGCAGCCCTTCCACGGCTCGATCGACGCCGTGGTCGAAATCTGGCGGAGCGAGGCCGCAGCCGTTGCGTGGGCGAGCGCCAGCGCGGCGTCGACGCTCCAGCCCTGGTGAAAACCGTAAAGAAAGCCGGCCGCAAAGGCGTCGCCGGCGCCGTTGGCGCCCTTCACCTCGGCCGGCGGGGCATTGACCGACGGCCTGGTGACCACGCTCCCGTCGCGGCTCGCGACGACCGCGCCCTTTGGGAAATGGACGACCACGTGCTGCGCCGCCGATTCCGCGCTCACCGCCTTCGCCGCGGCGATGCACGCGTCGACGTCGGTCTTGTGGTCCCGCACCGTCTCGATCCCGGCGATGCCGCCGATCTCGTGGTCGTTGACGACGACGAGATCGAGATAGGGCAGACAGGGCCGCACGAGGGCGATCAACCTTTCAGGAGCGATGCTGGCGAGTTCGATGTTGGTGAGAAGTCCTGCGGCCCGCGCCTTCCTGAGCGTCGTCACCCAGCCGTTGGCGTCGCCGTTCCAGGGGCCATCCATCAGGCGGTGAACGCCGGGCAGGCCGAGATGGAAGATGCGGTGCGTGTCGCCGGTGAAGTCGAAATGGTCGGGCGTGAGCAAGTGGCTGGTGCCGAACCAGCTGATATGCGTGCGCTGTCCGGTGGCGACGGTGGCGAAGGCAAAGGTATGGTCGGTCGCCGATTCGGCGGTCGCCTGCATCCCGCTGCGGTCGATGCCGTACTTGTCTGCCTCGCCAATGAGATAGGCGCCGTCGGAATCGTCCCCAACGAGAGCGATCGTTGCGACCGGCATATCCGGCGCGAGCTTCTTGATCGCGATCGCCATGTTGCAGCCGGACCCACCGCCGCCCTGCTCCTCCGACACGATGTCGGCCCGGCCGTTCTCGTGCGGCCAGCGGTCGAGGAGGAGGTTGCGGTCGACGCACCACGTGCCGCCGGTGAGAATTCCCTCGCGTGTCATGAAGGCGCGAACCCTGAAACCTGAGGCTTCTGGAGCCGGAACGAACGGCCGGAAAAAATTCGGGGAGGACGGCCGGATTGCGACCGCCCTCCCCAGGCTACCGCCGCAGGCTTACGCCCGCGGCGTCGGGAGAACCATTAGCCCCAGCACTTGGTCAGGCCGACTTCGGACGTCTCGGACTCGAGACCGTCGACCGGCTTGTCGGTGATGAGCGAAACGCCCGTGTCGAAGAAATCGAGGCCCGGGGTCGGCGCGGGCTTGGTGCCCGACTTCGCGAACTCGGCAACCGCCTCGACGCCAAGGGCGGCCATCAGCAGCGGGAACTGCATCGAGGTCGCGCCGATGACGCCGGCCTTGACGTTCTCGACGCCCGGGCAACCGCCGTCGACCGAGGTGATCAGCACGGAACCGTCGTCCTTGCCGAGGGCCTTGAGGGCTTCCCAGGCGCCGGCTGCGGTCGGCTCGTTGATCGTGTAGACGACGTTGATGTCCGGGCACTTCTGGAGCAGCGTCTCCATGCCGGTACGGCCGCCTTCCTCGGCGCCCTGGCCCCACTGGTGACCGCAAATCCGGGGATCATCCTCGTCGAGGTAGCGGTTGGGGTCCTTCACGTCGATGCCGAAGCCCTGCATGAAGCCCTGGTCGCGCAGGGCGTCGACGGTCGGCTGCTGCTCGAGCGCGTCGATGAACGCGATCTTGGCGTTGGCGGTGCCTTCCGGGCCAAGGGTCTTGGCAGCCCACTCGCCGATCAGGTGGCCGGCCTTGCGGTTGTCGGTGGCGAAGGTTGCGTCGGCGGCGTCGATCGGATCGAGCGGGGTGTCGAGCGCGATCACCAGGATGCCGGCGTCGCGGGCCTTCTGGATGGTCGGCACGATCGCCTTGGTGTCGGAGGGGGTGATCAGGATGCCCTTGGCGCCGGCCGAGATCAGGTTCTCGACCGCCGCGACCTGGCCGTCATTGTCACCGTCGAACTTGCCGGCGAAGGCCTGGAACTTGAGGCCAAGCTCATCGGCCTTGGCCTGCGCGCCTTCGCGCATCTTGACGAAGAAGGGGTTGTTGTCGGTCTTGGTGATCAGGCCGACCAGCACCTCTTCCTGGGCGAGCGCCGGAACGCCGGCGAGCATCGTCGCCGAGACGGCGGCGAGCATGAAAGTCTTGAATTTCGACATCTGTATCCTCCCGTTGTGAGCTCAGGAGGAGTGCCCGACGGGTTCTTGTCTGCGCAACGGCTCGGTCGCCTTGTCAGCGCTCGAATGAGCCGGCAGGTATCCTCCCAGCGGGGGTGCTAGGCATCCCGCTTGGGCTTAGGATTGGACCATATTACGCCGCGAATCAAGCAGATATTCAGGAAGTTTTGTCTGGCACTATACAAAACTGCGCGAGTCCTCTGACTTCTGCCGCCGCCGGCTCGCGGGTCGCCGGGCAAGCCATTGGCCGAGCATGCGGTCGACCCGCTCGGGTGCGAGGCTCCGATTGATGGCAAGTTGCGCCGCCCCGCGAAGTCCGCCGAGGAAATCGGCCTGCGACAGCGCCACGGTGAGCTGCCGTGTCGCGAGTGGAAGGCAGCGTTGGTAGACGAGCTCGCGGATGCCGGAGAGCAGGCGGTCGCCGGTCCGCGCCAGCGTTCCGCCGACGATGATCACGCTCGGATTGAGGATGCTGACCGCATCGCTGATCGCCTCGCCGATCACCCGGCCCGACTGCCGGAGCAGCTTCACCACCTCCGGCCGGTTCTGTTCGGCAAGCGCCACCACGTCCTTGGCGTCATGCGCCTCGATCCCCAGCACGCGCAGGTCGCGCGCGATCGCCCAGCCGGCCGCGCGCGCCTCGACGCAGCCGAGCTTGCCGCACCGGCACAATGGCCCGTCCTCGACGCCGAGCTGGATGTGGCCGATGTCGCCGGCGGCGCCGTTTGCGCCGCGGTAGACCGCGCCGCCGGCAAAGATGCCGCTGCCGATGCCGGTGCCGGCCTTGACGTAGAAGAAATCGTCGACGTCCCGCCAGTAACTGCGGTGCTCGTGGAGGGCGAGAAGGTTCACATCGTTGTCGGCGACCGCCTCGATGCCAAGGCGCGCACCGAGCCAGCCGCAGATGTCGAACTCGTCCCAGCCCGTCATGATCGACGGCCCCACTACCTTGCCGGCGGAGAAGTCGACGGGGGCCGGCAGCGACACGCCGACGCCAAGCACCTTACGGCTGTCGAGACGCACCCTCCGGAGCAGGGTCTCCGACTCGGCCGCGATGCGGGTGAGCGTCGCCTCCGGCCCGACACGGAGGTCGCAGGCAAACAAATGATGGTCGAGCACGGTCGCCTCGAGATCGGTCACTCCGATCCGGATGCTGCTTTCGCCGATGTCAGCGGCGAGAACGGCGCCGAAGGCGGGGTTGACCCGAAGCACGCGAGCCGGGCGGCCGCCGCTGGGGAGTGTCTCGTCGGTCTCGATGACCAGGCCGGCCTGGAACAGATGCGCCAGCCGTTGCGAGACCGTGGCGCGCGACAGGTGCGACGCCGCCACCAGCCCGGCCCGCGACGTGCCAGGGCCGGACCGGACCAGCGCAAGGACCACGCCGCAGCCGGCGAAGGGATTGGCCGCCGCACGCTTGCCGGCGCTCCCGGTGCTCATCCCGCTCCGTCCCCGCTCCACATTGACCCGCTGCCCTCCAGCGCCGTAGTTCGTATCACGAATCCCGCGGACGCGGGGTCAACCAAAATCTTCCGTTCCGTCGGTCAAGGAAATCACCCCACATGAACCTTACCCATCTCCTCGAAGACCGCCGCACGAACGGCAAGCCCGTGCGCGCCGGCCTGATCGGCGCCGGAAAGTTCGGCTCGATGTTCCTTTCCCAGGTCCCGACCATTCCCGGCCTCGAGGTCACGGTCATCGCCGACCTCGACCCGGAGCGGGCACGGACCGCCTGCCGCAGCGTCGGCTGGGACGAGGCCCGCATCGCCCGCACGCGATTCGTGACGAGCGGCCAGGACGCCACCGACCCGGCCGCCGTCGATGTCGTGGTCGAGGCGACCGGCAACCCCGCCGCCGGCATCGCCCATGCGCTTGCCGCGATCGACGCCGGCACGCCGATCGTCATGGTCAATGTCGAGGCGGACGTTCTCGCCGGGCCGCTGCTTGCGCGGAAGGCCCGGGACAAGGGCGTGGTCTACTCCATGGCCTATGGCGACCAGCCGGCGCTGATCGCCGAGCAGGTCGACTGGGCGCGCGCGAGCGGCTTCGAGGTGGTGGCCGCCGGCAAGGGCACCAAGTACCTGCCCGCCTACCACACCGTCACGCCCGACGGCGTCTGGCAGCATTACGGCCTGACGCCCGAGGAGGCGAAGACGGCGGGCATGAACCCGCAGATGTTCAACTCCTTCCTCGACGGCACCAAGTCGGCGCTGGAGATGGCGGCGGTCGCCAATGCCACCGGCCTGAAGGTGCCGAAGGACGGCCTCTCCTTCCCGCCCTGCGGCGTCGACGACCTCGCCAACGTGCTGAAGGGCCGGGAAACCGGCGGGCAGCTCGCCGAGGACGGCATGGTCGAGGTCGTCTCCTCGCTCGAGCGCGACGGCCGGCCCGTCTATCGCGACCTCCGCTGGGGCGTCTATGTCGTGTTCAAGGCGCCGAACGACTACGCCGCCGCCTGCTTCAAGCAGTACGGCATGACGACGGACCGGAGCGGCCGCTACGCCGCGCTCTACCGGCCCTATCACCTCATCGGCCTGGAGCTCTCGATCTCGGTGCTCAATGCGGTGCTGAACAGGCAGCCGACCGGCGCCACACGCGCCTGGCATGGCGATGTCGCCGCGGTCGCCAAGCGCGCGCTGAAGGCCGGCGAGATGCTAGACGGTGAAGGCGGCTTCACCGTCTATGGCAAGCTCATCCCGACGGAACGGAGCCTCGCCGAGTCCGCGCTGCCGATCGGGCTCGCCCACGGCGTGCGGCTGACCCGCGACATCCAGGCCGGCGGCATCGTCTCGCAGTCCGATGTATCGCTGGATGCTTCGGTCCCGGCCGTTCGCATCCGCCGCGAGATGGAGGCGGAGGCACGGACGACGCAGGGCGCACTGGCCGCCTGAGCCTGCGACGGGTGTCGGTCCACGCGTCTAGACTTAGGTCTAGTGGCCACCCGACAGGACCAGGGTCTGCACCGGCAGGAGCAGGGCCTGGATCCTGATGATCATGGCATGGACCAGCCCGACCGCGTCGATGGCGTGATAGCCGACACGCTGCAACCCGCTCAGGTTCGGGTCGTCGAGGCGGTCGTGGAAGCTGCTATAGGCGTTGGCGATACAGCTCGCTCCCGGCGGAACGTCGTCGAGCTGGCCCGGATAGAGCGCTTCCATGAACACCGTGATCGTGCCTGGCTGCGTCACCTGCTGCACGTCGATCAACTGGTCCGTCGGCCGGAACTGGCCTGCGGCGATGACGTTCTGGACGTCGCTGACCACGACCGGGATGACGCTGAAGGGCTTGGCGGCACAGATGATCTCGCCCACCATGCCGACCTTCATCACCTGCGCCTCGATCTGGCCGAAGCCGGCAATGAGGGTCCCCTGGCCGGCATTTGACGGAATGATGATCCCGGCCGGGCGGAGCATGGGATTGACGATGTCGCCCGGGCGCAGCGCGAACTGGGTGACCGTCCCGTCGACGCCTGCGACGACGAGCGTCTTGTCGAGATCGGTCTGCGCCTCCGCCAGCGCCGCCTCGGCCGAGGCCTTCTGGGCGGGCAGCAGCGTGTCGAGCCGCGTCACCAGCGTCTGCTTGCCGGCGACCGCAGACGCCACGGCCCCCTCGCGGCCGGCAAGAGCGACGCGGAGGCGTTCCACCTCACGCTCGGTGACCGTGCCGGACCCCTTGGCGAGCAGTTCCTCCTTGGTCTGGAGTTCGTCGAGCGCCTGCTGGTAGGCGCTCTGCGCCTGCTGGATCACCGCGTCGGCGCCGGCAAGTTCCGACTGCGCGACCACGATGGCCGCCTCGACCTCGGCAACCCTGCTGGTTGCGGTCTTCACCGCCGCCTCCTCCTCTGTGCTGTCGAGGCGGAAGAGGGGCTGGCCGGCGGTGACGTGCTCGTTCATCCCGACATAGACCTCGGCCACCCGGCCGCCCCGTTCCGGCAGGATCGAGATGGTCCGAAACAGCATCGTCGCGTTGCTGGTCGAGGGATGAAAATAGAAGATCATGGTGATCAGCGTGAGCGTCAGGATCAGGCACGTGGTGATGCCGTAGCGTAGCTCGTGCCACACCGTATAGAAGGTGATCTCCCGCCCGATCCGCTTCCCCTGCACGTAGCGCCGGTAGAGATAGTCCGGAAAGATGGTGACCATCGAGCAGACGAGAAGCTCAAGCATCGGTGCGGCCCTTGGTCGGCGTCTCGACCGCGATATCCGCAGGCTCGATCACGGTCACCTCGACGATCTCGACATTTGCCACTTGCGTTGGTTCTTCTCCGGCGGGCGCCGAATCCGCCGACATCGTCCCGGAATCACCCGACGCCGCACCGGGCGCGCGAGATCGTCCGGCAAGCCCCTTGAGGGAATCGGCCATCGAGTAGATCGGTGTTGCGAAATCGGGCAGTTGCACCAGCGCAAGGAGCAGCGCCGCGACCCAGAAGATGCTGTTGTGGGTGAAAAGCGCCAGGATCGCGAGGACCGCGACGATCTGGAGTTGGACCGGGCTGCGCTTGTGGGCCCAGCGTTCCGGGAGCGCATGCAGCTGAAAATAGAGATTGCCGAGGGCGACCAGTACCACCAGGAGAAATATCCCCGAGGCCACGAGGAGGCCGTCGGTTTGCCCCGGCTCGGTGATGAACCAGGGCAGGTGGTGCGGCGCCGAAGGATTCGGCGTCTCGGTCATCGGCTTCTCGTCCTGGAAAGTGAAACCCGAAATGGACCGAGCGAGCCGTCCAGGCCGACCTCGTCCAAATTCCCTGGACGCGATATTGCGCGGATATCCGCACAAAGATCAATCGCACCCGGTCGTCGAGGCGGCCGGAACGACTTAACTTCATGTAGCGAACCTGTCAGGGGCCGGCTGCCGAACGGAATTCCCGTAAGGTGCGGCCGAAGCGCAAGGTCGGGACTATCCATGTATGAGAATGTGGCGCTGATTGCGCTATTCGCGTTCGCCTATGCGTGCGTGTCGCAGCGCGTCGAACGCTCTGTCCTGAGCGGGCCGATCGTCTTCATCGCCGGGGGGCTGCTTCTCGGGCCGATGGGCTTCGGGCTGCTCGATCTCCGGATCGGCGCCGAGGCGCTCCGCATCCTCGCCGAACTGACGCTCGCCATGGTGCTGTTCACCGACGCCGCCAGCGCCGATCTCGGCATGGCGCGACGAAGCGCGAAGCTGCCGACGCGACTCCTCCTGATCGGGCTGCCGCTCACCATTATCCTCGGATTCGCGCTCGCCGCGCTGTTCTTCCCGGGCCTCGGCCTGGCCGAACTGGCCCTGCTCGCCGCGATCCTCGCCCCGACCGACGCCGCCCTCGGCAAGCCCGTGGTCACCAATCGGGCCGTCCCCGACGACATGCGGGAGTCCCTCAACCTCGAGAGCGGCCTCAACGACGGCATCTGCGTGCCCGTCGTCCTCATCCTGCTCGGCGTCGCGACCGGCGCGGACATCGACGGGCGCCCGCTCCACCATGTCGTCGAGGTGGTGGTGGAGGAGATCGGAATCGGCCTCCTGACCGGTATCGCGCTGGCCTTCGCTGCCGCCTTCGCCCTGCGAACAGCCACAGGCCGGGGATGGCTCACGGAGGCCTGGTCCGGCATTGCCGTCGTTGCATTGGCCGCGGCAAGCTTTGCCGCGGCCCAGGCCCTTGGCGGCAGCGGCTTCATCGCCTGTTTCGTCGGCGGGCTCGCCTTCAATGCGCTCCGACCGCCGGAGAAGCATGCTCTTCTCCGCGGCGCCGAAGGCACCGGGGAGGCGCTCGCCTTCGCGACCTGGGTGGTCTTCGGCTCGGCCGTGATCGTGCTGATCGTCGACCGGATCACCGTCGCTGTCGTGATCTACGCCCTCCTCAGCCTCACCGTCGTGCGGATGGTACCCGTGTTCCTATCGCTCCTCGGTACGAAGCTCTCGACCGCCGACCGGCTGTTCATCGGCTGGTTCGGACCGCGTGGACTGGCAAGCGTGGTCTTCGCGATCCTGATCCTCGACGCGGGCGTGCCGGGGATCGATACACTGGGCGTGACGATTGCCGTCACCATCCTCCTCAGCGTGGTCCTGCACGGCCTGTCGGCCAACCTCGTCATCGCTTCGCTCTCGGCACGCTGGCGGGGAGGCGGTGCATCATCGACGCGGGCCGACACGCCTGCCTGAAACGCGACGTCGACGCCGCCGCCGATCACGCTGCCGGCTGCGGTCCTTCAGTCCGAATCGAGGCGAGGAGCACTTCGATCTCGGCCTCGACGGCCTTGAGGTCCTCGCCGCCCGACATGATCGCCACCACCTCGTCGCGGGTGATCTCGGATTTCCGGAACGTGCCGCTCCGCTTGCCGCGGTTGAGCAGCGTGAAGACGTCGCCGACCGGGTAGGCGTGGTGGATGTTGTGCGAGATGAAGATCACCGCGAGGCCGCGGAGCCGCGCCTCGATGACGAATTTCAGCACCATCGCCGCCTGGTGGACGCCGAGCGCAGAGGTCGGCTCGTCGAGGATCAGCACCTTGGCGCCGAAATGAATGGCGCGGGCGATCGCCACCGACTGGCGCTCGCCGCCCGAGAGCGTGCCCACGGCCTGCGTCGGGTCGCGGATGTCGATGCCGATGTCGGCGATCGCCTGCCGCGAGACCGTGTTCGCCTTCTCCTTGTCGAAGCGGGTGAAGGGGAAGAAGCCCTTGAGCGGCTCGCGGCCGAGGAAGAAGTTCCGCGAGATGCTCATCAGCGGGATCATGCCGAGATCCTGGAACACGGTGGCGACGCCGTATTCGGATGCGTCGCGCGGGCTCCGGAACCGCACCGGCGCGCCGTCGATCAGGATCTCGCCATGGGTCGGCTGGTGGACGCCGGACAGGATCTTGATCAGCGTCGACTTGCCGGCGCCGTTGTCGCCGAGGAGGCAATGAACCTCGCCGGGGAAGACCTTGATGTCGATGTCGCGGAGCGCGATCACCGAACCGAAATGCTTGGAGACGCCCTTGAGCTCGATGGCGGGTACAGCGCTCATCCCGCGCTCCTCTCGCCGAGCGCCTTGGCGCGGATGTAGTTGTTGACCAGCACCGCGATCAGGATCATGGCGCCGAGGAAGACCTTGAACCAGTCGGTGTCGATGCCGGTGTAGAAGATGCCCATCTGGACGAAGCCGAAGATCAGCGCCCCGAGGATCGCGCCGACCACGGTGCCGTAGCCGCCCGTGAGCAGCACGCCGCCGATGACGGCCGCGATGATCGCCTCGAACTCCTTGAGCGTGCCGCGGAGGGTATCAGCGGAGCCGGCCTCCATGACCTGGATGCAGGCGAGCAGCGTCGCCGCGCAGGCGGTGCCGATGAACAGGAGAATCTTCACCCGGGCGACCGGCACACCGACGTTGCGGGCCACCGTCGCGTCGCCGCCGGAGGCGTAGATCCAGTTGCCGAAGCGGGTGTTGGTGAGGATCCAGCCGGCGACGATGGCGACGCCGATGCACCAGACGATCGACATCGGGATGCCGGGCACGAAGGGCGTGCCGTCGCTCCGCATCCCGATCCAGCCCTGCTCGCCCATCCACTGGAAGAAGCCGCCGAGAATATGGCCGTTGAAGATCGTGGCGGTCCACGGATCGGGGACGTCCTCGAGGATGTAGGGGATCTGGGTGCGGCCGGTGACGCTGCGGGTGATGCCGATCGACAGGCCGCGGAGGATGAACAGCGAGGCGAGCGTGACGATGAAGGACGGGAGCCGCGTCTTGACCACGATGAGGCCGTTGAACCAGCCGACGATGATCGCAACGGCGAAGGCCGACAGCACGCCGCCCCAGAGCGGGAAGCCGAGTTCGCGGACGACGAGGCCGATCACCACGCCGGCGAAGCCGACCATCGAGCCGACGGACAGATCGAATTCGCCGGCGATGATCAGCAGCGCCGCGGCGGTGGCAAGGATGCCGAGTTCCGCCGACAGCGTCAGGAACGTCATCGATCCCTGGAGCGAATAGAGCGCCGTGGCCCCGGGCAGGAAGGCGAAGATGACGAGCGCCGCGATCAGCCCGCCGGCGGCACCGGCCTCGGGACGGCGCAAGAGCCGGGTGAGCCAGCCCGCCCTGGCGATCCGCTCGTCATGAGCGCCGCGCCGCTTGGCGACGACCCCGAACCGCGCGGCGGGATTGTCGCCGTCGAGGGATACCGCGTCCTGGTCCATGGCCGTCATCGTGTCGCGTCCGCGCCTCAATGGCAATCGTTGTCGGGGAATCCGAATCCGAAAGGCCGGGGGAGAACCCGAAGGCTCTCCCCCGGAAGTCGCCGCTATGAGGGCTAGCGGATACCTTCCTTGGCCAGCACGAGGATCGCCTCGGCCGCCGCGGGCGTGTCGACGAAGAGCGGGCCGGTGTAGACGTCGTTCTGCGGCCAGAAGCCGTGCGTCACGTGCTCGACCATGTTGATCACCGGAACGAAGCCCATCAGGTACTGCTGGGCGTCCATGCCGAATTCCATTTCGCCGGCGATGATCGAATCGAGCACCTCGGGCGAGATGTCGAAAGTGTAGAGCTTGAGCTTGCCGAACAGCTCCTTGTCCTTGAACAGCGGGATCAGGTGGTTGGCGGCGCCGGCGCCCATGGCGAACACGCCCTGGACGTCGGGATGGGCAGAGAGATAGGCCTCGGTGCGGCGCTGGATGTCGCCCGGATCGGGAGTGACGGCGACCACCTCGGTGCCGCCGCCATGGGGGGCGAGGCCGTCATTGAGGCCGCGGCAGCGATCGTCGAGGCTGGTATTGCCGACCTCGTGGTTGATGCAGACCACCTTGAGCACGCCTTCCTTGCCGAGACGGTCGCCCGCCTTCTTGCCGGAATCGTATTCCGACACGGTGCCGGCGTAGAAGGTGATGCCCATTTCCTCGCCGGGCACCTCGTTCGAGTCGATGTTCATCGTCGGGATGCCGCCGGCGATCGCCCCCGTCACCGCTGCCCGCAGCGCGTCGGGGTCGGCGATCGAGACGATCAGGCCGTCGGGCTTGGTCGCCACGGCCGCGTCGATCAGGCGGGCGTGCTCGACCTCATCGAACACCTGCGGCGACACATACTGGACCTGGGCGCCGGTCAACGCCGCGGCATCATCGACGCCGCGTTTCACCACCGACCAGTAGGGGTCCGACGCGGAGCCGTGGACGACCACGGCGATCTTGACGTCCTTCGCCTCTTTCATCTGCGCGTTCGCGGCCGTCGCCGCGACGCCGATCGCGAGCGCCGCGATCGCAGTCCGTACCATGTGCTTCATGACAGTCTCCCTCTCTCAGGTGGTGGCCGGATTCACCCCAGCCGGGTCATGACGTTCTCTGTCACCCTCTGGACGATCGGGTCGCGGTCGAGACCGTAGGCCCAATCGGCGGTCCCGGCATTGAAGACGGTTCCGCCGCCGGGATGGCGGAACGTTCCCATGACGGCATGGCCGTTGGTGAAGCGGGCGATGCCCTCGGGCGTCACCGCGCCGAGCAGCGTCTGGACCGTGAACTCGAGGTCGCCCATGCCGGTCGGATCGAAGCTCATCGGCACGACGGTCTCGTTGCCCTCCGGCCCGTTCGAGATGAGATGCGCCGGCGCCGTGGCCAGCACCGCCATGTCCTTGGGCGTGCCCTCGGCGCCGGTCGGGTACGGCACGCCGTCGCGGAGCGCGAGCTCGCAGCCGTCGACCTCGTAGGCGACGATGTAGGACCCGAGACCGAGCGGGTCGCCGTAGCGAAGCCCGGTGCCCTCGAAGGCCCAGTGCTTCGGCTGGTGGATGGTGTAGGCGCCGGTGCTCCGCGGCACGCACTTGCCGAAGCGGACATAGCCGCCGCGGCAGAAGGACAGGCCGGTGAGGAGGTTCTCGGGCCGGCCGGTGAGGGGGTCCGACCAGATGCCGCTCAGCTCGCGCTGGCGGTCGGTGCCCATCACCGGGTCGTTCTCGCGCGCCGCATATTTGTGGCAGACCATCGTCTGGCCATCGTCCTCGTAGCGGACCTGCCAGTAGACCGCGTTCCCGGAGAGCATCGCGAGATTGCCGCCACGCCCGAGATGGGCGTCGACCGCGTCGCGCATGCCCCAGGACCAGTACTCGTCATGGCCGACGCTGAGGAGCAGGCGGTAGGGCTCGAGGATCTCCGGGCGGAACTGCAGGTCGCTGTTGATCGCATAGTCGAAGCGGAAGCCGGAGGATTCCGCCCATTGGACGAAGCGGCGCTCCCAGTTGTGCCAGCCGGCGGAGCAGGTCCACATCGCGACCTTGTGGTCGGTGAGGTACTTGTGCAGCCGCTTGTGATCGGGGTCCGGCTCCGGCGTGACGTTGGCGGCGCGGCCGTCGAAGCCGTCCGGGTCGATCGCCCGGGTAATGTAGCCGCGCTCGATCGGGCGCTGGAAGGAGACGCGCGGCACGCCCGTGTAGAGGCACTGCCCGCCCCATTTGTTGTAGGCGTTGTAGGTGTTGGTGCCGAGGACGAGGACGGCCTTGTTGTCGCGACCCGGCTCGGCGGCGCGCAGCACGAAGAAGGCGTGGCTCACCGCCTCCGGCCCGTCGACGCCGTCGGCCGTGAGCGTCACCTCGTAGAAGCCCGACCGCCAGTCGGCAGGGATCGTGAAGGCGAACGTTGCCGGCCAGCCGCAGCCGCTGGCATAGGCATCCGCCGGCACCGGATGCTCGGTCCCGGCGATGCCGGCCTTCCGCCACACCACCTCCCGCGATGCGCCGATCCGCGCCACCTCGACGGAGAACGTGGCGGCCCGTGAGGAGCAGTGGAATGTCGCCTCATCGCCCGGCCGGTAGCTCTGCCGGCCGGGGTAGCCTTCGACGGCGAGGGAGAGTGTGTTGTATTCGATCATCCCCCGGTTCCCGCCGTCGCTCCCTGTCCTGCCCCTAGAGCTTCCGTTCCAGGGTCGCCGCCTCGCGCTCGCGGCTGGTGATGTCGAATTTCTGCGTATCCACGCCCTCGACCTCGCGAAGGTCGGCTTCTTCCATCGACATGCCGCCTAGCACGACCCGTGCCGCAACCCCGATGTTGTGAACCATCGCGTCGATCTCGGCGTCGGTGTGCTTCGGGTTGGTCGCCACCATCACGGTGCGGCCGAGGATGTCGAGCGAGCCGGCGCACATGTCCTTCGAGTAGGTCTTCCGGCACTCGGCGTTCTCGGGCATGAGGTACGGGTTCATCGCCGGATGTGCCGCGCCGGCGCCGATCAGCACCTGGTCCCATTCCGTATAGGTGTGGCGGCCGGTCTTGCCCGCGATCACGCTCGGGAAGATCTCGACGAAGCGGTTCGCCGCCTCGATTGAAGGCATGGTGTACATCACCTGGGCGGAGCAGTCGTCGTCGGGGCTGTTCATCGGCGCCGGCTTGAGGCCGAGATTGCCCAGCGAGGCCGTGCCCGCGAGGATCCTCTTCTTCTCCGACCGCATCTTCGCGATCATGCCGTCGAGCCGGTCGAGCTGGACGTTGAGCATCGCCCCCATCAGCTCCGTCGCGCGCGCGCCGTTGCCGGCGAACGGCTTCTCTTCCTCGTCGCGGCCGCTCCAGTAGAAGTGGCAGGGGTCGATCGCCCCGCGCGCCCGCTTGGCGAGCCGGTCGTCATTGACCGAGACGCCGCCGCCTTCGCCCGAGGTCATGTTCTTGTAGTAGTTGAAGCTGAACGCGCCGATATGGCCGATCGACCCGAACTTCTTCCCCTTGTAGCCGCCGCCGACGCCCTGGCAGGCGTCCTCGATGACGATCAGGTTCCGCCGCGCCGCGATGTCCATGATCGCGTCCATGTCGGACGCCGCGCCCCACATGTGGACCGGCACCACGGCGCGGGTGCGCGGCCCGATCGCCGCCTCGATCGCCTTCGGTGAGATGGTGATCGACTCGTCGATGTCGACGATCACAGGAATCGCGCCCACCGCGAGCACAGACGTCGCCGTGGCCATGTAGGTATGGGCCGGGATCAGCACCTCGTCGCCAGGCCCGATGCCGACGGCGATCATCGCCGCCGCAAGCGCGTTCGAGCCGCTGGCCGCGAGCGCGAAGTGATTCACGCCGAGATAGTCCGCATAGCGCGCCTCGAAGCGGTCGCACTCCCCGCCGATTCCATAGCGGAACAGCTTGCCCTCGCGGAGCACGCGGGTGACGGCCTCGATCTCTTCTTCCCCGACGATGTACATTGTGTGGTTCTCCTTCGATTCTGCTTGCTCGGGGCTCCGGCTCAGTTCGGCTTCGCGCGCATCTCGTCGCGAAGCGGCCGCATGCCGATCACGTCGATGCCGAACTGCTTGACCCACTCCTTGATCTTTGGGGTTCGGAAGAGCGCATATTCCTCCGTCCGGATATGCGCCCATTCGGGATTGATGGTCTCGAAGTCGCCGGGCTGGTTGAAGTGCATGGACATGAACGTGAGGCCCGGCTCGATGGAAGCGAAGATCGCGCGGTAGGCGGTCTCGGCGTCGGTCTGCCGCGCCCACGGCGTCTCGTGGACGATGTCGAAGACCGGCTCGCCCGCAGCCCGCGCCTTGACGATCTCGGCATCGTAGCCGGCTGGATCGAGGGGGCCGGCATAGCTCGCGGGATTGTAGCGCGAATAGTCCTTCACCAGCAGCATCGGCACCCGGTACTCCGCCGCGAGCTTCCGCGAGATGGCGACGAACTCCGGCATCTGCGCCGTGCCCATATGCGCGTCGAAATGCGTCGGGTCGATGCCGGCGGCGACCGCCACCGCGATCTGGGCGCGGAGCTCCGCCTCGACCGCCTCCGGCGCCGCCTTCCGGGCGCGCGGAACGTCGGGCCAGAAATAGCCCTGCTCGTCGGTGAGCCCAGCCGACTTCGGCGGCGCGGTAAGCGGCCGCCAGCGATAGGACTTCTGTTCGCTGGTCAGCGTCAGGTGCACGCCGACGTCGAGCGCGGGGTCGGCCGCGGCGATCTCCGCCGCTTCGGGGAACCATGGGCACGGCACCATCACCGAGCCCGAGCTGCAGGTGCCGAGCTTCATCAGTTCCACGAAGGCGGTGTTGGCGCCGTGGGACATGCCCACGTCGTCCTCATGGATCACGACCCGCTTCGCTCCGCTATTGCTGCTCAAGTTTCGGCACTCCTTCTCGATTCAGTCTCTGCGAAAGTCACGCGACCCGCGCCACGAGATCCGTCAGGTCGTCGAGTTCCACTTCGTCGCGCCGGAAATGCGCCGCGACGCGACCCTGCGCAAGCACCGTCAGGTCGTCGGCGACGGAAAGCGCATGGCGGAAATTGTGGGTGATGAGGATGACGGCCTGGCCCTGGTCGCGGGCCTGCGCGATGTGGTCGAGGACGCGGCCGGCCTGGCGGACGGCAAGCGCCGAGGTCGGCTCGTCGAGGATGAGGAGCGATGAGCCGAAGAACATCGCCCGCGCGATCGCGAGCGACTGCCGCTCGCCACCGGAGATGTTGATGCCGCGCTCGTCGAGCCCACGCTCCCAGCGCACGCCGAGCCGGTGCAGCGCCGAACGGGCCATCTCGTCGGCCCGCCTGAGGTCGAGCCACTTCAGCGGCGCGACGCCCTTCTGCGGCTCGCGGCCAAGCACGACGTTCCGCGTCACCGACAGCAGCTCGCACACGGCGAGATCCTGGAACACCGTCGCGATGCCCTTCGCCCGGGCCTCGCCGGGGTTGGCGAAGCGGACCGGCTGGCCGTTGAACCTGATCTCGCCGCCGTCGGGCGGGAAGACGCCGGAAAGGATCTTGATCAGCGTCGACTTGCCGGCGCCGTTGTCGCCGAGGAGCGCGAGGATGCGGCCGGAATAGGCCTTGAGCGACACGTCGACGAGCGCCGTCGTCGCCCCGAAGCCCTTGGAGATGCCGATCGCCTCCATCACCGGCACGGCGCCCGGCGGTATCGGCTCGATCGACCGGCGCGATGCCGTGTTTTCGTCGGATCCGCTGCCGGCGGGGAGCGGGACCTTACGCGGTGCGTCGGGTTCGGCACGACCAGTCATCGCTTGTCCTCCCGATAGGCTTCGCCGCTTTCGGCGGTGGTCGGGTCGACCCCGTCGCGGCCGGGCATGGCCTCGCCGAGAATCGCCGCGTCGGCCGCCGCACTGTTGCGCCGGAACCCGGCGAGCGGACGCGAGCGGGCGAGACGCCGCGCCACGTCGGTGTTGAGGATCACGGCGAGGACGACGATCAGCCCGGTGAGGGTGCGGAAGAAGTGTCCCGGCGCACCGGCGAGCACGAGGCCGACCTGGATCATGCCGAAGGTGATGGCGCCGAGCACCGTGCCGATGACGCTGCCATAGCCGCCGGAGAGAAGCGTGCCGCCGATCACCGTGACGGCCACTGCCTGGAGCTCCATGCCCTCGCCGCGGAGTGCGTCGACCGACGAGAACCGCGCCACCTGGATCACGCCGGTGACGGCCGCGAGTGCCGAGGCGATCATGAACAGGATCACCGTCACCCGGTCGACCGGCACGCCGAGGTTCCGCGCGGCTTGCGGGTTCTGTCCGGTGGCCTGGACCCAGTTGCCGAAGCGCGTGCGGGTGAGGAGGAACGTGCCGAGGAGACCGATCGCCAGGAACCAGACCATCGACATGCGGAAGCCGAAGATCAGCGGCCCGGCCATCACGTCCTTGAACAGCGGCGGGATGTCCACCGTCATGGGGAAGCCGCCGGTGAGCGCGATCAGCACGCCGCGCCAGATCAGCATGGTGCCGAGCGTCACGACGAAGGAGTGGATGCGAAAGCGGACGACGATGATGCCGTTGACGAAGCCGAGGGCGGCCCCGGCCGCCACGGCCGCGGGCGCGGCGATGGCGGGCGACAGGCCGAAATCACGCATCAGCACGACGGCGATGTAGGACGTGAGCCCGAGCACGGCCCCGACCGACAGGTCGAAATGGCCGCCGATCATCAGGAGCGTGACGCCGATCGACAGGATGCCGAGCTCGGCGGCGACGGCCATGATCGAGATGTAGGTGAGCGTCGTCGGAAACAGCTTCGGCGACAGGATCGTGAAGACGATGAAGAGAATGATGACCGCGGCGAGCGCCGTCGACTCGGGGCGGAGCATGAAGCGCCGGAACGCTTCGCCCCAGACCGCGCCGCGACCGGGTGCGGAGCGGGCGGACGTGTCGTCAAGTCCCTGGGCCATCGTCCTCGAGCCTGGTTGCGCTTGCGGATGCACCCGAAGGAGCGCGACACGCGCCCCTTCGGGGAAGTTGCGGAAGGCGGAAGGCTGCCTAGCGGTAGCCCTGCTCGACCATGGCCGCGACCTTCTCGACGCTGTCCTTGTCGACGATGGTCGGGCCGGTCAGGAAGTAGTTGCCCTGCTGGAGGCCGTACTTGATGTTGTGGGTCAAGAGCACCACCGGCATGTAGCCCCGCCAGAACTGCTGCTGGTCGATGGTGAAGGCCTGCCGTCCGTCGCGGATCGCGGCGAGGCTCTGGGCGACGATGTCGTAGCCGGTCAGGATCAGGTCGTCGCGTCCGGACTGCTCCTTGGCGGCGAGGAAGCCATCGATCACGTCGCAGGTGCTGGTCGCGGCGGCGGTGTCGGGGTGGAGCCGGAGGTAGTTGAACAGCGACTCCGCCTGCTGGCCGGGATCCATGGTCAGCTCGAGGAATTCCGCCTCGATTCCCGCCGCCTTGAGCTCCTCGATCTGCGAGGTGGCGCGAAGCTGGCAGGTCGCGTCGCCCGGCTGCTGGTTGGCGACGACGACGCGGCCCTTGACGCCCATCGCGATCAGGCGCTGCGCGGTGAGCTTGCCCGCCGCCCCTTCATCCGAGCCGGTGCGGAACAGAAAGATGTCGTTGGGGTCGCGTACCTGGCTTCCCGGCGGCGGCGCGGCCGCGCTGCCAATCGCGATGCCGGCCTCCTTGGCGCGGGCGACGACATCGGTATAGGCCGCGTCCTCGGTGAAGACGCAGATCGCGATGCCGTCGGCCTGGGCGGCGATAGCCTCCTCGATCTTCTGCACCTGGTTGGGGATGGTGAGCTGGTCGGGATAGACGTAGGTGACGTTGACCCCGAGATTCTCGCCCGCCTCCGCGGAGCCCCGGGCGAGGTAGCCGTGGAAGCCGGTGGGCGCAGCGCAACCGACGAAGTAGATGGAGATCGGGTCGTCCTGGGCCTGGGCCGGCGCACCCGCCGCCATCATCCCCGCCGCGACGCCCGCAAGCATGAGCAGCTTCATGCGTCGGCCCCCCGCACCCGATACGCTATTGAGCATTGCCATGACTGTCCTCCTTTGTTGGACGGTATGTTCCGGGCTTTCCCCCGGCCTCGTGATGAGCGCGTTCGCTCATGGTTGGACGCCCTGTCGCGTCTCGACGGCGAACCCCGCCGCCTTCGCGAGGGCGGCAAGGTTGCGGTAGCCAAGCGTCGCATAGGTCAACGGATTGGCCTTGCGCGGGTCCTGTTCGGCCTCGACCACCAGCCAGCCTTCGTAACCGCCGTCGTGGAGACGCCTGAGGATGGTCGCGTAGTCGACGCTGCCGTCGCCGGGAACGGTGAAGATGCCGTCGAGCACGGCCTGCATGAAGCTCATGTCGTCGCGTCGCGCGCGGGCGAGCATGTCGGGCCGGGTGTCCTTGCAGTGGACATGGACGATGCGGCCGACATGGCGCGAGACGAGCGCCACCGGATCGCCGCCCGAGAAGGCGCTATGGCCGGTGTCGTAGAGGAGCCCGACCGCCGGCCCGGTGACTTCCATCAGCCGGTCGACCTCGGCATCGCTCTCGACGATCGTCCCCATGTGGTGGTGGAAGGCCATGCCGACGCCAAATCCGGCCATCTTCTCGGCAAGCGCCGTCACCTTGCGGCCATAGGCGGCCCATTCGTCATCGGCGAGCATCGGCCGCTTCGAGATCGGGTCCCAGATGCCGCCATGGCGGCCGCGCGAGGTGTCGGCATAGACGACCCGCGGGGCGCCGAGATCGCGGTGGAGCGTGAGATGCGGGAGGAGCGTCTCGAACTCCTCGTCAACCTCGCGCTCGAGGATGCGACCGTCCCACCAGCCGCCGACGAGCCTGAGATCGTAGCGCGCGAGGATCGGCCCGAGCACGGCGCTGTCGCGCGGAAACTTGCCGCCGAGCTCGGTGCCGAGATAGCCCGCCTCGCGCGTTTCGGCGAGGCAGACCTCAAGCGGCGTGTCGCCGCCGAGCTCGGGCACATCGTCGTTGGTCCAGGTTATGGGATTGATGCCGATCCGGACGCTCATGCCGGACTCCCGCCAGACACAGTCGCCGATCCAAAACCAAACGCCTCGCCCGCCACGCAACCCCCCAGCCCGTCCACACTTCCACTTCCCGCACGCTACGGCTAACGTTGTCCCTACCGACAGGGCCATTTAGGCAGATTCGGATGGGTACAGTTTGAATCGTCAGCTCAGCTACCCTCTCGACCTCGTCTCGCTGCGGTCGGCCGATGCCGTGCCGCTTCACCGCCAGCTCTGCGACCAGCTTCGCGATCTGATCCTCGGCGGATCGATCCCGGCGGAGAGCCGGCTGCCGTCGATCCGCACCTTTGCCGGCGAGTTGTCGATCTCGCGGAACACGGTGATCTCCGCCCTCGACCAGCTTTCCGCCGAAGGCTTGCTCGAAAGCCGTCGCGGCTCGGGCATCCACGTCGCGCGAGTCGCGAGCGCGGCCCGTCCCGGCCCGAACGGAGGCCGCGTCGGGGCGCCGGCTCCGTCGCTGTCGCCGCGCGGCGAACTGATGGCGGCGCAGCCGCGGGTGCGCACCATGCCACGCCGCACCGCGTTCCATCCCGGCACGCCGGAGCTCGCCGAATTCCCCTTCAAGACCTGGAGCCGGCTGCTCGCCCGCCATGCCCGCTACGGCGCCGAGGACCTGTTCGGCTACCACTACATGTCCGGCTATCCGGGCCTGCGGAAGATGATCGCCGGCTTCCTCACCACCATGCGCCGGGTCCGCTGTAACCCCGACCAGATCGTCGTCACCACCGGCGGCCAGGCGGCGCTCGATCTCCTCGCCCGGGTGCTCCTCGCCGACGGCGATACGGTGTGGATGGAGGAGCCGGGCTACCCGGGCGCCCGCGGCGCCCTGCTCGGAGCC
>JALHRF010000058.1 GCA_022841545.1 Bauldia sp. | reverse complement strand
GACAAGGATCACGTCGTAGCCAAGGAAGGTCGCGTCCTCGAGCGTGGTCATCACGCACTGGTCGAGATTGACCCCGCCGAAGAACAGCGTCTTCACGCCGAGATTGCGCAGGATCGCATCGAGGTCGGTGTCCCAGAAGCCCGAGAAACGGTGCTTGGTGACCTGGATGTCGCCGCCATTGGCGTTGAGCTCGTCGACCACCTCGGCGCCCCAGCTCCCGACCCGGAGGACTTCGGATCGCGTGCCGGGGATCGGCGCGCCGATGTCGGTCTCCGTGCCCGTCGGATTGTGCGCTCGGCGCACCGAGGGCGCGATGTTGAGGATGTCCTTGCGGACGCCCCAGTTGACCCAGATCACCGGCACGTCGCCGAGCCGGAAGCGGGCCACCATCCGCTTGAGCGGCGCGATCGGGGCGCGGTTCGGCGTGATGTCGATGCCGCGCGAATCCATGTAGCCGCCGGGTGAGCAGAAATCGTTCTGCATGTCGACCACGACCAGCGCCGCCTTGCTGAGGTCGACCACGACCGGCGCCGGCTCGGCGGCGAAGCCGAGCGGGCGGACCGGCGGCGCCGGCCGGGTCATGTCGACCCCGGCGGCGCTCACCGTCCAGCTTTCGGAGGGCCTTGCCCCCATTTGTCTCATCTGCCGTTCCTCCCCTCCATGCGAACAATGCCTTTCATACGCCGCCCCTTGACTATGCCGCGGCGCCCAGCCCTCCCCTTGAGGGAGGGCCAGGATCGCCCTTGCGATCCTGGGGAGGGGTTGCTTCCGCGATGCAGGATCACCCCCTCCCCGCGTCGAGCAAGCCTATCCGGTCGAGCCGACCACGCCCTTCACCAGGAAGTCCATGGA
Organism: Bauldia sp.; assembly: GCA_022841545.1. Lineage (GTDB taxonomy): Bacteria > Pseudomonadota > Alphaproteobacteria > Rhizobiales > Kaistiaceae > Bauldia. The sequence continues at coordinate 27,109 of JALHRF010000058.1, read as the reverse complement.
CTCGATCTGTTCGAGCGTCATGGTCTCGCCCTCGGGCACGGCGACGGTGCCGTCCTGCTTCACGATCGGCCCGGTGAACACCGCCTTCTCGCCGGCGAGGACCGCTTCCTTGAGCTTCATCACCGAGTCCTGCACTGCCTCCGGCACGTCGGGGCCAAACGGATCGAGGACAGCGTTGCCGGAGGCAAGGTCGCCGCGGACGTGGCCAGGCGTCCAGGTGCCGGCGTCGATCTCCCTGACCATCTCGACCATCATCGGCCCCCAGTCCCACGACACGCCGGTGAGCCAGGCCTTGCCGGCGCGGTCCGAGATGTCGACGTCCTTGCCGATCACCCAGACGTCGCGCTTCAGCGCCGTCTCGGCGATGGTGATGGGCGAATCCACCTGCTCGGCGATGACGTCGACGCCCTGGTCGGCGAAGGCGTTGACCGCCTCGGCCTCCCTCTGCGGCTCCCACCAGCCGCCGGTCCAGACCACGGTGGTGGTGGCGTCGGGATTGACGCTCTGGGCGCCGAGGGTGAAGGCGTTGATCGACCGGAAGAGCTGCGGAATCTGGAAGGCGCCGACGAAGCCGAGCTTGCCGGTCTTGCTCACCGATCCGGCGACCACGCCGGCGAGATACATGCCGGCGTCGCTGTCGGCCCAGTAGGTGCCGACATTGGCGGAGGTCTTCATGCCCCCGGCATGGAGGAAGGCGACCTCCGGATACTTCTCGCCGACCTTGATGGCGTGGTCGAGGTAGCCGTAGCTGGTCGCGAAGATGATCTCGTGGCCGGAATTGATCAGCCGCTCCATCACCCGCTCGACTTCCGCCGTCTCGGGAATCGCCTCGAATGCGGTGGTCTCGACCCCGAGTTCCTTCTCGACATGCAGCCGCCCGAGATCCATGGACATGTTGTAGCCGTAGTCGGCCGCCGGGCCGACATAGATGAAGCCGATCTTCTCGGCTGCGGCACCCGTTCCGGTCAGGGCCGCCACCAGCCCCGACGCAAGGAACGCACCAATCAGATGTCTGCGCATCCTCTGAAACCCCTGTTCGCTCGCGGCCGCTCGGAAGTAAACGACCGTTTACTTACCTAAGCAACCGGCGTGCCAGCATCGGCGAGCGCAAATCCGGGGCCGGCCGGGATGCCTGCCCGCCCCGTGGGCAATCGGGATGCAGCGATGATCAATCGGCGCGCAGGTAGCCCTCGACCATGGCGCGGGCGTCGCGGCGCTGCTGCCGCCGCCAGCCCGCGCGTGTCAGGTCCTCGTCGAAGATCGCCGACAGCGTGTGGACGTTGGAGAGATGGAAATAGGAGAGCGCCACCATCATCACATAGAGCCTGAGCGGGTCGACGCTTTTCCGGATCGTGCCCTCGTCCACGCCGCGGCGGACCAGCCGCTCGATGAGCTTCGGCACCGGCGACGACATCGCCGGGATCTTCGCCGACTGCTTGAGGTAGCGCGCCTGGGCGAGGTTCTCGGTGCTGAGCAGGCTGATCAGCTGCGGGTTGGCATCGAAATGGTCATGGATGAAGTCGAAGAGCCGGAGCAGGCCGAGGAGCGGCGTCGTGTCGTCGACGTCGAGCTTCAGCTCCGCCGCGCGAAGCTCCCCCATCGCCTCTTCGAGGACCGCGATGTAGAGCCCGCTCTTCGACCCGAAGTAGTGGTAGACCATCCGCACGGTGGTGCCGGCCTCCTTGCAGAGGCGCCCGATCCGCGCCCCGGCGAAGCCGTTCCGCGCGAATTCGGCGGTCGCCGCCGCGAGCAGTGCGTCGCGGATGCCGCCGGCGTCATCGGCGCCGCCGTTCCTGGGCGGCCGGCCGATCCGCTTTCGGCTGCCGGGCGTTGATAGTGCCTGCGACGCCATGTGCAATCCATACCACCCTGTGCGCGGCGACCCCCATCCCGGAGGTCCCTACCGAGAGAACAGTATGACCGCGCACCCTTTGACCGCCTAGGCCGCACCGACTGGTCCGGGCCAGTGGCGCCCCATGCAGACGGCGCCTCACGAGCGCGGCCCTTGCGGGCGCGAGTGACGCCATTGTCACTCAGGATGCGAGGACGGGGATAGGTTCCTCGACAGAACATCGAGGACGGCCCGGCCGCGCGGCGACAGGCGGTAGCCGACCTCGAGGCTCTCGGTCAGGCCGAGCCCCTTCAGCTTGCGCACATCGGCCTTGAAGGGGAGCGTCTCGCGCCCAAGGCGGGCGGCGAGATCGGCGGCACGGACGCCTCCATGGGTGGCGATGAGGGAGAGGACCGCGGCCGTCCACGCGCCGTGGCGGCTTGCCGCGTCGAGACGCGCGAGCCTTGCGAGGATCGCCGCCACCTCGTCGGGCGAGGGAAGCGCGGCGCGGAGCGTCTCGCGCGGGTCGCTGCCGGCATGGCGGAGCGCGATGCGATAGATGTCGCCGTCGGGCCGTTCGTCGAGCCGTGCGACGAGGACATCGCGGCCGGCGGCCCCGGCCCGCCGGGCGTCGGCATCGGTGATGGAGTCAGAATCGATTCGATCGACAGCGAGAATCTCGACGACGCCGATGGCGGTGCGGAGCCGGGTTCCCGGTTTTACCGAGGGCCGCTTCCACCGGCGGAAGGCAAGATCGACCATGCCGTCCCTGATCGCATCGCGGTCGGTCGCGCCGAAGAGCATGCGAGGCCTGCGTCCCCCTCGCCGGATTTCACGGACTGGCGGGAAAGGAAATCAAAGAGGTCGACGATACGTCGCAGACTACCCAGCCTGCAACGTCCGTGAAGCCTACCCGCTGAGGCGCTCGATGGTCGCGCCGCAGGCGCCGAGCTTGTCCTCGATCCGCTCGAAGCCGCGGTCGAGGTGATAGACACGGTTGACGATCGTCTCACCCTCGGCGGCGAGGCCGGCGATCACCAGTGAGACCGAGGCGCGGAGGTCGGTTGCCATCACCGGCGCGCCCTTCAGCCGATCCACGCCCTTGACCGTCGCCATCTGTCCATCGAGCTGGATGTCGGCGCCGAGGCGGGCAAGCTCCTGGACGTGCATGAAGCGGTTCTCGAAAATCGTCTCGCGGATGTGCGAGGTGCCGTCGGCCCGGCAGACCAGCGCCATGAGCTGGGCCTGGAGGTCGGTGGGGAAGCCGGGGAACGGCTCGGTGGTGACCTCGACGGCGCTCAGGCCGTGGCCGTTCCGCCGGACGCGGAGACCGTGGTTCGTGGCCGTTATCTCCGCTCCGACTTGAGTGAGCACTTCGATCGGCCGCTCGAGAATGGCGGTCGTGGCGCCTTCGAGCACGACATCGCCGCCGGTCATGGCAACGGCCATGGCGTAGGTGCCGGTCTCGATGCGGTCGGGCATCACCGGGTGGCGCGCGCCCGTCAGCCGGTCGACGCCTTCGATACGAATGGTGGAGGTGCCGGCGCCGTAGATCTTCGCGCCCATCTTGATCAGGCAGGCGGCGAGGTCGCCGATCTCGGGCTCGCGGGCGGCGTTCTCTATCACCGTTTCGCCGCGGGCGAGCGATGCCGCCATCAGCGCGACATGGGTTGCGCCGACGGTGACTTTTGGGAACACGATCCGCCCGCCCCTGAGGCCGTTCTTCGCCCGGGCGATGACGTAGCCGCCGTCGATGTCGATCTCGGCCCCAAGGTCGCGGAGGGCGGAGATGAACAGGTCGACCGGGCGCGTGCCGATGGCGCAGCCGCCGGGCAGCGAGACGCGGGCTTCGCCCATCCGGGCGAGAAGCGGTCCGATGACCCAGAAACTCGCCCGCATCTTCGAAACGAGGTCGTAGGGCGCGACGGTATCGACGATGTCGCCGGCGGTCAGTTGCAGGGTCTCGCCGGCGAGGCCGTTCTGGCCGGCGCGCTTGCCCGCGATCATGCAATCGACACCGTGATTGCCGAGAATGCGCTTCAGCAACTGAACGTCGGCAAGCCGCGGCACATTGTCGAGGATGAGGGGCTCGGCGGTGAGCAGGCTCGCGATCATCAAAGGGAGCGCGGCGTTCTTGGCGCCGGAGATGGCGATAGTCCCGTTGAGCGGCGCGCCGCCGACAATGCGAATGCGATCCATGCCCTCTGTCGCCCCTTCGATCTCACCATCCCGGCAGACCGCCGGAGCCGAAGCCGCCGTTTAACGCAGCTTTGCGGCCTGTACAAGGCATGGCGAAAAGCCTGCGGTGTCAGTTACTTACTGTCGCCCTCCGAATTGATTTCAGGCGTCGACGGTGGCGATTTCGGCGATTCCGCCGTCCGACGTGCGCCGGCCTTGCGCCGGCGGAGGTTGGCGCGGAGCGCTGCCGCAAGCCGCTCATCGCGGGCCCTCCGGGCCGCTTCCTTTGCGTTCTGGCCGTTGTCGTCACTCATGGACATGAGATTAGCGCGATTCCCGTCTGGTGTTTCGCTTGAAGCGGCGGTCCCCATATGGCAGTAAGGCCGCCGCCGGGACACCGGCGTGCCCGCTGCCGTAGCTCAGTGGTAGAGCACTCCCTTGGTAAGGGAGAGGTCCGCAGTTCAATCCTGCGCGGCAGCACCATCGCATCCCCTTGACGCGGACAGGCCTGCCGCCCATCGCTGGGCAGAGGGCGCGGATACGGCGACCCGGTTGCAATTGCAGCAAGGGCGTGCGTCGTACGGCTTGCAGTCGCCCGGTTGCGCTTCGTGCACACCTTCAAACCGTGTTGGCGTCTGTTCCGAGAGTCCTCGGCTGCCCTCGCTCACCGGGGTCTGAGTTCGCCTCGTCATACTCTCGGCGCACGCGCTCTTGTTCTACCCGACGGAGGCTCGTTCTTCGTCTTCCGTCATTGAGGCACGGGGGGTTCCCACCGTTTCATGGAACCCGCAGGCTCCTCGTGCGTCGGGTAGGATTTTCCCCCCTAAAGCTAGCCACGAGAATGCGATTGCCGGGATTAACGGATATTCACAATTGACAATCCCTACCGACTAGGTCGAGATAAGGGGGTATCAACCAACGAGAGTCTGGTCCATGTCCACCCTTGCCCGCCGGTACAATCGCCTCCGAACGAGCCTCGGCGTGATCGCCATTGCCGCCGCCTTCGGCACGGTGTTCTCCGTCACCGCATTTGCCGACACGACCATCCTCAACGTCTCCTACGACCCGACGCGCGAACTCTATCGGGCCTTCAACGAATCCTTCGCCGCAGAGTGGAAGGAGAAGACCGGCGAGACCGTGACCATCGAGCAGTCGCACGGCGGTTCCGGCGCCCAGGCCCGCGCCGTGATCGACGGCCTCCAGGCCGACGTGGTGACGCTGGCGCTCGAGAACGACATCAACAAGGTCGCTCAGGCCGGTCTGCTTCCGGCCGACTGGCGCACCCGGCTTCCGCACAATTCGACCCCGTACACGTCGACGATCGTCTTCCTCGTCCGCAAGGGCAATCCGAAGGCTATCAACGACTGGGGCGACCTGATCAAGGACGGCGTCGAAGTGATCACGCCGAACCCGAAGACCTCGGGCGGCGCCCAGTGGAACTTCCTCGCCGCGTGGGACTGGGCAAACACGAAGTTCGGCGGCGACGAGCAGAAGAACATCGAGTTCGTCACCGAGCTCTACAAGCACGTACCGGTGCTCGACTCCGCCGCGCGCGGCTCGACCACGACCTTCGTCCAGCGCGAGATCGGCGATGTCCTCCTCGCCTGGGAAAACGAGGCCTTCCTCGCCATCAACGAACTCGGTCCGGACAAGTTCGACATCATCGTGCCGCCCACCTCGATCAAGGCCGAGCCTCCGGTGGCGGTCGTGCTGACCAACACCGACAGGATGGGGTCGACGGCTGTCGCGCAGGCGTATCTCGAGTACCTCTACACCGACGTCGGACAGACCATCATCGCGAAGAACTACTACCGCCCGGCACTCCCCGAGCTTGCGGATCCTGAAGACGTGAAGCGCTTTCCGCCGGCCACGCTCGTCAGCATCGATGACCCGATCTTCGGCGGCTGGGCAAACGCCGGGCCGAAGTTCTTCGGCGACGGCGGCATCTTCGACAAGATCTACCAGCCGACGAACTGAGCAGCGCCATGGCGTCCGGCACCACCTGGACGTTCAGGAAGCCGAGCATCATCCCGGGCTTCGGGCTGGCGTTCGGCTTCACGCTGACTTACCTCAGCCTGATCGTCCTCATCCCTCTTGCAGCTCTCGTCCTGATGACGGCGTCGCTCGGCTGGCCGGAGTTCTGGCGCATCGCCAGCGATCCGCGCACCCTGGCGGCGCTGCGGCTGAGCTTCGGCGCCTCGTTGGCCGCCGCCGGCATCAATGCCGTGTTCGGTCTGATCGTCGCCTGGGTGCTCGTCCGCTATGACTTCCCCGGACGCCGGCTGCTCGACGCCTTCGTCGACCTGCCCTTCGCGCTGCCCACCGCCGTCGCCGGCATCGCGCTCACCGCGCTCTATGCGCCCAACGGCTGGATCGGCAGCCTGCTGGCGCCGCTCGGCATCAAGGTCGCCTATACGCCGGCCGGCATCGTCATCGCCCTCGTCTTCATCGGGCTACCGTTCGTCGTGCGCACGCTGCAGCCGGTGATGGAGGAGATCGACCGCGAGGTCGAGGAGGCGGCCGCGACGCTCGGCGCGTCGCGATTCCTGACGCTCCGCCGCATCATCCTGCCGACGCTCCTGCCGCCGCTCCTCACCGGCTTCGCGCTGGCGCTCGCCCGCGCCGTCGGCGAGTACGGCTCGGTCATCTTCATCGCCGGCAACATCCCCTTCGTGTCGGAGATCGCGCCGCTGCTCATCGTCGTGAGGCTGACCGAGTTCAACTATCCCGCCGCCACTGCGGTGGCCACCCTCATGCTCCTCATCTCGTTCGCGCTCCTGCTTGCGATCAACCTGATCCAGGCCTGGAGCCGCCGGAGGTTCGGCAATGTATGACGCGATGGCGCCTGCCCTGCCGGTGACGCTCCGGCCGGCGACGACGGAGCGCCCGTGGGTGCGCTGGGCGCTGATCGGCGTCGCGGTCGGCTTCCTCCTGATCTTCCTGCTGATGCCGCTGATCATCGTCTTCTTCGAGGCCTTCTCGCGCGGCGTCGGCTATTTCCTCGAATCGATCACCGAGAAGGACGCGCTCGCCGCGATCCGGCTGACGCTGATCGTCGCCGCGATCTCGGTGCCGGCAAACCTCGTCTTCGGCGTCGCCGCGGCCTGGGCGATCGCGAAGTTCGAGTTCAAGGGCAAGTCCTTCCTGATCACGCTGATCGACCTGCCGTTCTCGGTCTCGCCGGTGACCTCGGGCCTGATCTACGTACTGATCTTCGGGGCCCAGGGATGGCTCGGCCCGACGCTTCAGGAGCACGGCATCCAGATCATCTTCGCCGTGCCGGGCATCGTGCTCGCCACGATCTTCGTCACCTTCCCCTTCGTCGCCCGCGAGCTGATCCCGATCATGCAGGAGCAGGGCACGCGGGACGAGGAGGCGGCGCTGTCGCTCGGGGCGAGCGGCTGGCGGACGTTCTTCAAGGTGACGCTCCCCAACATCAAGTGGGCGCTGCTCTACGGCGTCCTCCTCTGCAACGCCCGGGCGATGGGCGAGTTCGGCGCGGTGTCGGTGGTCTCGGGCAAGATCCGCGGCCAGACCAACACCATGCCGCTCCATGTCGAGATTCTCTACAACGAGTATCTCGGCATTGCGGCCTTCGCGGTCGCCTCGCTCCTCGCCCTTCTCGCCATGGTCACGCTCGCCGCCAAGACCGGCCTCGAATGGCGCTACGCCGACGAGATCGCCGCGCAACGCAAACACTGAGGGAGAGACGAGATGGAAGCAGCCCGCGCCGACGCGACCTTCCCGACCGTGATCGAACCAGACCCGCCCGCGCCGCGGCAGTGGTCGCGTGGGGTACCGGTCGACGTGACGATCGAGCATGTGGTCAAGGAGTTCGCCGAGACGCCGGCGCTTCACGATATCTCGATGAAGATCGAGGCTGGTGAGCTGGTGGCGCTGCTCGGCCCCTCCGGGTCGGGCAAGACGACGCTCCTCAGGGTCCTCGCCGGGCTCGAGTTCCCGACCTCCGGACGGGTGCTGTTCGGCGGCGAGGATGCGCTCGGCCTGTCGGTGCAGGAGCGGCACATCGGCTTCGTCTTCCAGAGCTATGCGCTGTTCAAGAGCATGAAGGTGTTCGACAACATCGCCTTCGGGCTCACCGCGCGCCCGGCGCGGACCCGGCCGTCGCGCGCGAAGATCCGCGACCGGGTGCTGGAGCTTCTCGACCTCGTCCAGCTCACCGGACTCGAGAACCGCTACCCGACCCAGCTCTCCGGCGGCCAGCGCCAGCGGGTGGCGCTCGCCCGGGCCCTTGCCATCGAGCCCCGCATCCTCCTCCTCGACGAGCCGTTCGGTGCGCTCGATGCCAAGGTCCGGCGCGACCTCCGCCGCTGGCTCCGCGAGATCCACGAGCAGACCGGCCACACCACGGTCTTCGTCACCCACGACCAGGAGGAGGCGGTCGAGCTCGCCGACCGCATCGTGGTGCTGAACCGCGGCAAGATCGAGCAGATCGGCAGCCCCGACGAGATCTACGACCGTCCGGCGTCGCCCTTCGTCGCCGGATTCATCGGCGAATCGACCGCGCTTCCGGTCCGGATCGAGGACGGACGGCTCTTCCTCGACGACCGCCCGATCGAGATCGGCGCGACCGGCAAGGACGGCCCGCGGACGCTGGTGTTCCGGCCGCACGACGTCGAGCTTCCCGGCGCCCGCCCCGGCGGCATCGCCGGCCGCATCATCGCCGAACGCCGCCATGGCGCCAGCCGCCGCCTCGACGTCGAGATCGGCATGCGCCGCCACCGCATCGAGATCGACGTCCCCGCCGACCATCCCCGCAGCAACAAGGGCGACCGCATCGCCGTTCTCCCCACCCGGTGGTGGCTTTTCGACGCCTGAGCGGGGCCTCATGGCAGGTCGGCCTCGGCGATACGCTCGACCATGCCTTCAAGGTCGTCGTCGCTGCGGGCGCGGTTCGCTCCAGGTGCCCGTGACACGGACACGGTCATCACGGTTCTGGGGACAGGCGAGAGCCAAGGACACACGCGCGGGCTTTGTATCGTCGGCATGACGCTTCGAGCCTGTTCGACAGCGCCATCAAGCATCCAATTGACGATGTCGGTTTCTCTGAGTTGTCCAGCGGACGTTGAGCGCCAGGCAGGCGGAATCAGATGTCTGGGTTCGCTCCGGCATGGAGTGGGGCGAATGGCGATATTGCAGAACAAGGAACGCGCAACGCTTCGGCGGGTCACCGTCTTCCAGCCGGCATTGCCTGCGTTCAGGCCAGATGGAATTGGGTCCCGGCTTCGCCGTGTTTTTTCACCCGCAGACACGGACGTCCTGGCAGAGTGGCCGACTGACGACCATCCTTGGGCCAAGCCGGTCGGTGCGATGAAGCCATTATTCTCCGGCGCCGAATGGCAGTCCGGTCTCCTCGCAACCCTGCGACGTGGAGTGTTCGCTCGCGGTGGTGATCGACAATGTCGACGCCCTCTCGCTGGTCAAAGGAAGCCGTACGCCGCGCAGATACGATGTACAATACCAGGGCGATGACACAACGGTTCACCACCCTCATCAGCCAAGTGGGACTTGCACCTCGATGAGGGTGCTGCTTGCCTACACGAGTCTCCATGCATCACATGGCGGCCCGCCGCTTGTAGTCGCCAGAGTTGCGGAAGTCCTATCCAATGCCGGTGCGACGGTGGCACTTCTTACAGCTGACGATTCGGGGTCCCAGCCCTCGCCGCTGAAGGTCCCGAGGGTCCGGTATTTTTCGGGCGGCATCGCAACCGCCATAGAGGAATTCGGGCGACCGGACGTCATTCACGATCATTCGCTGTGGATCCCCCACCATCACGCCATCGCCAATTTCGCGGCGGCCCGCCGCATCCCCCTTGTTGTGAGCCCACTCGGTAGCCTGCAACCCCAAGCCCTCAAGATCAAGGCACTCAGGAAACGGGCCGCATGGTTTCTCTACCAGCGCCGCAATCTCAACAAAGCTCAGTTGATTCACGCAGCTTCACAATTGGAACTCGACGCGATCCGTCTCCTCGGTCTGACCCCGCCGGTGACCCTGATTCCGCACGGCATCGATCTGCCAGAGCCGATCGCGAAGGCCACACAGGGCAAGAGGACAGCTCTCTTCCTCGGCCGGATTCACCCGGTGAAGGGGTTGCCGATGCTCATTGCGGCATGGGCGAAGGTCAAGCCCGAGAATTGGCTCCTCCGCATTATCGGCCCTGATGAGGACCGTCATCAGGCGGTCGTGGAACGGGCGGTGCGACAGGCGCGGCTCGAGGACACCGTGAGCTTTCGTGGCCCCATAGCAGGGACCGCGAAAGCAGCGACGTTACGAGACGCTGACCTCTTCATCCTGCCCAGCTACACGGAGAACTTCGGCGTCGCCGTCGCCGAGGCGCTCGCGGCCGAGGTCCCGGTGATCACCACCACCGGAACTCCATGGCATGAACTCGATTCCCGCGGCTGCGGCTGGTGCACAGCGCCCGACGAGACACCATTGGCGTCCACCCTGTCCCGTGCGACGGCGTTGCCGGCGACGGTCCTCAGCGAGATGGGACGCAAAGGCCGGGAGTGGATGGCGGCCGACTTCTCCTGGGATCGCATCGTAGAGCGATACCTCGACGCCTACGCCGGCCTGTTGCGCAGCCGAGCCTAAGGCCGCCGCGTGCGAACAAGGTTGGCCAATTGCGTCAACGTGCTTGACACCTGGTCGACCTCTGGGCTGGCGCTAGCCACCGACCTTGACCATGCGGGGCGCACCTTCTCCCCCGACCGAGTCGGGGAAGAACAGCCCGCGGCTGAAGCAGATCGAGAGCATCTCGCCGGGTCCCTTGCCGACGCTCACGAAGGTATGGCGCATCTGGCTGTCGAAGTAGGCGCTGTCGCCGGTCTCGAGCCGCAGCGGCTCGTAGAACTCCGTGTGGAGTTCGATCGGCCCACGCAGGATGTAGATGAACTCCTCGCCCTCATGGGTGCTCCATTCCCCGGTCTCGGAAAGCGACCGGGCCTTCACCTCCATGTGGAGCGGGATCATGTGCTTCTGGCGGATCTCCCCTGACATCACCCGGTAGCGATAGCGGTCGGTCTCGAAGGGGAGGCCGTCGCCGGCGCGCGTCGTCGTGAGCCGGCTCGCCGGACCGGGCGCCGTCTCGTCGAGGAGCGTCTCGAAGCTCGCGTCAAGTCCGCGGGCGATCTTGAGGAGCGTGTCGAAGCTCGCGCTGACGACGTTGTTCTCGATCTTCGACAGCGCCGAGATCGAGACGTCGGCCCGGCGGCCCAGTTCCTGCAGCGTCCATCCGCGCTCCCGCCGGAGGGCCTTGATTCGCGCGCCGATGTGGGCGCCGTCGGCTTTCGTTTCGGGCAGCACGGCACCGGCCCCGACACTGTCGGGGACCAGCTCAGGCGAGCGGGAACGAGGCGGCATCATTGAACGTCTTCCACATGGCCCGATAAGCTGAGTCCGCGACGAAATAGTTCCGGCGCTCGAGTTTTGCCACCCAGGCGGCGGAAGCCTCGTCGGCGCGCCGCCAGCAGTCGCTCACGAATGCCTGCTTCTCGCCCGGTCCCGCCCTGCGGACAATTTCGGCCGCCGCGAAGAAATCGTCTTCCAGCGCCTCGAAGTCCGCCCTGATCTCCGGCACGAGATTGCGGTAGTCGGCCATCGCGCGGCGATGCAGGAACTCGTGACGCCACCAGTAGGCCCCCGGCGTGTAGCTCTCGGTCGGCATCGGCCCGAGATCGGGCAGGTCGACGCCGAAGAAAACCGGCTTGAAGATGGAAACGTCCGGCCCCGATGTCGCCGTCACCCACGCCATGGCGTCTTCGCCGCGGACATCGGCGATCAGTGCGCCAGTCGCCTGCCAGAGCCGATGCGGATAGGGCGCGGCGTGCATGCAGATCCGAACCGGGAATTCGCCCTGCATCGGATCGTAGTCACCCTCGCCGGTGTAGCGAAGCAGGTCGGCCATCGCCCGCACATCGATCCGACCCCGCCGCGCCTCGAGGAAGCCGTGGGACATCGACTGGCGTTCCGCAGCCCCGACGCAGCGGGTCTTTTCACGATCCTCGACCAGGTCGCCGAAATCCGGGCGCGAGCCGTTGCTGCCCGGCAGCGAGGAGCGATCCCAGTCGCTGCCGATGGTGTAGCCGTTCGAGATCGAGCCGAGACCCGTCACCTCGCGGGCCGCCCAGTCCTTGCCCGCGGTTTCGATCACCACCGCACCGTCGCGATCGGAGACGATGAACGAGCCATCGAAATGGCTGTTGCCGCGGAGCTCGCAATTGCCCCCCTGCCCGAAGCGGTCGAGCAGCGCCGCGACGAGGTCGACCGCCTCGTGGCGGGTCCGTGCACGCTCGAGAATCAGACGGAGAAGATCGATCAGGATAACGCCGTCCTTATCGCTCGGCCGGGTGCTGAACACCGCCTCGTTGCCGACCGCGACCCCGTGCTCGTTCAGCCCGATTTCGCCGCCATAGAGCCAGAACGACTTGTCGATGACGTATTCATAAGTCTCGCGGACCTGCGGGATGAGCATGTGCGTGACCCGCACCTGCGCCCCCTCCGCGAACTGGCGCCGGGGCATCTTGAAGACGTGCTGCGCCTCGTTGATCTCTGTGTCCGCATTCTTGGCGAGCAGCACGCCGCCGGTGGCGGTGGCCTCGGGCAGCGCTACGAAGGTGTCACACATTTCTGGGCTTCCCTCACTTCATGTTTCCGCGAAATGGCAGGCAATGGCATGGGTCGGCGAACGCCGGACGATCGGCGGCTCGACCGTGCAGACGGCCTCGGCACGCGGGCAGCGCGTCCGGAAACGGCAGCCTGCAGGAAGCGCCATGGGGCTTGGGATCTCGCCATCGAGGACGGGCTTCCGCTGACGCCTCACCGGCTCGAGCCGGGGAACCGCGGCAAGCAGGCCGCGCGTATAGGGATGCCGCGCATCGGCGAAGATCTCGTCGGCAGTCCCGGTCTCCATGATCCGGCCGAGATACAGGACCGCGACGCGGTCGCACATGTGGCGCACCACGCCGAGTTCATGCGCGACGAGGAGCATGGTGAGTCCAAGCTCGTCGCGAAGATCCTTGAGCAGGTTGAGAACCTGCGCCTGGATCGAGACGTCGAGCGCAGCCACCGGCTCGTCGAGGACGAGGAGGTGCGGACGTACTGCAAGCGCGCGGGCGAGACCGACCCGCTGCCGCTGGCCGCCCGAAAGCTGCCGCGGCCGCCGCTCGGCCATCTCCGGCGCGAGGCCGACGAGCAAGAGAAGCCGCTGCACCTCGGCCTCGATCTCCGGGGCCGGGACAATGGCGTGGAAGCGCAACGCCTCGCCGATCGCACTGCCGATGGTGAGCCGCGGGTTGAGCGAGGAATACGGGTCCTGGAAGACGAGTTGCACCGACCGGCGGAAATTCCGGAGCGAGTTGGCGTCAAGGTCGGCAATGTCCTTGCCGCCATAGAGGATCCGCCCCGCCTTCGGCGGCGACAAGCGGAGCACCGCACGGGCGACGGTGGTTTTGCCGCTGCCGCTCTCGCCGACCAGACCCAGCGTCTCCCCCGGAGCAATCGTCAGGCTCACGTCGTCCACCGCACGGAGCACCGATTGAGGCCGGCGGGTGAGCGCATCGACGATGCCGCGCGGCTTTGCGAACTCGACCGTCAGCGCCTCGACCGCAAGCAGCGGCATGCCCACATTCCCATCCGACGCTTCGGGCGCCGCTGCGGCAATCGTGTCGAGGCGGACGGGGATCGTCATCCAACCGCCTCCATGCGGTGCATGGGAGCAGCGCGTTCGGGATGGCGGCATAGCGTCGTGTGGCCCGGCGCGACGGCGCGCGGCGACGGGATGCCCAGACTGCAGTCGTCGGATGCAACGGCGCAGCGCGGTGCAAACGAACACCCCGGTTGGCGAAGCGACAGATCCGGCGGCTGGCCGGGGATGGTCCGGAGCCGGCGCACGCGCTCCTCGGCGCGGGGTATTGAATCGAGCAAGCCCCGGCTATAGGGGTGCGCCGGTCCCTCAAAGACCTCGCGGGTCGTGCCGGTCTCGACGAGGCGGCCGGCATACATGACGCCCAGCCGGTCCGAGGACTCGGCGATGACGCCCATGTCATGCGACACCAGCACCATCGCCATTCCGGTCTCGCGCTGCAGGTCGAGGAGGAGCGCGAGAATCTGGTCCTGGATGGTGACGTCGAGCGCGGTGGTGGGCTCGTCGGCGAGGAGGAGCTTCGGCTCGGCGGCCATGGCCATCGCAATCGACGCGCGCTGCAGCATCCCGCCCGACCACTGGTGCGGATACTCGTCGCACCGCGCCGACGCGGACGCGATGCCGACGCGGTCGAGCAACTCGATCGCCGCCGCGCGTGCGGCGCGCCGCGAGAAGCCGCGGTGGAGGCGGAGAGGCTCCATCACCTGCGAGATGATCGGCTGGACCGGATCGAGGCTGGTCATGGGGTTCTGGAACACCATCGCGATGTCGCGTCCGCGCATGGCGCAGAGCGAGGGCTCGTCGAGGCCGAGCAGGTCTCGCCCCTCAAAGGCGAGGGTGGTCGCGGTGATCGTCGCCGGCGGCGACGGCAGGAGGCGGAGGATCGCGCGGCACAGCACGGACTTGCCGCTGCCCGATTCCCCGACGATGCCAAGCGTCTCGCCACGGCGGACAGCAAGCGACACCCGGTCGTTGGCGACGATTGACCCCGACTCCGCGGCAAATCGCACGGTCAGGTCCTCGACCACGAGGAGGGGTATGTCGGGGGGCGCCGCGTTCATCGCTCAGACCAGGGTCCGGTGCCGCTCGCCGAGGCGGCGGGCAAGGCCGTCGCCGATCAATGCCAGCGCGGTACCGGTGTAGACGATGGCGAGGCCCGGCATCGTCGATATCCACCAGGCCTGGAGCATGAAATCCTTGCCTTCGGCGACCATCGCGCCCCATTCCGGGATCGGCGGCCGAATGCCGAGGCCGATGAAGCTCAGCCCCGACACGAGCAGGATGTTGAGTACGAAATCCGACATCGAGAAGACGACCGAGGAGCCGATGACGTTGGGAAGTCCGTGGCGGAAGAGGATGCGCCGGCCCGGATAGCCGAGGACGCGCGCCGCTGTCATGTAGTCCTTGTTCTTCTCGACCAGCATCTCGGCCCGCGCGAGCCGCGCATACATCGTCCAGCCGACGAGGAAGATGGCGATATAGATATTCTGCTCCCCGGGGCCGAGGATCGCGAGGATGACCACGATGAGAACGAGAAACGGGAAGGCCATCGCCGTGTCGAGCACCCGCATCATGACCGCGTCGAAGCGCCCGCCGGCATAGCCGGACACCGCGCCGATCATCACCCCGTAGACGAACGGCACATAGGTGGTGACGAAGCCGATGGTGAGATCGATCCGCGCCCCGAAGATGACACGCGAGAAGATGTCGCGACCGAAATTGTCAGTGCCGAAGGGGTGCGCCAGGCTCGGCGGCTGGAGGGTCCGCATGAAGTCCTGCGCAAGCGGATCGTACGGGGCGACCAACGGCGCGAAGACAGCCGCAAGCACGAGCACCAGCATCATCAGGGCGCCAACCTTGAGGGTCGCGCTCCAGGACACCACTTCCGCAACGCCGCGACTTGCGAGCGATGGCGACGCGATAGCGGCGATGCTCATCCTCAGGCCCTCAGTACGCGGCGGTCGACCAGCATGTAGCTGAGGTCGGCAATGAGATTCACGGCGACGACGATGAGCGCGAAGACCAGGGAAAGCCCCTGGATGATCGGATAGTCGCGGTAGCCGACGGAGCGCACGAGCAGCGAGCCGAGACCCTGGATCGAGAAGACGTACTCGACGATGACGGCGCCGCTCACCAGGAAGCTGACATTGACCGCGAGCACCGTGATCGCCGGAATCAGCGCGTTGCGGAGCACATGGCGACGGAGCACCTGCCACTCCGACAGGCCCTTGGCGCGCGCCACTTCGACATGGTCGGAGGTCAGCACGTCAAGCATGGAATTGCGGAGCGACTGGACGAGGATAGGGGCAAGGAACAGCGCAATCGTCAGGCTCGGCAGGAAGAGGTGGTAAAGGTGGCCGGCAAATCCCTGGCCGAAGCCGGCGATAGGGAACCATTTGAGGCTCAGGCCCAGGCCGAGGATGAGGAGCAGCCCGATCCAGAACGGCGGCATGGCGAAGGTGACCATGCTGCCGACCCGGATCACATGGTCCGGCCATTGGTTGCGGTGGCGCACCGCAATCAGGGTCAGCGGGACCGCGATCAGGATCGAAAGCACCGTGGCCATTGCAAGGAGGCCGAGCGTCGGTGCGAGCTTGTCGCCGATCAATTCAGCCACGGGCGCGTTCTGGATGATGCTCGTGCCGAGGTCGCCGGTCGCGGCGCCGACGAGATAGGAGCCGTACTGGACGATCAGCGGGCGATTCATGCCGAGACGTTCGTAGATTGCGGCGACTTCCTCGTCCGACACGCGTCCGTGCGTCATGATCCGGATCGGATCGCCGGGAACGAACTGGACCGCGAAGAACGTGAAGAAGGTTACCCCGATGACGACGGGGAGAGCATGGAGGAGCCGCTCGATGACGTAGCGGAGCATATGCATGGAATGCCCGTCTTGTCTGCCGAAACGCCAGGCTAGCTCAGAACGGCGGCGGGCGTTGGCCAGCCGACGATCCGCCCCGGTCCCCGGGACGGATCGCTGCCAGGATGCCCCCGCCGCAGGCGCGGCTGCTTACCCTACTCTGCGAGCGACACGTTCTTCAGCCACCACCAGCCGACGGCGATCGTCTTCCAGTCCTTCACCTGCGGTCCATGGGCCGCGACATAGGGCAGGAAGTTGAGCGGCACGCTATAGCCGTCGTGATAGACGATGTCCTGGATCTGGTGATAGAGCGCCGCCCGCTCGGATTCGACGTTCGTGGCGCGGGCCTTGGCGAGGAGATCGACCACCTCGTCATTCTTGTACCAGGAGAAGAAGGCGTTGGTCGAGCCGGTATGGTCGGCCTGCAGCGTCGCCAGTTCATCGCTGTCGTTGATATCGCTGGTGATGTAGCTGACATAGGCCTGGTAGTCGCCCTTGGTGGTGTTGCCCCAGGCGGTGCCGACGTCGGCCTCGATGATCTCGACGTTGAGGCCGGCTTCCTTCCAGCCCTGTTCCAGGATGGTCGCGACCTGGCGGGAGGGTGCATTGCCGGTGTCGACCATGAGCTGGATCGGCGTCCCGTCATATCCGGACTCGGCGACCAGCGCCTTGGCCTTCTCCATGTCGAAGGGGATCGGCTCGACCTTGTCCGACCAGAAATTCACCTTCGGCATGAACGAGTTCGGCGTCTCGCCATAGCCGAAGAACACGGCCTGCATGATCGCCGGATGGTTGGTCGCATGGTTCATCGCCAGGCGGATGTTCTTGTTGTCGATCGGCGGCTTGGCGTGGTTGAGGTAGACGTAGTCGAGCCGGTAGGACGGCGATACCTCGAGCGTGTTGGTGCCGTCGGAAGCGATGCTCGCCGCCTGGTTCAGCGGTACGGCGAGGATGACATCGAAGTCGCCGTTCTGCAGCCCGAGAACGCGCGAATTGCTTTCGGGTACGTATTTCAGTTCGGCCTTTTCGACATAGGGCAGCGGCTTGCCGTCCGCGCCCATCTGCCAGTAGTGCGGATTCGGCGCCAGGACGAGTTGCGTCCCGCGCTCGTAGCTCTCGACCTGGAAGGGGCCGGTGCAGATCGGCTTCGATCCGAAGGCGGCGGGATCGGCCTCGTAGGCCGCCTTGGATGCGACCGAGGCGGCGAACAGCGACATGGCCGACAGGATCGCGGCGTTCGGCCGCTTGAGCGTCACCCTCAGCCGGCCGTCCTCGGTCTCTTCCGTGCTCGCGACGTCGGCAAAGGCGAAGCCGTAGGGAGCCTCCGGATTGGCCACCTTGCCGAGCGAGAAGATCGCGTCGGCGACCGTCACCGGCGTGCCGTCGCTGAACTTCAACCCCTCGCGGAGCTTGAAGGTATAGGTCAGGCCGTCGTCGGACGCCTCCCAGGATTCCGCCAGTCCCGGCTCAAGGCCCGTGCCCGACGCGTCGGCCGAGACCAGCGGCTCGCAGATCTGTGCGATCGCATAGATCGAGCCGTTGTCGGCCGGGATGAACGGGTCGAGCGTCAGCGGCTCGTCGGGCCGCGCGATCGTGATCGTACCGCCACGCTCGGCCGCTACGGCCGGCAGGGCCGACGAAATCGCCGCCAAGGCAGCGGCCGCGAAAAGATATCGACGGGTGTTTCTCATCTCGTCCCCTCTGTGTCTCGTCCGCGCCGAACGATTTCGGCAGCGGGAAAAGGTCATGCGGCCATTTCGGCTCTGGTTGGCTCGAAGTCGTCGCTGGCGACCCTTCCCCCCCTCGGCGATTACGCTACGCCCACCGATTTCTGTCAATCAAGAATTTTTCTTTTCGGAAAATGGTGTCGGGTGCTATCAGCGCCTCATGGACAAAACCGATCTTCCCGCCTTCACGCCCGCCTTTCTCGATGTGCTGAACGGCGTCGAGACGCCGGCGGTGGTGGTCGACGCGGGAAGGCTCGCGGCCAATGTCGCGCGGATGGCCGAACTCGCCCGCGCCCACGGAGTGCGGTTGCGGCCCCACGCCAAGACCCACAAGTCGCTCGCGGTCGCAAACCTCCAGGGCAAGGCCGGCGCCACGGGCCTGACGGTGGCGAAGACCTCCGAGGCGGAACTGTTCCTCGGCGTGGGGCCTCGTTCCGTCACCATCGCTCACCCCCTCGTCGATCCCGCCAAGATCGGACGGATTGTCCGGGCTGCCCAGACGAACGGGGCCGATCTTCGGCTCATCGCCGACAGCGATGCCGGTATCGATGCGATCGCATCCGTAGCCGGCGCGCTGGGGGCGATCGTGCCCGTCTACCTCAAGGTCGATGTCGGCCTTCACCGCTGCGGGGTCGATCCCTCATCGGAGACGGCGATGGTGCTCGCGCGTCGCATCGCCTCCAGGCCGGGTCTCCGCTTTGCCGGGATCTTGTCCCATGCCGGCCACGCCTACCGGCTCCCGGACCCACAAGGTCTCCCAAGGCTTGTGGCGAGCGAGCGCGAGACGATGTCGGCGCTTGCGGAACGCTTGCGGGCCGGCGGACTGGACGTCCCCGACGTCTCGGTCGGCTGCACGCCGACGGTGATCCGGAACGACGGCTTCGAAGGGATCACCGAGATCAGACCAGGCAACTACGTCTACATGGACCGGATCCAGGTCGGCCTCGGGGTCGCTTCCCTCGGCGAGGTGGCCCTTTGGGTTGCCGCGACCGTGGTCAGCGTCAACGACCGCTATGCGATCATCGATGCGGGGTCCAAGGTGTTGAGTTCGGACCGCGGGCCACATGGCTCGACCCATCTCGAGGGATACGGCCTCGCCTGGCCGACGGACCGGCCGGATGACGCGCCAATGGCGATCGTGAGTCTCTCCGAGGAGCACGGGTTCATCGATCATCGCGGTCGGCCCCCGCGAGTCGGCTCCCGGATGGCGCTCCTCCCGAACCATGCCTGCGCCGTCGTCAACCTCGCGCGGGACACCATCGTGGTCAGCGACGCGGGCGGAGCTGCCGAAACCTGGCCGGTCGATGGCCGGGGACTGGTGAGATAGCGACCCGCCTGCTGCGTCGGACGCGCAAGCGACAATGACGCCGGTTGCCCTGCGGTCTTCGCCGCCTCAGTTCCGCTCGTTCTTCCGAAAACTGCCCCGCGCCATGATCGCCGGCCTGTGCGCACCATCCTTTGCGAGCAGCGAGACACCGGCGAGCGGGTCGCCGTCAACCACGATGAGATCGGCGAAGGCGCCCGCCGCGATCGTTCCGATTCTCCCTTCCATCTCGCAGAGCTTCGCCCCGAAGGAGGTGGCCGGGGCGATGATCTCCGCCGGGGTGAGCACTCGGGCGAGGATCTCGAATTCCATCGAGTGACACTTCATCAGCCCGCCGAGCAGGTCGCTGCGAAAGGCCATCGGCAGCCCGGCGTCGCGCATGATCGAAAGCGACTCCATCCCGCCCTTTCGCGCCGTCTCGACCTTCGCCCCCGACTCGGGGCCGAGGCCCAGTTTCTCGCCGTCGAGCGCCAGCGCTTCGTACGCCACCAGCGTCGGCACCGCGATGCAGCCCCTCTCCGCCGCGCGTCGCTGTCTCGGGCCGGATCAGATTGCAATGCTCGAGCGAGCGGACGCCGCAATCGACGGCGCGCGCAATCGCACGGTCGGTGTAGAGATGGGCCGAGACGTAGAGCCGGCATTATCCGCTCCTCGACCGCCGCCATCGGCCATCAGCTTGATGAACAGCGCGCCGGCCTTTACCTCCTCGCGGGCGGCGCAGCGGAGCGCATCGACGCCGTCGACCAGCCGGGGTCCGTCGATCAGACCCTCCTCTCCACCGACTGCACGAGACCGAGGTTGGCGCCGCCGAGATCGCGAACCGTAGTAGCGATTGCGGGCCCCTGTGGCGCGGATGTGGACATGCTTACCGCAGGGCGAGGACGGCGCGTGCCGCGGCAAGGTCCTCCGTGATTTCGACCGTGCCAGCGCGTGCGAGACGGACGTGTTCCGCCGTGGACAGCATCACAATCGGGCATGTCTTTCCATAGAGCCGGCTCGCGACCAGCGCGCCGATCACGAGGATCGGGTCGGGTTCCGACAGCACGATCGCGGCGGGGGCGCTCCCGAGGCGGATCGCCTCGGCGATGACTGTGCTCGACGACGACGAACCCCGGCCTGTCGCCATGACCAGAACCCGGCCGGCGAGCGGCTCGCCGAGGGCCGGATGCGAGCGATCGATGATGCGACCCGACTCGGGGTCGTAGCCGCCCCAGAACGACAATGGCGCGGTGGCGAGGACGGGACCGCGGGCTTCGCCGACGACCAGGAAAATACCGTTTAAGATCATGCGGTTCGACGGGTGACGCGGCCGGAGGCGGCCGAGGCGACGCATTCGGCGAGCGTACCGAAGGCGACATCGATGCCGAGATTGCCCGGCGCGTAATGCGCCCACTTGCCGGAGTTGGTCATCACCGGTCCATCGAGCTCGCGCATCACGGCGGTGACGTAGGTGCAGGTGTCGACAACGAGGGTAACGCCAAACGATTCCAGACGGTTACGCCAGCCGCGCAAATCGAGTTCGGCATAGGTGTCGCGGGCGAGATTGACGTAGATATCCACGCCGGGCGCGGGGGCGAAGCCGTCGAGGAGCGGCATCAGCCGGGCGAATTCGGCGAGGGAGAAGTGCGGCGTACCGAGCGCGACCGCACGGATCGGCGCACCGTCCGGCACGGTGGTGAGACGAGCTAACGCACGGGCAATATCACGGTGGCCCACGGCGATCTCCACGACCGTGGCGTCGCTCCCGCCACAGGCGGCCACGAGGTCCGACGCCTCGGGCGTGATCCCCACGGCATGGAACAGGCTGGTCGAGCCGGAGGACGCCGCCGTCGCGCCCAGCGCCTTGAGGGAGTCCTCGGACATCGTAGCGGGCAGACCGACGATGACGGCAACCGCGGCGCCGGCGCGCTCGCCGACGATGTAGCCGGTGGCCACGGCGAGAGCGTCCTCGCTCCATCGGCCGGCGGCATCGTCGGGCAACATGAACAGAACTTCGCCGCGCCGGTTCTCCGCGACGTGGAGGTCGGCATAAGGCACCCGACCGGTCATCGCCGCCGCAAGGTCGGTGAAGTCGCCGTAGCGGGCCGTCCGCGCGCCGATCACCGAGTTGGCGAAGACGATGGCGTTCGATTCCCCCCAGGCAACCTGCTGGCCGAAGGTCGGGCGGAACATCGTCTGGTACGGCGCGCAGGTGAACGTCGACAGGCAGCCCAGAGCCTGGTGGAGCTCCATCAACTCGCGTCCGGCGCGGCCCACAGCAGGATCGCCGCGGTACAGTTCGGGATGGATCAGGTCCATGGTGCCGACATTGAGCGTGGTCGGCACCCGGACGCTGCCGCCCAGATTCCTCAACCGCCGAACGAAATCGAGGCTCGCCTGGCCGTGATAGAGGCAGCCGTCGACATGCGCGCCGACGACATCGATGAAGCGCGGTGCCCCAAGCGCCTCGCCATAGGCCACGAGCAGTTCCATGGCGAACGCGGCCGCCGGACCGTGGTCGCCGCGGAGGAGGGCACGGTCGAAATCATCGAGGTGAATCATGGCGGCCCAGGGTGGATTCGACAGGTCAAGACCGTTCCCGGGTTTTTCGATCAAGCATTGTCGCCAACATGCTCCCTGGATTTGTTCTCGATCAAAGATCGATGCTTCGCGGCGGGCAAGATAGGGAATTCTCGTCGCACCGGGAGGAATGGATGAGCGACGACTCAATCGCGTACGAACCGCCGCGCCTGCCGGCGGTGCGGGAGGTGACGTTTGCAGACCTTCGCGCGGCGCTGGCGGCGGGTTGGTCCGACTTCATCGGCGCACCCGCTTTCGGGTTGTTCTTCGGCGGCATCTATACGCTCGGCGGGCTGCTGATCCTGGCTTTCCTCACCGTGTTGAAGGCGCCCTGGATGATCATCCCCGTTGCCGTCGGCTTTCCGCTGCTCGGTCCCTTCGTGGCGGTCGGACTCTACGAAGTGAGCCGACGGCGCCTCGCGGGCGAGCCGCTGAAGTGGAAGCCGATCCTGTCGGTCGTCATCCAGCAGCGCAACCGGCAACTGGGCTGGACGGCCTTCATCGTCCTCTTCATCTTCTGGATCTGGATCTACCAGGTGCGGCTGCTCATCGCACTGTTCCTCCAATCCCAGAATTTCTCCAGCATCGACGGTTTCATCACAGTTTTGACGACCACGCAGAGCGGCCTGACGTTCCTCGCGGTGGGAACATGCGTCGGCGCGGTCCTCGCCTTCGTCCTCTACGCGACGACGGTGATCACGATGCCGCTTCTTCTCGACCGGGACATCGACTTCATCTCGGCCATGATCGTCAGCTTCAAGACGATCCAGCGCAGTCCGCGGACGATGATCGCCTGGGGGGCGTTCATTGCCGTGCTCACCCTGATCGCGCTGGCCCCGGCGTTTCTCGGACTCCTCATCGTGCTTCCGGTCCTCGGGCACGCCACCTGGCACCTCTACGTGAGGGCCGTCGACCGGTCGACTTGAACCGGTGCTGTGCCCGTCAGGGTCGCAGCGGCGGAGACGCCGTGAGGCGATCCTCGCCACTCCGGCAATTGATACAGCCTGTCGATGCGGGGATGACAGGCGGAGTCACAGCCCCAGCGTCCGCTCGATCGACCCGTCCACCACCGGCCACCAGTAGAACACCAGG
Source organism: Bauldia sp. (assembly GCA_022841545.1). Taxonomy (GTDB): domain Bacteria; phylum Pseudomonadota; class Alphaproteobacteria; order Rhizobiales; family Kaistiaceae; genus Bauldia. Next base: position 3,873 of record JALHRF010000058.1, on the reverse strand, counting down.
AACAGAAGCAGCCACACCGCGTCGACGAAGTGCCAGTACCAGATCGACGCCTCGAGCCCGAAGTGGTGGCGCGGCTGGTAGCTGGCACCGAACAGGCGGAGCATGGCGATGAGGAGCAGCGTCGCGCCGATGAAGACATGGACGCCGTGGAAGCCGACGGCGAGGAAGAACAGCGAGGCGTAGGAACCGTCGGTGTAGGCGAAGGTCGCGTTGAGGAACTCGCGGACCTGAAGGCCGAGGAAGATCGCGCCATAGGCCACGGCGATGCCGAGCAGCACCGCCGCGTCGCTCCGCCGCCCGAGGAGGAACATGTTGTGGCCGGCGGCGGCGAAGACGCCCGACACCACAAGGATGATGGTGGCGAAGAGCGGCATGCCCCACGGGTCCTCCGGCGCGATGCCGAGCGGCGGCCAGGTCGAGGCGCCGGCGAACTCGGGGTTCACGCCGAAGCGGATGAAGGCCCAGAAGAAGCCGAAGAAGAAGAACGCCTCGGAGACAAGGAAGAGGATCATGGCGGTCCGCTGACCCGGCACCTTGCCTGCGGCGAAGTCCGGATAGCGCGCATCGAAGCGCATGTCGGAGCGGAACCAGAACAGGAGCGCGACCGCGAAGGGCACGAGGCCGAGAAGCAGCGTCGCCGGGCCGGCTTTCGTGATCGCCGGCTCCGCCTCCGCGCCGAACATCCCCGGATGCAGATAGGCGAGACCGCCAAGCACCGTGAGGAACACCGACAGCGCTACCACCGGCGCCCAGCCGGTCGGGCCTATGCCGGCGGGAACGAATCGAGCGGCGGCGTCTTGCGTGCTCATGGCTATGCCGCCTGCGCCACGGCCGGCGTGACTGCCGGCTCAGGCTCGGGCGCGGCGCCGGTCCACTCCAGCGTCACCGCTCCGGCGCCCCACGGGTTCGCCGCCGGCGCCCGCCGCCGCAACAGCGCGCCGGCGAGCGCGACGAGGAAGACCAGCGTCGCGGCGAGCGCGATGGCGGCGCCGATCGACGACACCAGGTTCCAGCCCGAAAAGCCGTCCGGATAGTCGGCGACGCGCCGCGGCATGCCGGCGATGCCGAGGAAATGCTGCGGGAAGAAGAGGAGATTGACGCCGACAAAGGTTCCCCAGAAGTGCACCTTCCCGGCCGCGACCGGAAACTCGCGGCCGGTGAAGATCGGGAACCAGTAGGTGAAGCCGGCGAAGATCGCGAAGGTGGCGCCGAGGCTGAGCACATAGTGGAAATGCGCGACGACGTAGTAGGTGTTGTGGAGCGCGACGTCGACCCCGGCATTGGCCAGCGCCACCCCGGTGATGCCGCCGATCGAGAACAGGAAGATGAACCCGCAGGCCCACAGCATCGGCAGCGGGAAGCGGAGCGAGCCGCCCCACATGGTGGCCAGCCACGAGAAGATCTTGATGCCGGTCGGCACCGCGATGATCATCGAGGCGAGCGTGAAATAGGCCCGCGTGTCGAGGCTGAGGCCGACATTGAACATGTGGTGCGCCCAGACCACGAAGCCGATGAATCCGATCGAAACCATCGCATAGACCATGCCGAGATAGCCGAAGATCGGCTTCCGCGCGAAGGTCGACACCACCTGGCTGATCACGCCGAAGGCGGGCAGCACCATGATGTAGACCTCGGGGTGCCCGAAGAACCAGAAGAGGTGCATGAACAGCACCGGGTCGCCACCGCCGGACGGCTCGAAGAAGGCCGAGCCGAAGTTCCTGTCCGAGATCAGCATCGCCAACGCGCCGGCGAGCACGGGAATCGCCATCACCAGGAGAAACGAGGTGATCAGAATCGACCAGACGTAGAGCGGCATGCGGTGAAGCGTCATGCCGGAGGCGCGGAGGTTGAAGATGGTGGTGATGAAATTGATCGCGCCGAGGATCGACGAGACGCCCGCCATGTGGAGGGCGAGGATGGCCATGTCGACGGAGGGCCCCGGCTGGGCGCGCGAGCCGGAGAGCGGCGGGTAGAGCGACCAGCCAGTCCCCGGCCCCTCGCCGACGAAGAGCGAGGCAACGAGCAGCGCGAACGAGAACGGCAGTATCCAGAAGGCGATATTGTTGAGCCGCGGGAAGGCCATTTCCCGTGCGCCGATCATGGTCGGCACGAACCAGTTGCCGAAGCCGCCGATCAGCGCCGGCATGACCATGAAGAACACCATCACCAGGCCATGGCCGGTGACGAGCGCGTTCCACACCTGGCCGTTCTCGACGAATTCCATGCCCGGCTCGGCGAGCTCGAGCCGCATCCAGCCCGAGAGCGCCGCGCCGGCGATGCCGGCGAGGATCGACAGCGTCAGGTAGAGGGTACCGATGTCCTCGTGGCGGGTCGTGGTCAGCCAGTAAAGCGGCCCCCGGAAACGGCGGCGAACGGGTGCGGCGGCCGTGTCAATCATCGCGCGCCCTCCCCGCTCGCGACCGCCATCGGCGGGGCTGCGAGCCCGGCGCCGTCCGTCGTTCCGGCCCTGGTCGAAGCGAGCCACGCCTCGAACTCGGCCGGCGCACGCGCCTCGATCGCGATCGGCATGAAGGAATGGTCGAGGCCGCAGATCTGGTTGCACTGGCCGTAATAGACGCCGGGCCGGTCGATCCTGACCCAGGTCCGGTTCAGGCGGCCGGGGATCGCATACATCTGCACCCCGAGCGTGGGGATGAAGAAGGAGTGGACCACGTCGCCGGAGGTGACGAGGAACTCGATCACCTGGCCGGTCGGGACCACGACGCGGCTGTCGACCTCCAGGAGCCGCGGTTGGCCGGGCTGCAGTTCCTCCGCCGGGAGCATCAGGGAATCGAAGGCGACACCGTCGTGATCGGGATACTCGTAGCGCCAGAACCACTGGAAGCCGGTCACCTTCACGGTCAGCTCAGGGGGCGGGATGTCGGCCTCGTGGCGGAGCACGGCCAGCGAGGGCACCGCGATCACGCCGACGATGACGATCGGCAGCACGGTCCAGGCGAACTCGAGGAGCGGCATACGGGCGACCCGGCTCGCCTCGGGGTTCCGCGACGCGCGGTAGCGCCAGGCGATGAACACGAGCAGGCCGAGGACGATCAGCACGATCACCGCGCCGATCAGAATGACTCGGTCGTGGAGATTGGCGATCAGCGTCGCGATGTGTGACCCGCGCTCGCCGAAGCCGATCTGCCAGTTCTCCGGACCCGCGGCATGGGCCGGGGTGGTTGCAAGGAGCGTGGCAACGACGGTTGCCGCCCACGTCAACCTGCCATGCCCCCACACCATCCAGTCATCCCCGCACACCAGCGTGTCACCCCCGCGAGAGCGGGGACCTAGTAAACGATGCCGGTGGTGATTGGAATGCAACGCGCCAACTGGCTCTGTGATGCCGGTGCTGTAACCTCGCGATATCAGCGCCGACCTCGATTCTCCTGCGGCGGTGGTTACCGGGTCCCCGCTTTCGCGGGGATGACAGGGATGAGTATTGCAGGGATGACAGGAGGTGTTCATTGAACTCCTCCCGTCAAGGCGAAATCGAGATCATCCCAGTTCGGATTCTGCTCCTTGATGAGCTGAACCTTCCAGGCGCGATTCCACTTCTCGAGGCGTTTCTCCCGAGCGATGGCCTCGTTGACATCGTCGAATGCCTCGAAAGGGAACAACCGGTTCACGCCGTACTTCTTGGTGATGCCCGCGACCTCACCCTGCCTGTGTTCCTGAGTGCGGCGCGTCAAGTCGTTCGTCACGCCAACGCAGAGCGTGTCGCCAAGCCCGCTCGCGAGAACATGGACGAAGTACGGACTCGCCCCCATCACCCCTTCCCCAGTTCGGCGAGGAGATACGACCCCAGCCGCGCGGACAGCGCGGCGACGGTGAGTGTCGGCGTGTTGCAGGTGATGGACGGGTAGACCTGCG
>JALHRF010000057.1 GCA_022841545.1 Bauldia sp. | reverse complement strand
CGGCACGATTCTCACCCGCCCGGATGTGAAGAACATCAAGCTCGACTTCGGCGCAGTGCGACTCGTGGCGCGTGTTGCGGTGCTTTTGATGCGGGGCGACAACGATCTCCTGAGCGGCCTGGTCGGCATGTTCAACGAACGCGGCTACACGGTGGTTGGCGCGCATGACGTGGCGCCCGAACTGGTCGCGGTGTCCGGGCAGATCGGGGCATACGCGCCGGGCAAGGATGCGCTTCGCGATGCGAGGCGGGCGATGAAGGCCGCGCGGGCCATCGGCAAGCTCGATGCGGGCCAGGCGGCTGCCGTCGTCAACGGTGTGATCGTTGCGCTCGAAGCCTATGAGGGAACCGACGGTCTGCTCGATCGGGTCGCCAAGCTCCGCGAGGTCGGACGGCTGCGATGGAAGGGGCGGGCGGGCGTGCTCGCCAAGTGCGCCAAGCCGCAGCAGGACCTCCGGGTCGATATGCCCACGATCGGCGTGAAGACGGTTCGCGCGGCCGCGGCGGCCGGTCTGGCCGGCATCGCCGTCGAGGCGGGCCGGGTGATGATCGTCGACCGCGCCGCCGTCGTCGAACTCGCCGACAAGGAGGGCATGTTCATCATCGGTCGCGAAGCCGACGCGGGGAGGCGGTCGTGAGCCGGACTGCCGACAGGCCATTCACGGTCTACCTCATCGCCGGGGAAGAATCGGGCGATGCGCTCGGCTCAGGCTTGATGGAGGCGCTGAGCCGCCGCGTCGATGGCGAGATCCGGTTCCTCGGCGTCGGAGGAGCGCGGATGGAGCGTCTCGGCATCCGCTCGCTGTTCCCGATGAAGGACATCAACCATGTCGGCGGCACGGCGATCGTCGCCAATCTCCCACGCATCCTGTCGCGGATGCGGCAGGCGGCGCGCGCGGTAGCCGAGGCCGACCCGGATGTCTTGGTCATCGTCGACTGCCCCGGCTTCAATCTCGGCGTGGCGCGGCGGGTGCGGAAGAAGCGGCCGTCAATCCCGATCGTCGACTACGTCTCGCCGACGGTCTGGGTATGGCGTCCGAGCCGGGCACCCCGGATGTCGAAGTTCGTCGATCACTTGCTTGCCATCCTGCCGTTCGAGCCGGAGGTGCACAAGCGCCTGAAGGGACCTGAGTGCAGCTATGTCGGCCACCCGCTCATCGAGAAACTGGACCGCCTGCGCCCCGCTCCCGGCGAGCGTCCGCCGATCGGCTCCGGCAAGCCCAACTTCCTCGTCCTGCCCGGCAGCCGCCACGGCGAACTGAAGCGGCTGCTCGATGTCTTCGGCGAGACGGTGGAGCGCGTCGTGGCCGAGAACGGGCCGATGGACGTGCAGCTTCCCGTGGTCGCGCGCTTTGCCGAGGAGATCAAAGCGCGCACCGCCGCGTGGCCCGTGAAGCCGAGGATCATCGAAGGCGAGGCCGAGAAGTATGCCGCCTTCAGGAAGGGACACCTTGCGCTGGCGGCCTCCGGCACCGTGACGCTGGAGCTTGCGCTTGCCGGCGTGCCGATGGTGGTCGCCTACCGCGTCGACCCGATGGTCAAGATGTTCAAGTACGCCCTGAAGCGCATCAATTCGTTCGTCCTCCCCAACCTCATCACCGGCACGAACGACATCCCCGAGTTTCTGGACCGCGAGACCACCCCTCAGCGGATGGCGGGGGCGCTCAAGCCGCTTCTGTCGGACACGCCGGAACGCGAGCGCCAGCTCCAGTCTTTCGCCCGGCTCGATAGCCTGATGGCGCTAGACCACGGCACGCCGAGCGGCCTGGCCGCCGACATCGTGCTGGCGACGGCGGCCCGCAAGGGCCAGGTGCCGCCCGTCGGCTGACGCCCGCGGCCCGGTGGTCAGCGGCGCTTGGACACCGGCACGTAGTCGCGACGGGGCTCGCCGGTATAGAGCTGGCGCGGCCGGCCGATCTTCTGCGACGGGTCCTCCACCATCTCCTTCCACTGCGCGATCCAGCCGACGGTGCGGGCGAGCGCGAAGAGAACGGTGAACATGGTGGTGGGGAAGCCCAGGGCCTTCAGCGTGATGCCCGAATAGAAGTCGATGTTCGGGTAAAGCTTCTTCTCGATGAAGTACTCGTCGGTGAGCGCGATCCGTTCGAGTTCCATCGCTACCTCGAGCAGCGGATCGTCCTGAATGCCGAGTTCGGCGAGGACCTCATGGCAGGTCTTCTGCATGATCTTCGCCCGCGGGTCGTAGTTCTTGTAGACCCGGTGACCGAAGCCCATCAGGCGGAAGGGATCGTTCTTGTCCTTGGCGCGACCGATGAACTCGGGAATGCGGTCGGCGGTGCCGATCTCCTGAAGCATGTTGAGCGCCGCCTCGTTGGCGCCGCCGTGCGCGGGCCCCCATAGGCAGGCGATGCCGGCGGCGATGCAGGCGAAGGGATTGGCGCCGGAGGAGCCGGCGAGGCGCACCGTCGAGGTCGACGCGTTCTGCTCGTGGTCGGCGTGGAGGATGAAGATGCGGTCCATGGCGCGTGAAAGCACCGGGTTGACCTTGTACTCCTCGCAAGGCACCGCGAAGCACATGCGAAGGAAGTTGGAGGCATAGTCGAGCGCATTCAGCGGGTAAACAAACGGCTGGCCGACGTGATACTTGAAGGCCATCGCCGCGATGGTCGGCATCTTCGCGATCATGCGGAGCGAAGCCACCATCCGCTGGTACGGGTCCGAAATGTCGGTCGAGTCGTGATAGAAGGCCGACATCGCGCCGACGACGCCGCACATGATCGCCATCGGATGGGCGTCACGCCGGAAGCCGGTGAAAAACCGGTTCATCTGCTCGTGGACCATCGTGTGATAGGTGACGCGATGGTCGAAATCCGCTTTCTGCGCCGCGGTTGGGAGTTCGCCGTAGAGCAGGAGGTAGCAGGTCTCGAGAAAGTCGCCATGCTCGGCCAGCTGCTCGATCGGGTAGCCGCGATAGAGCAGGATGCCCTTGTCGCCATCGATGTAGGTGATCTTCGACTCGCACGAGGCGGTCGAGGTGAAGCCGGGGTCGTAGGTGAACATCCCGGTGTCGCGGTAGAGATGCGTGATATCGAGGACATCCGGACCGAGCGTGCCGTGCTTGATGTCGAGGTCGAGCGGGGCGCTGTCGATGGTCAGCACCGCGGAGTCGTGGCGGGGATCGTCAGCCTCGCTCTCGGCGGTGGAGGCCGCCTCCATCGTGGATGCGTTGGCCATGGCGTGAACCTCGCTGGATGTTTGTTGGACGTTTGGCCGGCATTATATTGCTGCGGCGCGGCAAGTCCATCGCGGTGCGTCGCGACGCGTGCAATCGCGCAGACGGGAGACGTGAAGGCCCGGATCGAGGCGAGGCGCCTACGGCGAGCCCAGCACCGCCAATTCGGGTCGACGCCGCGGCTTGGATCGATGTCCAGGCGACGCCCGGACAGAATGCGGTTCCGGAGCACCGATAGGAGCATTGTCGGCCATGGAAGTCCGGCGTCAATCCTCCGGTCGGGCCTGATCGCCGATTCGTGCGAGGCTGTCGTCCCGACCGAGGATGGCGAGAACGTCGAAGATCCCCGGCGAGGCGGCACGCCCGGTCAGCGCGGCCCTGAGCGGCTGCGCGATCGCGCCGAGCTTCGTTCCCGACGCGGCGGCATGCTCCTTCACCGCCGCCTCGAGCGCCGAAGCCGACCAGTCGCCGCAGGCGCGGAGGACCGGGAGAACACCGGCCAGCGCGGCACGCGCGCCTTCCTTGTCGAGGAGCGCCAGCGCCGCGTCGTCGGGAACGAGGGGCCGCTCGGCGACGATGAAGGCCGCGCCGTCGATCAGGTCGACCAGGGTCTTCGCCCGGTCCTTGAGGAAGGGCAGGGCTTGGCGCAATCTGAACAGCCGGTCCGGGTCGAGCTTTACATGGAACGCGGCACCGCCCGGGAGATAGTGGAGCGAGTCCATGAGCGTCGCGAGCAGGTCCGCATCCGCCTTCTGGCGAAGGTAATGCGCGTTGATGCTCTCGAGCTTCTGGAAGTCGAAGCGGGCCGCCGCCTTGTTGATCGACGGCAGGTCGAACCAGGCGATCATCTCCTCGCTCGACATGATCTCGGCGTCGCCATGGCTCCAGCCGAGCCGGACGAGGTAGTTCCGCATCGCCTCGGGCAGGTAGCCCATCGCCCGGTAGGCATCGACGCCGAGGGCGCCGTGGCGCTTCGAGAGCTTCGCCCCGTCGGGCCCGTGGATCAGCGGGATATGGGCCATCGCAGGGATGTCCCAGCCTGCCGCGTCGTAGAGGATCTTCTGCCGCGCGCCATTGGTCAGGTGGTCATCGCCGCGGATGATCTGCGTCACCCCCATGTCGTGGTCGTCGACGACGACGGCGAGCATGTAGGTGGGCGTTCCATCCGAACGGAGGATGACGAAGTCGTCGAGATCCTTGTTGGGGAAGGCGACGCGGCCCTGCACCCCGTCCTCGATTACGGTTTCGCCGTCGACCGGCGCCTTGATGCGGATGACGGGGGCGATGCCCGCCGGAGCCTCGCCCGGGTCGCGGTCGCGCCAGCGGCCGTCATAGCGGGCGAAGCCGCCCTCGGCCCGCGCCCGCGCCCGCGCCTCGTTCAATTCATCCGCGGTGTCGAAGGCGTAGTAGGCCTTGCCGGCCTTGACCAGGGCCTCGGCGACCTCGGCATGCCGCGCGGCGCGGGCGAACTGGTGGATCGGCTCGCCGTCCCAGTCGAGGCCGAGCCAGGTCAGCCCGTCCAGGATCGCGGCGATCGCGGCATCGGACGAGCGTTCGCGGTCGGTGTCCTCGATCCGGAGCAGCATCCTGCCGCCGGTGTGCTTCGCGTAGAGCCAGTTGAACAGCGCCGTCCGCGCCCCGCCGATATGGAGGTAGCCGGTGGGCGAGGGGGCAAAGCGGGTGATGACTGGCATGGTGTTCTCGCAAGGAATCGATTTCCGTGCCTTTAGCATGGCGTGGCCACCCGCGTGCAATTGCGGAAGGGTATGTATTGCACCGAATCCGCCGGCGTATTACATTTCGCGTATGAAGACGCTCGTGGTTCGCATTCCCGAATCTGTCGCCGCGGAGATCGAGGCGACAGCGCGAGCGCGCGGCGTTTCCAAGTCCGAGGTGGCGCGCGGCCGTCTGGCCAAGCCACAGGAAATCGCCGCCAAGGACGATCCGCTAGCGAGCATTAGGGACCTGATCGGCTCTGTGGTCGACGACAAGCCTTCGGATCTGAGCGCTCGGGTCGACCATTACCTTCAGGCGACCGGCTTTGGCCGAAACCGTAGTCGTTGACACGGGGTTTCTGGTTGCCCTCCTTCGACGTCGCGACACCCATCATCAATGGGCCGTGCTAGAGGCCGAAGCGCTGCCTCCGGCCTGGCATACATGCGAGGCGGTGTTGACCGAGGCCTTTCACATCCTCGGAGCCGTAGGGGGCGCCGCACTGTCCGAGTTCGTTCTTGGCCGAATGTTGCTCGTGTCCTTCCAATTGGGCCACTATCCCGACCCGGTGTTCGATCTGATGTCCCGGTACCGGGACAGACCCATGAGCCTGGCCGATGCGTGCTTGGTGAGGATGTCGGAACTCCTCGCTCATCCATTGATCCTGACGACAGACTCCGACTTTCGCATCTACCGGCGCCACAGCCGGCAGGTGATCCCATGCAGGATGCCGCCCTAGGCAAACCGGATTCCCTTGGCCTTCCCCTCCGGATTTGGCACATAGGCGCGCAACGCCGCCGTCTCGACGGCCAGGAAACACGCAATGAACGTCAGCGATACACCCGCCCGCGAAGCCGGGCAGGACTTCATCCGCGATATCGTCACCGCCGACCGCGAGGCCGGCCGGGTCGGCGAGGTCGTCACCCGGTTTCCGCCGGAGCCGAATGGCTACCTCCACATCGGCCACGCCAAGTCGATCTGCCTCAATTTCGGCGTGGCGCAGGAATTCGGCGGCCACTGCAATCTCCGCTTCGACGATACCAATCCGACCCGAGAGGAGCAGGAGTTCATCGACGCCATCGAGCGCGATGTGCGCTGGCTCGGCTTCGACTGGGGCGGCAAGGCCGTCCACGCCTCCGACTACTTCGAGCAGCTCTACGACTGGGCGATCCATCTGATCCGCGACGGCAAGGCCTATGTCGACGACCAGAGCCAGGAGGAGATGCGGGCGAGCCGCGGCACGCTGACCGAGCCGGGCAGGGAGAGCCCGTGGCGGAATCGGGCCGTCGAGGAGAATCTCGACCTGTTCGCGCGCATGCGCGCCGGCGAGTTCCCGAACGGCGCCCGGGTGCTCCGGGCGAAGATCGACATGGCGTCCGGCAACATCAACCTCCGCGACCCGGTGCTCTACCGTATTCTTCACGCGTCTCATCCGCGCACCGGCACGGCCTGGTGCATCTACCCGAGCTACGACTTCGCCCATGGCCAGTCCGACGCGATCGAGGGCGTCACGCATTCACTCTGCACGCTCGAGTTCGCCGACCACCGGCCACTCTACGATTGGCTGATCGACAACCTGCCGGTGCCGTCGCGGCCGCGGCAGTATGAGTTCGCCCGGCTCAACCTCACCTACACGCTCCTTTCCAAGCGCGTGCTCACCGAGTTGGTGCGGGGCGGGCATGTGACCGGCTGGGACGATCCCCGCATGCCGACCATCGCCGGCCTCCGCCGGCGCGGCGTGCCGCCCGAGGCGATCCGGGACTTCATCGGCAGGATCGGAGTCGCCCGCGCCGACAGCCTTGTCGATGTGGCCATGCTCGAGGCCTCGATCCGCGAGGTGCTCAACCGGATCGCGCCGCGGCGGATGGCCGTGCTTCGCCCGCTGAAGGTCGTCATCGAGAACTACCCGGAGGGGGAAGGGGAACTGCTCGACGCCGTCAACAATCCCGAGGATCCGACGGCAGGGAGCCGCGCGGTCCGCTTCGCCCGCGAGCTCTATGTCGAACGCGACGACTTCATGGAGACGCCGGAGAAGAAGTTCTTCCGGCTTTTCCCAGGCAACGAGGTTCGCCTTCGCTACGCCTACTTCGTCACTTGCCGCGAGGTGGTGAAGGACGGCGCCGGCAACGTCATCGAACTCCGCTGCACCTACGATCCGGCGACGCGCGGCGGCGAGACCCCGCCCGACGGCCGGAAGGTCAAGGCCACGCTCCACTGGGTGTCGGCGCGGGATGCGGTTCCGGCGGAAGTGCGCCTCTACAATCCGCTGTTCACCACGCCGGAGCCAGAGCCGGGAGATTTCGCCGCAAGCCTCAACCCGGACTCGTGCGAGGCGCTGAACGGCTGCATGCTCGAGCCTTCCATCGCGGCGGGGAATGAGCCCGGTCCCATGCAGTTCGAGCGCCTCGGCTATTTCTTCCGCGACGCCGACTCGAAGCCGGGTCTACCCGTCTTCAATCGCGTCGTGGGCCTTCGCGACAGCTACGCCCGGCAGGCCGCGCGCTCTGGCGGTTGAGGAGTTCCCCGGGAACACGTGAATGATGTAGCATCGCCGCCGGAGGGAGATCCGACCGGCGATGAGCGACGTCGACCGAGGGCTGGGGATTGCGGACAAGCGGGTGCCCGGGCGCGCGTTCGCCGGCTGGTCGGGGCCGGAGTTCCGTATCGGCGATTGGCTCGATCCATACCGGCTCAGGCTTGCGGCGACTTTCGAGCGAGAGATGGAGGCCGGCCGCGGATTCGTTTGGCTGCCTGTCCTCTTCGGCATTGGCATCCTCCTCTACTTCGCGCTACCCGCCGAACCGTCGCTGCTTGCGCTGGTTGCTGTGACCGTTGCCTTGGCATCGCTGGCCTGGGGGATCCGCCGGCGCATGGCTGCGACCCGGGTCGCAGTCGCCCTTGCCATGATTGCTGCGGGCGCAACCGTCATGACGCTGCGAACGGCCGTCGTGGCCGCACCGGTTCTTCCGCGGGAAGTCACGGCCGAGGTGACCGGCTGGGTGGCGAAGCGGGAGGCGTCGGCGAGGGGCGGGGCGCGAGTCCGTGTCGCGGTCAGCAGCATTGAAGGCATCCCGCCCGAGGGGACGCCGGATGCCGTGCGGATCACGATCCGCGCAGGAGCCGACGACATTCGCGTCGGGGACGCCATCGCCGTCCTCGCCCGGCTCCGGCCGCCAAGCGGCCCGCTAGTGCCGGGAGGGCACGACTTTGGTCGGGTGGACTACTACGCCGGCATCGGCGCCGTCGGTTTCGCCTATGGCGCAGCGCGGCCCGCAGCGATCGGGCCACCGCCCTTCCGGGTCGCGCTGGTGAGGCCGCTTGCCGATCTTCGTGAGACCATCAGGCGCCGGGTCGTTGCGGTGCTCCCCGGCGACCGCGGCGAGATCGCCGCGGCGCTGATCATGGGCGACCAGCGCGGCATTTCGGAGAAGACACAGGAGGAGATGCGCGCGTCCGGCCTGACGCATGTGCTATCGATCTCGGGTCTCCACATGGCGCTCGTCGCAGGCTCCGCCTTCTGGCTGATACGAGCGATCCTCGCGCTTTCGCCGGGGCTTTCGCTGATCTACCCGATCAAGAAGTGGGCTGCGGCCGGGGCGCTCGGCGTGGCCACCTTTTACCTCGCGATCTCGGGACTGGGGGTCGCGACCGAGCGGTCCTACATCATGCTTGCGGTCATGCTCACGGCCGTGATGCTCGGCCGGCGCGCGATCACCGTCCGGAACGTGGCCATCGCCGCGCTCATCGTTCTGCTCTACTCGCCCGAGAGTCTGCTCAGCGCCAGCTTCCAGATGTCGTTCGCTGCGACCCTGGCCCTGGTCGCAGGCTTCGAGGCCCTGAGCAGCCGAGCCGCCGACCGCCGGATCGAGCTGTCTGCTTCCCACGGTCCTGCCAACCGGCTGTGGCGATGGGCCGTGGGGCTGGTGACGGCCTCGCTGCTTGCCGGATTCGCCACGGTGCCCTTCGCGATCTACCACTTCCAGCGAGCCGCTCCCTTGTCTCTCGTCGCCAATGTCGTCGCGATGCCGGTCATCGACCTGGTCGTGATGCCAATGGCGCTGTTCAGCGTCATTCTGATGCCACTCGGCCTCGAGGCTTTGCCGCTGGCGCCGATGGGCTGGGGCATCGAGTGGATGATGCATGTTGCCCGGCACGTCGCTGCCTGGTCGACCGGTTGGGACACGGTCCGGGCCACTCCATTGGCCTCGCTGATGTTTGTCGTCGCGGGCTTTCTCTGGCTGGCGCTCTGGCGCGAGCGTTGGCGGCTTCTGGGCATCGTCCCGATGGTCCTTGCCCTGCCGATCGCGGCTGCGGCCACCATGCCGGACATCCTGATCAACGGGAGCGGGACGACGGTGGCGGTGCGGAGCAACGGCGGCCGCTACAGCATCGTCAATCCGAAGGCAGATCGTTTCGCGGCTGAATACTGGCTGCGTGCCGATGCCGATCCGCGGTCGCTCGATGACGACGTGAGCGCGGGAGTCACCTGCGACGAGGACGGCTGCGTCGCCCGGTTCCTCGACGGGACCCGGATCGCGGTTGGATCGAGCCCGGCAGCATTTGCCGACGACTGCCGGCTGTCCGGCTTGGTCGTGTCGCGTTACAGCGCGCCGTCCTGGTGCGAAGATGCCGCGACGGTCATCGATCGAAAAGCACTCGCCGAAGGCGGCGCGCATGCGCTCTACGCATCGCCCGGCGCGCCGGCAGGCAGCCCGCAATTCCGCATCGAAACGGCCTATCCGCCGGGAGCGCGCCGGCCGTTCATGCCGCCGGTTCAATAGCGCCGGATGAGGCCGACCAGCTTGCCCTGGATGCGGACCCGGTCGGGCCCGAAGATACGGGTCTCGTAGGCGGTATTGGCAGCCTCGAGCGCGATCGATGCACCCTTCCTGCGGAGCCGCTTCAGGGTCGCTTCCTCCTCGTCCACCAGAGCGACAACGATGTCACCCGTGTCGGCGGTATCGGTACGGCGGATCAGGACGGTATCGCCCTCGAAGATGCCCGCCTCGATCATCGAGTCGCCACGCACCTCGAGGGCAAAGTGCTCGCCCGGCGAAAGGAGGTCGGGGGGGACCACGATCGAGTGACTGTGGGTCTGAATGGCTTCTATCGGAACGCCGGCAGCAATTCGGCCCATCACCGGCACCATGACCGGATCGTTGGCGGGCTCGCCGGTCGCCATCGCTCGGACGCGACCGAGGCTCCCCTCGATCACGCTTGGGGAGAAACCGCGTGTCCGCGGAACCTGCGGTGTCGTCGACTCCGGCAGCCGGACCACTTCGATGGCCCGCGCCCGGTTAGGCAGGCGACGAATGAAACCGCGTTCCTCGAGGGCCTTGATCAGGCGATGGATGCCGGACTTGGAACGCAGGTCGAGCGCATCCTTCATCTCGTCGAAGGATGGGGGCACGCCCGTTTCCTTGAGACGCTCGTTGATGAACATCAGGAGTTCGTGTTGCTTCCGCGTCAACATTGTCAATTCCCCCGCGGGCACGGCAAGTCCGGTACAAATCACGAACAAACCATACGTGTTCTATATGTGTTCTGCAAGCTCTGAATTTTCCGTAAAGCCGGTTACAGGCGCTCTGTGCGGGCGGCGGAATTAAATGTCCGCGGCTAGGGTCCGCAATGCCGGGATTAAGTGTCCGCAGATCGGCCGCAAACCCGCAGCGCAGTGCCATTTTCGAGGTTCCTCAATCTGTCCACGGACACTGACTGTTGGCTGATTTCGTAGGGTATTGATCCTACTTTGTTTTTCGGAACGACAGGGTCCGCAATCGGGATATTGCGGACCCTATTGCGGACCCCCGCGTGGTTTCTTCGCTTCTCGGATAGCCTCGACAGCCGCAACGGCCGCGGCCTTGGCTTCTCGACTTCCCAGACCTTCGGCGTCCATGAAACGCGTCACCATCTGTTCGGCGTGCGTGTAAGCCGCTGCAATCTCTTTGGCAGCGCGTGCCCATTGAGCGTGAGAGATGGTGGTGCTGGTTCCCGCTAAGCGGCGCACGCTGGCGCTCACTACTTGGGCCAGCAACTCATGATCGATTGAGTTCTTGGCCTGCTGTGAGTCTCGTCTTCCCGTTAGCAGGAAGTCTAAGGAAATGTCGAACCGGAAGGCTATGTAGATTGCATCCTCGTAGGGCACCGATCCTCGTGTTCGCCATTTCGAAATCCGGGAGCGCGATGTTGACAGGAGCGCCGCCAACGCCGCGTCGGTCGGGACGTTAAGCGCCTCCTTCATTCTATCGATGACAGCCCCAGCCTCGGGCAGTTCCGGCTTAGCTGTGGACATTTTGGGAACAATATGCTTCCATTATGACAACGCGCCGTTACGAGGGAGTCGTTCCATCATGACTGACAAGGCGTCAGCGGTGAAGGCCAGGTTTGAAGCCGAGGGAATATCCATCGCCGCGTGGGCAAAGGCGAACGGCTTCTCAACGAAGACAGTCTACCGCGTGCTCGACGGTGACCTGAAGTGCAAGCATGGTGAGGCGCACCGCGTCGCGGTTGCTCTCGGTCTCAAAAAGGAACCGGCTAGGCTCCGTTTCCGCACCGGAGCAGCGGCCTGACATCGATGCTTGCAGACGCATGGATCACGGCGTCTGACTTTGCGGCCATAGCCGGTGTCTCTGAGAGAAAGGCTCGGCATGCTCTGCACCGCATTGCCGCCGGTCTGATCCGCACGTGGCGCGGGACTGCCCTTGTCGTCCGCACGGTGACGGGCCGGGGAGGGCGCTCCGGCCTTCGCTACGAAGTCTGCGTCGATAGTCTCCCGATGGACCTGCAGCTTCGGTATCGCCGGCAACTCGCCGCCGAGCTGGACCCGTCCATCCTCCGCAGCGACGAAGATGCGAACGACTGGCGCGACTGGTGGGCCAACACGCTCGGGCCGGCGCTGGCGCGTAGGCCGCGCACTGCGGAGCGAGCCGCGGCAGTCAAGGCGATTGCCGATCGGCTTCACTTCACGCCGGACGGTGTCTCGCGGCTGTATGACGAGCGGACCATCCGCCGTTGGCTGGCACGCTTCGATCGCGAGGGCGCGGCCGGGCTGCAGAAACGGGCGCGGCGCGACCGCGGCCTGACACGCGTTAGCATTTCCGGCCGCTGGGATGACGGCGTCGCGTTCGATGCCGAGACACGCGAGCGCATCGCGTCCGCTGTGCGGGAGAAGGTGCGGTCGCTGTGGCGCTCCGGCGCGTCGCTTTCAATGGTGCTTCGATACGGCTCCGAAGAGCTGTTGAGGCTCACTCAAAGCGCCGGGTGCGATTTGAGCTATCGCCAGCTTCGCGGGCTGTGCGAGCTGCCGCGCGCCTTCGTCAACGCCGAGCGGCACCATCGCAAGGTCCACCAGTTCGAGCGCGACCGGAAGGCGTTCGAGGATCACAAGCCGCGCATCCGCCGGACCCGCGCCGGCCTTCTCCCGATGCAGCTCATCGTCGGCGACGTGCATCATCTTGACGTCTATGTCCGCCGCGAGGATGGCCGGCTGGCGACGCCGAAGCTGGTCGCATGGCTGGACCTCGCGACGATGCGCGTCTTCGTCTCGCTGTTCCTCCCGGACATCAACCCCGACACCAACCGCAGCCGGTCGATGACCAACGCGCACGTCATTGCCAGCTTCATCGACATGGTGAAGGCGTGGGGCTTCCCGTCGATGCTCTATCTCGACAACGGCTCTGAGTACAATTGGGCCGACTTCATCGACGATGCCCTGAAGCTCGCGAGCGACGGATTCCAGATCGTCGACCGCAACTCGGCGATCATCCGTGCGAAGCCCTACAATGCGCCGGCCAAGGTGATCGAAGGCGTCTTCGGTGTGCTTGAGCGCGTCTATTTCAGCGGGCTTCCGGGATACATCGGCGGCGACCGGATGGCATCGAAGGTTGCCAATGTCGGGCGCGCGCCGGAACCGTTCCCCGGCACCCTGGCCGATCTTGATCGCGCCGTACAGGCGATGGTCGCGGTCTACAACACCGAGCGCCATCGCCGTGAAGATCGCTCGCCAGCGGACCTGTACTGTGAGGCGGTCACCGCAGGCTGGCAGCGCACCGACCTTGATCCCTTCGCGCTTCGCGTCGCGTTCTCGACAAGCGAGACGCGCCGAGTGGTGCAAGGCGCGATTTCCGTCAACGGCCGCTACTGGACCTGTCCCGAGTTGCAATCCTACCTCGGCGACACCGTGACGGTCCTCGTTCCGAAGTTTGAGGATTGGTCTCTTCTCCCGCTCAAGGACGAATCCGGCCGGTGGCTTGGTCACGCGATCGAAGATCGCCCATACGCATTCCTCGACGCGGCCGGGGCGCGTGAGGCCGATCGCCGGTCACGCCGCGCCGTGTCGGCCGTCCGCCGGCTCGGTTCCGCCGTGCCGCGCATCGATCTTGTCGGGGAGGCTGTCGCGTCTGCCGCGCTTGCCCCACCCGTGCCGGCGACGCCTTCCCGTGCCGTGGTGTCGATCGCCGAGGATCACGCCGCGATCGGCCGCGCCTTCGTCGAGAGCAATGCCACGCGCGAACGTCGGCGGCTGGACGAAGTCGACCGTGAACAGAAAGCCCGGTTGGCGCTTATCGAAAAGCGCAGGCGGGCGAACGGAGGTTGAAGCGATGCGCTTCGTCGAGACGGAGAGTTTTCGCGAGGTGAGCGAGGCGGTCGACTTCGCGCTTCGCACCCGGTGGCCGATCGTCATCACCGGCCCGGCCGGTGTCGGCAAGACCGCGGCGATATCGGAGATCGCGCACCGCGACCCGCGCGCGGCCTTCGTCACCATCATGCCCAGCTCGAAATCCATGCGGGCGCTCCTCCGCATGGCGTGCGAGGCGTTCGGCTTCTGGACGGAGCGGAGCTATCGCGACGACCTGCACGACATTCTCCGTCACCAGCTCCCCGGTGCCGCCGAAGGCGGGCGCTTCCTCATCGTCGACGAAGTGCAGCTGCTCGGCGGGCTTGAGGTGCTCGAGCTGGTCAAGTTCTCCGAGCTGTACCGGCTGCCGGTGGTGCTCGCCGGCAACGAATACGCCGTCAAGCGGACCCGCGCCAACGCTGCGGCCTTCGATCAAGTCTCAAGCCGCGTCGGGCGCTGGCTCCGCTTCCGTGGCGTGAGTGAAACCGACCTCATCGCCTTTTGCGTCGACCACAACGTTGAGGGCCGCGACGCCTACGACCTCATTGTCCGTTTCGGCAAGCGCCGGTTCCTTCGCGAGGTGGTGAAGCTCCTCGCTGAAGCCCGGCAGTTCGCCGGAGAGAAGGGACCAATCCGCGCCGCCCACATCACCGACGCGATGGCCTACCTCTATGGGCCGGATACGGCCCGCGGCGAAAGCCCGGCCGTCAACGATGCGTCGGCCGACGTGATCCCGATCGGCAAGCCAAGGAGCTGACTGTCATGTCGAGACTTCGCATCCACGCTGACGACTTGCGCCCGGACCAGATCGCCACACTCGCCGAGCACTACGATGCCTTCGCCGATGCCCTCATCGCCGCCAACAACGGACTCCTCGTCCGCTGCGCCGGTGCGCCTCCCGAGGTGTTGACGCTGCTCAACGAGTGGAGCCGCGTCGTCAACGACATCGTCGAGGCATCGAACCGCGAAGTTCGGCGGATCATCGGAGCCGACAACGACCTGACCCTGCAATAGCCCGTCACGGAAAGGAGCCACCCATGAACGCGCGCGCCGACGTTAACCATAATGAAGCCGACGACGGTCCCGAGTTCGGTCGACGTTTCCAGCTTCGCAGCTCGGAAGAGCGCTTCGATGACGAAGACGCCAAGATGTTTTTCGCGGACTGCCAGCGGGCGGCGATGCGCCAGCGTCTGCGGGCATGGCTCTTCTGTTCGACGGCGCTGGAG
The DNA here is from genome assembly GCA_022841545.1 of Bauldia sp. Classification (GTDB taxonomy): domain Bacteria; phylum Pseudomonadota; class Alphaproteobacteria; order Rhizobiales; family Kaistiaceae; genus Bauldia. Next base: position 13,419 of record JALHRF010000057.1, on the reverse strand, counting down.
GACTTCCACCCTAAGGCCAACAACGAGTGGATTTGGGAGCTGGCGGAAATGCTCTTCGAAGACGGCGCGGCGGAAATGCAGGCGATGAAAGACGCCGCGGCGACACTCGAAGCGGCTTGTGCGGCGCGCAACCGTGCGGCCAACAATGGACTGTCCCCCGAGGCGGTGGATGGGAAGCTCGCGCGCTATCGTGAGACCGTCCGGGCTAAGCTTCGGCTGCAAGGCTGGCCCGACCAGAAGATCGACCTGTTCTGCAACCTTGTCGACGACGAAGCGGCGGCATCGTGAGCCCATGATTTCGGCGAAGCAAATCGCGCTCATCAAGGTCGCGGTGAAGCGGCTCGGCCTCGACGATGCGACCTATCGCGGGATCCTCGCGGCCGAAGCCGGAGTCGACACTTCCCGCCAGCTTGGGCTTGAAGGCTTCGACCGGGTGATGGCCCGCTTCAAGCAGCTCGGCTTCACGTCGGACTGGACGGCGCGGACCTTCGGCCATGGGCGCGCGTCGGGCATGGCGTCGCCCGGCCAGGTCGATTTGATCCGGCATCTATGGCGCGAGTGGTCGGACAACGGGAGCGATGCCGGCTTGGACCATTGGCTTGAGCATACCTTCGCCGTGTCGTCGCTCCGCTTCCTCGACGGTGCCGGCGCGAGGAGCGCCATCACGGCGCTGAAGAGCATGAAACAACGAAAGCTCGCGAAGGCGGCTCAGATCGCGCAGGACGCGCCCGCCGCGGTTGAGGGGCTCGGGTAGCGGGCATGCCCTCCCGGTGGCTTTGACGGGCTTTGAAGGGGCTTTGAAAGTGCGTCGCGTCGTTTGGTGCTCGCAGCCACTATATTTGCTAGTCGAAGTTTCCCGGAGGGTTCGGCCTTGGAAGTCATCGGCTATGCGACTTTGCTGCTCTCGGTTGGAGCGACGGCTGCTGCATTGGCAGCGGCGCTCTTTTCATTGAGGGCGAATAGGGTCGTTGTCGATCCGGGCTGGCGCACGGAACCGTTCGATCCGACCCTCGCAAACATGGGATGGATCGCCGGCACGCTAAGGGCGCTTGATGAGGCCGGCCGGCTGAATCGTTTGGCAACGATGTGGGCCATCGCATCCGTGATCTTCAGCGGCTTCGCCGGGATCGTTGGTGCTCTCGCTTCTCTTTCTTGACCCCGGCGATTGTCGGGGGCGACCCCGGAACGTGTTCCGGGGCAGGTTGGCGGGATGACCCTGATATTCGTCCGGGTTGACGCTGCTAACCCCTGCCGCCCTCGCTTTCATGGCCCACGCCGCAACCGACACCGATCATCTACCGCTTCCCGGCGTGCTCGCCGAAGTCGAAGCTGTGGCCGGTCGCGATGCCGCGCTTTTGCTCGCCGGGGAGAAGGGCGGCACAGAAATCTACCTGCCCTCGCCGCGATCGCTGGTCAACGACCACTGGCTGGTCACGATGCTTGGCCGTGTGGCCGCTGAGCGCATCTGCGCTCACTTCAGGACGCATAGCCCGCGCGACCATCGGGGCAAAGGGCGGGACTTCACCGAGCACAAGGGCGGCGGCGTCCGCGTTGAGGTTCCGAAGGCAACGTCGCTCATGCGTCGCCTTCAGGTGCGGTGGATGAGCCTTGCCGGCGTCTCAACAACGCAGATCGCCCGCCAGCTTCGCATGACGACACGCGGCGTCACCAGAATCCGCGCTTCCCTTCGCGCTACCGGAGAGATCGAATGATCATCAATCAGGAAACCCTCGGTGCCATCTTCACGGCCTTCAAGACCCTCTTCGGCAAGGGATTGGAGTCGGCGCCGAGCGCCTACAAGCAGATCGCGATGACCGTTCCATCCTCGACGCGGGAGGAAGTCTATGCGTGGCTTGGCCAGTTCCCCGGCATGCGAGAGTGGCTTGGCCCGCGCGTCGTCAAGAACCTGTCGGCGCACGGCTTCAAGATCGTCAACCGGGATTTCGAGAGCACGGTGGCCGTGCCGCGGAACGATATCGAAGACGATCGCTACGGCGTCTTCGGTCCGGTGATGTCCGAAATGGGCCGCGCTGCCGGGGAGCATCCCGACCAGCTCATCTTCTCGCTTCTGTCCGCCGGCTTCGCCACCAACTGCTACGATGGCCAGTTCTTCTTCGACACCGATCATCCGGTCGGCGACGGCGCGAACGGCCCTGTCCAAAGCGTCAGCAACATGCAGTCGGGAGCTGGCCCGGCGTGGTTCCTCCTCGACACAAGTCGGGCGCTCAAGCCGCTCATCTATCAGGAGCGCCGCCCCTACCGGCTCGTGAATAAGGACCGCCCGGAGGACGACAATGTCTTCAACAACAAGGAATTCGTGTACGGGGTCGACGGCCGGTCTAACGCCGGCTTCGGTCTGTGGCAGCTCGCCTTCGGCTCCAAAGCGGAGCTGACACCCGCGAACTACGAGGCGGCTCGTTCCGCGATGATGGCGTTCAAGGGTGACGAAGGCCGGCCGCTCAACATCCGGCCGGACGTGCTGGTCGCGCCGCCGAGCCTTGAGGGCGCCGCAATGCGTCTCCTCAACAACGGCACGCGCGTCGAGATCGTCGGCGAGAACGACACGCCGGTTGCGGTCCAGAACGAATGGGCGAACACTGCCAAACCGATCGTCACGGCGTGGGTGGCGTAGGCGGTTCGTCTTTCTGAGCCTTCGGTCAAAACCCGGCGAAGTCGAGACCGAAGGTGAAGAGGCTCCGCTTAGGCGTCTCCGAGCGCCGGAGTGGAGTGGCCGGCGGGGGTTGAGGTGCTCCCGCCGGCCTTTCGCATTCTCTTCCGAAAGGCGCGAGCGATGGTCCTCAGAGTAGCCCTTCAGATCGACGGCGACGCCAGCGGCGCGAAGGCCGCGGCAGAGGACGCCAAGGCGGCGGTAGGTTCGCTCCCGGCTTCGGCGGGCACCGCGGCGGCGAAGGCCAATGCCGAGATCGCGCGCACTGCGGCGCTTGCCGGCGGAGCGGTGAAGCTCTCGACGAACCAAGTCCAGAACCTGTCGTTCCAGCTCAACGACATGGCCGTGATGCTCGCCTCGGGGCAGAGCCCGACGATGATGCTCATGCAGCAAGGCATGCAGATCAGCCAGATTTTCGGACCCGGCGTCGGCGTTGCGGGCGCATTGAAGGCTACCGGTGCGGCGATCGGCAGCTTCCTTCTCAACCCGCTCAACCTTGCCGTCGCCGGCTTCGCCGCGGCGGCCGGCATCGTGCCGATGTTCTTCTCTGCCATCACGTCGGGCGGCCAGAGCGCCGAGGCGTTGCTTGAGCGGCACGAGGCGCTGATCGGTCGGATCAAGGAGGCGTGGCCGGCTGCGGCGCAAGCCGCAGGCGCCTACATGCGCGAGTCGGTCGACGTGGTCCGCTATCTGGAAAGCCGCAACCTCGAAGGCATGACGGCGGCGCTCCAGGCGGAGGCGCTTCGTGTCGTCGACGCGACCCGCGAGGTGCAGGAAGAGATCGTCGAGGGCGTCGGACATGTCCCGGTGCTTCGCACCGCCGAGATGTTTGCTCCCTTCACCGATGCGATCGACCGGCTCCGCGAGGGCGTGCGCGCCGGCCGCCCGGACGTCGCCGCCTACCGTCGTGAGATCACGGCGATTGCCGAGGCCAGCCCCGAGCTGCGCGGCCTTGCGGATGCGTTGCTCACGGCCAGTGAGGAAGCCGAGACGCTTCAGCGCGCGCTAGACGCCGGCACCAGCGCAATCAACCGCACCGGAGCTGAGGCAATGTCGTCGGCAGCAGGTGTCCGCGAGTTCGGCAGTGCGCTGAAGTCGCTGCAGGGCATCGCGCTTCCCGAGCTTGACGACCGGGCGCGGGCACTCGCCGCGTACAAGGAAGCCCTCGCCGGCGCGGTCTCGCCGGGCATGCGTGCCGGGGCCGAGACGGAGTACCTTGCCACGCTGGACCGCATCGCCGAAGCCGAGCGTGTGGCTGCCGCTGCCGCTGCCGCCCGTGGTGCCGCGGGCCGATCGGTGCGCCAGTCGGTCTATGTCGATCGCGACGCGCTCGCCGAGCTTGAGGACCAGCAACGCGCGGTCATTGCCGGGTGGGATGAAATGCGCGGCGTCGCCTCCGGCGTCTTTTCATCGGTGGCCAACGACATCCGGCAGGGCGCGGCGGCCGGCGCGATCATGCTCAACGTCGTCAACCGCATCGCCGACGCCTTCGTTCGGGCTGGCGCGAGCGGCTTCGAATCGCTCCTCTTCGGCGCACGCGGCGCGGTCCCGGCCGGGCTTTTCGGCACCGCACCGCCCAACCTCTTCAGCGTGCCGGCGAGCGTCGGGCTCTACCACGGCGGCGGGACGGTCACGGCATCGCCGCCGCTCACCCGCACCGTGCCCATGTCGCTCTTCGCCAATGCGCCGCGGTTCCATGAGGGGCTTCGCCCGCGCGAGTTCCCGGCCATCCTTGAGGAAGGCGAGACGGTGATCCCGCGCGGCCAGCGGGCTGGCGGCGGTGCGACCTATGTCTTCAACGTCTCGACGCCGAGCCCTCGCGCCTTCGCCGAAAGCCGGTCAACCGTGACCCGCGCCGCCGCACGCATCGCTGGGCGCTTCGGACGGTTTACCTGAAGGTTGGATGAAAAAGTGGCTTTGGGCTATTCTCCATGTTCGCGCTTGATTCGATTCGGGGCAGGCGATGAGCATCTACGCAGAGACAATCGACTCTGTAGTGGCTAAGGAGCCAACTCTGACGGCGTTTGGCCTCGGCGTCTTCGACCAATCTCGGCTAACCGGCCCCGAGCGGAAGAAGAAGTTCGATGACGACCGCGCAGAGATGTACGGCAGCGAGTGTGAGCAACAGTTCATGCAAGCGTGCCGATTTCTGGCCGAAGTCGCGCCAATAGCTACCTTCAACAGCCGACGCACGAGCTACGGTTTGAAGCACGTTTGCGAGCGTTGGGCCGGTCGGTACATCTCAAACGGAATGTTGATTGCGGCGGCGATCCACTCAGGCTTCAAGTGGAGGAAAGTCAATTGGGACTCACCTAATGTCGTTTTCAATATTAGCGAGCGATCCTTGAAGACTCTGCGGCCCTAGGTAGCGTAAGAGGCGCAACAAAAATGCCGCATGACCGCAAAATAGATATGGCCACTGTCGAGACGCTCGCCGGTGCCGCTGTAGAGTTTATCGCGAATATCCCGGTTCCGGGCGGCGGCCACACGATGTGCATAAAGCCGCAAGACCTTCCTGCCTTCGTCCGCGACCGCGACCAATGGGCGGCGGACACGATGGGGGTGTCGAAAGCTCAGTACCTTGATTGGGTGGAGACCGACGGGACGCCTCGCTGCGGTGCGACGACCAAGAGCGGCCACCGCTGTAGGAATTTGGTCAGCGGCGGCATCCAACGCAGCCTACGGGAATGGTTGCGTCTTGAGGGCGGATACTGCGCCGTCCACGGCGGCGAACCAAGCGACCGCGACCATCGGCGCTAGTGCCCCCAAACGGACCCGGCTCGCCGGTCCCGGACAAAAACGCCTCGCGGTTGTTCCCGGCTACGATCGCTTATTCCCGCTTTCGATGGCCATTTATTGCTGGTTTCGGACATCTATTGGACACACGACCATTGTCCGCGTGGAGAGGTGGTGAGGCGGAGCCGCCAGGTGTCGGTAAGACCTTCTGGCGCTGCAGAACCTCGGCGCCCTTCGTTGGTCGCTCGCCTTGGCATCGTGTCAGAACGTGTCAGCAGATGGCTGGAACACACGCCGAACGGTCGAATGCGCCGCAAATCGTTATTTGTCCATAAGGTTCAATGCGCCTATGGTTGCGCTTGTGGAACCTTGCCCAGTCGGCTCGCGTTCCGGTGTGTAGGCGTACGAGGGACAAGATGCCGGCGCGTGCGTATTGGCAGGGCCAGATCAGGCTGGCCCTCGTTTCCATCCCGATCCAGGTGTTTTCCGCGACCAAGTCGGCGGCCCGGATCAGCTTCAACCAGATCCATAAGCCGAGCGGAAAGCGCATCCGCTACGAGAAGGTCGTGCCGGGTGTCGGCGTCGCCGACCCCAAGGACATCGTCAAGGGCTACGAGGTCGAGAAGGGCAAGTACGTTCTTCTCACCGAGGACGAGATCAATGACGTCAAGCTCGAGGCGAAGCGCACCATCGACCTGATCCAGTTCGTGGATGCGAGCGAGGTGGACTCGCTCTATTTCGACAAGCCCTATTTCGTTTCTCCCGAGGAAGACGAGACCGCGGCCGAGGCCTATGTCGTCCTCCGCGATGCGCTGAAGGAGACCGGCAAGGTCGGCATCGGACACATCGTCGCCCGCGGCCATTCCAATCTCGTGGCGCTCCGGCCCTATCACAAGGGGCTGATGATCGAGACGCTCCGCTACGCCGACGAGGTGCAGAAGCCGGACGCATTCTTCGCCGAGGTCCCGGACAGCAAGCCGGACAAGGAACTGCTGTCGCTCGCCGAGGAGCTGATCGAGCGGAAGACCAAGCCCTTCGATCCAAAGGCCTTCAGCGATCCCTACGAAGCGGCGCTTCGTGAGCTGATCGACGCCAAGATCGAGGACCGCCCGCCGGAATCGATCGACGAGCCGCAGATCGGCGCGAAGGTCATCGACCTCATGGAGGCGCTCAAGCGCAGCGTCGGCGGCAAGACCTCGACGACGACCAAGAAGGCGGCGGCCAGCGCCAAGAAGCCGCCGGAAAAGAAGGCGGCCGCCGCCAAGGACGAGAAGGAAGACAAGAAGGCGCCGGCCAAGCGCAAGCGCGCAGCCTGAACTGACAGCGGCGGAGCAGGATGGCCGACAGTCTCCGCGAATACCGGCAGAAGCGAGATTTCCGCAAGACCGCGGAGCCGAGCGGCGACACCGGCCGCCGGAAAGCGGGCGGTCATCGCTACCTCATCCAGAAGCACGCGGCGACGCGGCTTCACTTCGATTTCCGTCTTGAACTCGACGGGGTGCTCCTGTCCTGGGCAGTGCCGAACGGCCCCAGCCTGAACCCGAAGGACAAGCGCCTCGCCGTCCGTACCGAGGACCATCCCCTCGACTACGGCGACTTCGAGGGCACCATCCCCAAGGGAGAGTATGGCGGCGGCACCGTGATGCTCTGGGACGAGGGGACCTGGGAGCCGGTCGGCGATCCCGAGGCGGCGCTTCATAAGGGCGACTTCAAGTTCATCCTCCACGGCGAGCGGCTCAAGGGAAAGTGGGTGCTCGTCCGCATGCGCAAGAAGCCCGGCGAGCGCTCGAAGCACGAGAACTGGCTTCTCATCAAGGAGCGCGACGGATACGCGACCGAGGAGAAGCGGCCGATCGTCGAGCGCGTGAGCAACAGCGTCCGCACCGGCAGGACGATGGACGAGATCGCCGCCGGCAATGTCGAGTGGCTCAAGTCCGGTGCGAGCATCAAGAAAGCCGATCGGGACAAGCCTCCGGTCCAGGAAGCGGGGCGCAAGGCGGCGAACGGGCCCCCGCCAAAGTTCATCGAGCCGCAGCTCGCGACCCTCGTCGAGGCGCCGCCGGAAGGCGACGAGTGGGTCCACGAGATCAAGTACGACGGATACCGCGTCCTCGCCGCGGTGGGCGACGGCGAGGTCCGCATATACACCCGGCGGGGCCTCGACTGGACCGACAAGTTCAAGCCACTCGTCCGCCCGCTTCTCGACCTGCCGATGTCATCGGCGCTGATCGACGGCGAGGTGGCGGTCGCGGACAAGGATGGCCGCACCGACTTCGGCGCGCTTCAGGACCGGATCGCCGAGGGGAAGGGCAGGGGGATCGGCTACTACATGTTCGATCTCCTCTTCCTCGACGGGGAGGACCTCCGGAAGCAGCCGCTCCTCGAGCGGAAGGCGAAGCTCGCCGCGCTCCTTGCCGACCAGCCGCGCACCGGCCCCTTGTTCTACTCCGATCATGTCGTCGGCAGCGGTGCTGCGATGCTGCAGCATGTCTGTGAGATCAACCTCGAGGGGATCGTCTCCAAGCGGGCGGACTCGCCCTATCGATCCGACCGCACGAAGGCGTGGCTCAAGTCGAAATGCGGGTTCGGCCAGGAGTTCGTCATCATCGGCTGGCGACCCTCGGAGGTTAAGGCGCGCCCGTTCTCATCGATCCTGCTTGCCGTCCGCGAAGGGGACCGGCTGAGCTATCGGGGCCGCGTGGGCAGCGGCTTCGGCGAGCGCGAGCTCGACGAACTCTGGCCCGAACTGCAGAAGCGCGCGCTCAAGACGCCGCCGGCCGACGATGTGCCGGCCGAGGTCCGGCGACGCGCCCATTTCGTCAAGCCCGAACTTGTGGCCGAGATCGCCTTCCGCGGCTTCACCGACGAGGGCTATGTCCGCCAGGGCAGCTACAAGGGTCTCCGCAAGGACAAGCCGGCGAAGGAGATCGTCGCCGAGATCCCGCGCGATTCGCCTGACCCGCCTCGGTCCGCTCGAGGCAGCCCCGCGAAAGAGGCGGTCGCCGTGCCCCAGCCAAAGCCTTCTTCTTCCGTCATCACCGTGGATTCGACGAAGCACGACAAGGCGATCGAGATCGAGGGTGTACGCCTCACCCATCCCGACAAGGTGGTCTTTCCGGGGAACGGCATCACCAAGCGGCAACTCGCGGAATACTACCTGCTGGTCAAGGACCGCATCCTGCCCCACGTCGCCGACCGCCCGCTCAGCCTGGTGCGGTGTCCCGACGGTGCGGAGGGCGACTGCTTCTTCCAGAAGCACGCCTCTCCCGGCTTCCCCGACGCCTTCAAGCCGATCCGCATCAAGGAGAAGGAGGGCAGTGACGTCTATCTCTACATCGAGGACGTCCGCGGCCTCGTCGCCTGCGTCCAGATGGGGGCGCTGGAACTCCATGTCTGGGGCTCGCATAACGACACGCTCGAGAAGCCCGACCGCATCGTCTTCGACCTCGACCCGGACGAGGACATGCCCTTCGCCGAGGTTCGCAACGCCGCGAAGGACATGCGCGACCGCCTCGCCGGCCTTGGCCTGCAAACGTTCCCGATGGTGACCGGCGGGAAGGGCATCCACGTCATCGCCCCGCTCACGCCCCGGTACGGGTGGGATGACGTCAAGGCGTTCTGCGAGGCGGTGGCGCGGACCATGGCCGAGGAAGAACCGAAGCGCTATCTCGCGGTCGCGACCAGGGCCAAGCGGAGCGGGCGCATCTTCATCGACTACCTCCGCAACGGTCGCGGCGCGACCGCGATCTGCCCGTTCTCGACCCGCGCCCGGCGCGGTGCGCCGGTGTCATGGCCGGTGACCTGGGCGCAGCTCGCGCGCCTCGACAATGCGCGGCCGGCCACGGTGGAGAATGCGGCGGACCTCCTCCGGAAGCAGAAGTCCGATCCCTGGGCCGGCTACTTCGACGTCGACCAGGTCCTGCCGCTCGAGACGCTCCGGTAGAACCGACGGACGTCGTCGGGGCCACTCCGGAGCGCGACCGCGCCGGTCTCTCGCCCGGGTGGCATTTCCCACAGATCAGACTGCCGATCGATGGTTGATGGCCTCGTCGAAACCCGACACGGAGGACCACAACATGCCGTACATCCTTGGCAATCGCGTCGTGCAGATCGATGGTACCGGACAGCGGGTGGGCACCGGCTGGGTGCCGCCGATGATCGATCCGCGGGACTACACCGACGACCATCCCAAGATCGCGCCCATCGTCAAGTCGCTCGAGGCAAACCTCAAGGCGCACAAGTCGAAGGCGATGACCGCGCCGCCGGCCTCGGTCGATCTTCGTCCGTGGTGCAGCCCGATCGAGAACCAGCTCACGCTGGGTTCCTGCACGGCCCATTCGGCGGTCGGCATCGTCGAATATTTCCAGCGGCGGTCGTTCGGCAAGCACCTCGATGGGTCGCGCCTGTTCGTCTACAAGGCCACCCGCAACCTCATGGGCGTCACCGGCGACACCGGCGCCTGGCTGCGCAACACCATGGGTGCGCTCGTCACCTGCGGCGTGCCCATCGAACGCTACTGGCCCTACAACGTCGCCGACTACGACGTCGACCCACCGGCCTTCGTCTACGCCGTCGCCGACAATTTCGAGACGATCAAGTATTTCTGCCACGACCCGGTGACGGCGAACGTGCCGAAGAAGCAGGTGCTCGACAGCGTCAAGAAATACGTCGCGGCCGGCATCCCTTCGATGTTCGGGTTCTGGGGCTATTCCTCGTTCGACTATGGCGACAAGCCGGGGCACATCCCGCTGCCGACGCCGCCGGAGCTGGCGAGCGATCCCGAGTGGGGCCATGCGATCGTCGTGATCGGCTACGACAATGCGAAGAAGATCACCAACACCATGGTCAACAAGACCACCACCGGCGCTTTCCTCATCCGGAATTCGTGGGGCACGTCGTGGGGCGAGCAGGGCTACGGCTGGATGCCCTACGACTACCTGCTCAAGGGCGTCGCCATGGACTTCTGGTCGCTGATCAAGATGGAATGGGTGGACACCGAGCAATTCGTCGAGGACGCCTGACCGAACGGCGCCGGCCGCGGCTTCCGCCGGCCGGCGCCCCATGAAAAAGCGTGGACAGCCGGCTGAAGTCATGAGAACATAAAGAGAACAACGTTCGTTGCTGTGGATGACCGCATGTTTCCCGGCCGTCCGCAGCCGTGAGGCGGTAGGGTCGCGAGAATCGCGCAACACGAAAGGGGCAGCGCCATGGCTGGCAGCGTCAACAAGGTCATTCTGCTCGGCAATCTGGGCCGGGATCCGGAAGTCCGGCGGCTCAACTCCGGGTCCCCGGTGGTCAGCATGCGGATCGCCACCTCGGAGAACTGGCGGGACAAGGCCACCGGCGAGCGCCAGGAGCGCACCGAGTGGCATAATGTCGTGATCTACAACGAGAACCTCTGCAAGATCGCCGAGCAGTATCTGAAGAAGGGGTCCAAGGTTTACGTCGAGGGCCAGCTCCAGACCCGCAAGTGGCAAGACCAGAGCGGGCAGGACCGCTACACGACCGAGGTCGTGCTCACCCGATTCCGGGGCGAGCTGACGCTTCTCGACGGGCGCGGCGAGGGTGGCCAGGCCAGCGACAGGGGCGGCGACTTCGGCCGGTCGACGCCGATGGAGCCGGGCGGCGGCGGCGAGCGCAATCGCGGCGGGTCGGCCCCGTCCTACGCCGAAGAACTCGACGACGAAATCCCGTTCTGACCGGAGGAGGGCTACTCCTCCCCGAAGCTCGGATTGCGCGTCAGGTTGACGGTGCGCGCCTTCTTGGTCGGCATGAAGATGTCGATGCAGTTTCCCGGGCCGTCGGTGATGAGCCAGGGGTGGGTCATGAACGTGCTGACGTTGAAGCGCTCGCCCGGTCCGAGGATGGCGTATTGCTGCGGGCTGCCGTTGAAGTCGATCCACAGCACGAAGCGCGCTGCGGGCGTCTTGTTGACGAAGGTGATCGCGGTCGGCGTGCCGGAGTTCTTGGAGCGGAGGCTCTGCTGCTTGTTGCAGGAGACGTCGCCGGCCGCGGCCGGGACCGAAACCGCTACCAGGATGGGAAACAGGCACGCGGCGGCAATCTGAACCGGCGTCATCGGGCGCGTCCTCGAGGATGGAGCGAGCGGAGGGGTGAGCCCGCGGACAGAATATCCCCGGGGCGTTCCTATCATGCCGGGTTTGCGGCGGACAGGGGGCCAAGGGCGGCGTCGGTCCGAAGGTCGGTCGGGGCAAGGACCGCAGGCCACCGCCGGCGCAACTGCGGCAGACAGTCGTCTCGATCCGTGATGTCGGGGCCGTCGCCTGCTGACGGTCTCCCCGTCACTTGCCGTTCGTTGCGCGATACGCCCAGGCCAGCACGATCGAGAACAGCGCGAACACCGCGACGACCCCGATGCTCACGACGAGGCTTTCGACGGGCATGAACGACCTCCCTTGCTTCGGTTGTGCGAGAAGGTTCGTCGCTTCGGCCTGACCGGCCTTGATCCAGATCAAGCGCGCGGCGTCGCGCGCCGGTTCGGGGGGCGATCGCACGCGCTTCGCCGTCGCGGTCGCAACGGCCAAGACGAGGCCACGGGAACGCGGCCGTTTCAGATCGCGCCGTTCTGTGCGCGAGACGTGAGTCGGCGGTGGGCGTCTGCCGCGAGGCTGATGCCGCATGCTCTTGTCCGAAAACCGCTGCACACTTTTCGGGAGCATGCGGTATGCCGGCGGGTTTCCCGGACGGCACCCCGGGACGGCGGCCGGACCTCGGCCGGGTTACCCCGACACAGGATTCCGCCAGCGCGGGCGCCGATCACCTCCCGCGACGACCGGCGCCGGATCCGAGACGCCGCCCCTCGGCAGGAAGGGACGGCCGGAGGATAAATGCGGATGGGGAGAAGGGGATAAAATCGGGCGGATTTTTTTCCGCTGCTGCCGCAAGGCCGACGCCAACCTCCCCCTTGGGGACCCTCAAGGGGGAGGTTGAGGGGCGCGGCCATGACGGGAGTGCGCCGCGTCGAGGTAGGGCGCGTTAGCTGTGATCTTTCATTAGGTTGTCCATCCGGTCCTGCGGGAGGAAGCTGGAGTTGCGAGACCTCAGCCAATTCCAGGAGGACCGGATGAACATCCACAAGAATGCCCGTCTGACGCCGCATGGTCGAGAGCATCTTGTTCGGGCGGTAGTGAGCGGGCAGTCGCCGGAGGCCGCCGCACGAGCCGCAGGTGTCTGCCCGCGAACGGCGCGCAAGTGGCTGGCGCGGTTCCTGGCCGGGGGCGTCGAAGGCTTGCAGGACCGGTCATCGCGACCGCATTGCCTGCGCAAGCCCACACCGCAGGCGGTTGTAGAGCAGGTCGAGGGCTTGCGCCGTCAGCGTTGGACGGGGAAGCAGATCGCGGCCGAGCTCGGCATCTCGCCGGCCACCGTCAGCCGCATCCTGAAGCGCCTCGGGCTCAATCGCCTTGCCGCGCTCGAGCCGGTGGAGCCGGTTCGGCGCTACGAGTGGAAGAAGCCGGGAGAGATGATCCACATCGACATCAAGAAGCTCGGCCGGTTCGAGCGCGTCGGCCATCGCATCACCGGCAACCGGCAGAAGGGCGTGTCGCGCGGCGCCGGCTGGGAGTACGTCCACGTCTCGATCGACGATGCCTCGCGCCTCGCCTTCTCGCAGATCCTGACCAGCGAGAGGAAGGAGGATGCGGTGGCGTTCCTGAAGGCGGCGATCGCCTATTACGCCAGCCTCGGCGTCATCGTGACGAGGGTGATGACCGATAACGGCTCGTGCTACCGCTCGAAAGACTTCCGTGAAGCCTGCGGCGATCTCGGCCTGAAGCACATCAGGACCAGGCCCTACACGCCGAAGACCAACGGCAAGGCGGAGCGCTTCATCCAGACCGCGCTCCGTGAATGGGCCTACGCTCAGGCCTATCCCAACTCAGAACGCCGCGCCGTCGAGCTGCCGATCTGGCTCCACCGATACAACTGGCATCGACCGCACGGCAGCCTAAAATCAAAACCGCCCATCACCAGACTCGCCCTTAAAAGGGACAACC